>CAZWXI010000008.1:0-48055 GCA_964637845.1 uncultured Hyphomicrobiales bacterium | reverse complement strand
AAGTTTTGCTTTGTATGCTTAGTATTGTAGTCCCGGCTTGTTTGGTGCGGTTCGCTCTCCGTCAGTTGTGGATAAATTGTGTATAAGTGCTTAAAATAAAACTTTGAGGGTGCGTCCTTCCATAGTTCCATAGTTCCATAGTTCCATAGTTCCATAGTTCCATAGTTCCATAGTTCCACTTGCGTGTACTTTGTTCTGTCGTTATGTTGCCGTTTTTTCGTCATTTCAATACATTGTATAAAAATGCAAACATACCTATCACGAAATTAATAAAAAGTTTCAAATGATGCAAGAAAAATTTTTGCATGATGCAAATTTTTTTTCACCACTATACAAATTTCTCTCTTTGTTTGGACACAGCAAGCTGTGTCCCTACGATTATCACTACCACTTCACAAACTTCTCCACCCGATTGCCAACATGCACTAAATAGACGCCCACAGGCAACTGCGACACATCAATTCTTACTCCCTCTCCTTTGGAGAGGGTCGGGGTGAGGTGACTTACGCACTGCCCGAATGTGTTGTATATTTTAACACTCCCTGATCCGCTATTATATGAGGGGGAACTGTCATCCTCTAAGTCATTATTGCCTACCATTTCACAAACTTCTCCACCCGATTGCCGTACCGCACAAAATACACGCCCACAGGCAACTGCGACACATCAATTCTTACTCCCTCTCCTTTGGAGAGGGTCGGGGTGAGGTGACTTACGCACTGCCCGAATGTGTTGTATATTTTAACACTCCCTGATCCGCTATTATATGAGGGGGAACTGTCATCCTCTAAGTCATTATTGCCTACCATTTCACAAACTTCTCCACCCGATTGCCGTACCGCACAAAATAGACGCCCACAGGCAACTGCGACACATCAATTCTTACTCCCTCTCCTTTGGAGAGGGTCGGGGTGAGGTGACTCACGCACTGCCCGAGCGTGTTGTAAATCCGAATTGGATTCTTCGCTTCGCTCAGAATGACGGGACGGAATTTAAGTGTGATATCACAGTCCCGTCCATAATGTTATCTCTTCAATAGGTCGCGGATTTCGGTCAAGAGGACGACTTCGTCGCTTGGTGGTGGAGATGTCGCTGGTTCAGCCGATATTGTGTTTTTGCGTTTGAGATTATTCATTGCTTTAATCGCGAGGAAAATCACAAATGCTATTATCAGGAAATCGATGACATTATTGATGAACAAGCCATAATTAATCGTGATTGTCGCTTCGGTTTCGGTTGCCTCTTTGAGAGTTAGGCTGAGGTTTGGGAAGTCAACCCCGCCGATTAACATTCCGATTGGGGGCATGACGATATCATTTACCAAGGAACTGACTATTTTGCCGAAAGCTCCGCCTATGATTATACCAACAGCCATATCGACCATATTACCCTTAACGGCAAAAGTCTTAAATTCATTAATGAAATTCTTCATAAAAGCTCCCTTAAATAGTTGAACTAATTAGTTTTAGCTATTGTTTCTTCTAATAGTTTGTCAAAATCTTTATTTTCGAGGTAATAATGCTTATTGCAATACTTGCAAACGAGTTCATTTTGTGAATTTTTCTTCATACTTTTTATTTCGTCAGGTCCTAGTGTCAATAATTTTGAGATAAATGATTCTTTCGAGCATCGGCAGAAGAAATCCACTTGAATGCTATTGACCACATCAAATTCAAAGGGCAGTATTTCCCTAAGCGTTTCCAATGGGTTGAGTCCCCGAGCGAAGTAGTCGGTTAGAGAATACAGTGAGTTCAGCATAATAAATAATTCCTGCAGTTGCTTCTTATCATAGCCCGGCATGGCTTGTATGATAAGTCCGCCCGCATGTTCAACTAATCCGTGTGAGTCGAAATCAGTATCAAGCACAACTGCGGCGGGAATTTGCTCCGATTGAGCAAAGTAATATACCAAGTCATCGGCGATATCCCCTCTTACAAGGGGGACAATTCCTTGAATCGGCTCGGCTTTGTGGTATAGTATTTTCGAAATACGTAATGTGCCGGCGCCTAATGCTTCGGAAATGTCATTAATTTTTTTGTCTGCAAATTCATTGTTAATCTCGACAAAACCTCGCGTTTCGCCTAATTGCAAGGCTTCGGCAAAGATTTTTCTTATTAGCCCTGAGCCGTCAGCTTCTACGACTACACGCTCTTCACCCTTGAGAAATGATGACATCATCAATGCCGATGACAACGCTCTTGACAGAAAAAAAGCAGCTACGCTGTCCAAATTGTGATTTTCTTGTGCTTTGCGTGATGCTTGGGAACTTTTGACGCATACAACCCTAAAATGACCATCTTTGGACAGCACTCTTACCGAGCGGTCGCGTTGGTGATACTGCCGCTTTAATTCCTGGTTTTTTTTGCTCATTTATATTCTGTTCTTTTTTTCATTGTATATTTGAATGACAAATATAACTGTAACTTTTTACACATAAAAGTAGTCTAATATATTGAAACAAAATTTATAGGGAGATAAAAATGAGATTCGTTTTTCTAACACTGCTTGCGAATGTACTTTTCCTCTTAACGGCATACGGGCAAAAAGCGATTTTCGGTGAAATTGAAAAGCCCATGTCATCGTATTTTCTTATTCAGGAAGAATTAGAAGCGAAAAATTTCCCCTTGCTTTTGACTAAAGCTGATGTAGTCATTTCGGCGATGATTGCTGATGTAACGGTAACCCAAGTCTATATCAATCGAAGTGGCAAGCCCATTGAAGCCCTATATGTATTTCCGGCGTCAACTCGAGCGGCGATTTATGATTTGCAAATGAAAATCGGTTCAAGATTTACAAAAGCCGAAGTGCATCCAAAGAAAAAAGCACGCGAAATGTACGAAGAAGCACGACAAGAGGGCAGAAGTACTTCTCTTCTGGAACAATTCCGTCCGAACGTCTTCACGATGAATGTGGCAAATATTTTGCCAGGCGACACAATCACCGTAACCTTGAAATACACAGAACATTTGCTACCCGAAAGTTTAATGTATGAGTTCGTGTTCCCGACTGTTGTTGGTCCGAGATTTTTGTCCAAAGAATCACCCGAAAGCCACTCACCATTCGATGAACTCACTTATGTTACTCAAAAAGATGATTTGATGTATGATTTCGATATAAACGTTACGCTGAATACTTTTATTCCAATTAAATCAGTAGCATCAAACTCACATAAAATACTCACAAAACAAAGTTCTCCGCACAAAATACAAGTAACCCTCGATAAAAGCGAAGTAAAAAGCGGCAATCGTGATTTTATTCTAAGCTACATTCCCGTCGGCGACAAAATTGAAACCGGATTGATATTGCACGAGGACGGGCAAGACAAATATTTCATGCTTGTCGTGCAAGCGCCCAAAAGAGTTAGCCCGCAGGAAATTGTCCCACGCGAATATGTTTTTGTGCTTGATGTTTCCGGCTCTATGAACGGTTTCCCCATAAGCATATCCAAAGAGGCGATGGAGCAATTACTCCGCAGATTGCGTCCCGACGATTTGTTCAATCTTATTCTTTTTGCATCGGGGACGGAACTATTTTCACCACAGTCACTTCCGGCAAGCGATAAAAATCTTGCCGATGCTTTAGCATTTGTGAACAAGAAGCACGGCTACGGCGGGACGGAAATTATGCCCGCTCTCAAATTGGCACTTGCAACTCCGGTAAATGCGGAATATTCAAAGTCAATTATCGTGATGACTGATGGTCTTGTAGGAGTTGATAAGGAAGCTGTCAATTATATTCGTGATAATCTGAGCAATGCTAACCTATATACATTCGGAATCGGAAATTCGATAAATCGTTTCTTGCTTGAGGCTATGGCTTTTGCCGGCTCGGGCGAACCCCTCATAATTACAAAACCCGAAGGTGCAGAAGAAATGGCTAAAAGATTTTTGCAATACATCGAATCGCCCGTGATGACCGATGTTAGCATAGAATTCGACGGCTTTTTGGCTTATGATGTCGAGCCGAAAAAGCCTTTCGACCTTACCGCCGAGCGTCCAATCGTGGTTTACGGCAAATACACGGGGACTCCCTCAGGAAACATCAAACTACGTGGCAAAACAGCTGACCAAACTCTCAGTGTAAATATTCCCATTGAACAATTCGGGATTATGGACAATTCCCCGGCGGTAAAATATTTATTTGCCCGCAATCAGCTCAAAATGCTCGAAACATATTCTAATCTCGGCTTTTCAGGATTTTATTTAACTGAATCGCCTTTTGAGGAGCTAATTACCGAACTTGGTATGAAATATAACTTGCTCACCGAATATACTTCGTTTGTAGCGGTTGATTATGAAATTCGCAACGAAACGGGAGAATATCAAAGAGTACATCAACGTTTACCAGTGCCAGAGGGAATGGTTGGAACAATTGATTTTACATCAGCTGATGGTGTTGCTTATGGAAGTTTTCAATCTAATATAACGCTTGCAAGTGGAGTTGTAGAATCAAGAGCGACAGCAAGGTCAGCGACATTTGACAAAAATGCCGGTGGCACTTTAGACACACCGCTTTTGCCCACATACGAATATTCTGCTACATACGGGGATATTGAATGGGATGACCCTTACATGGGCATCGAATTACAGGAAAATATTCTGTTGAGCGATATTGAATCTATTCAAAATATGTATCAAGGCAAGATTCTCACTAAAAAAGGCGGGAAATTAGACAGAATTGAATTTAGCACCAAAATCGATAACGCTATTCGCAAGGAAATCGAGAAAAAGGTGACAGAAGAATATCATAAGGCTCTAAAGTCCGCCAAAGAAAAGCCCAAAAACGAACTCTCATTGTCATTTACGGTAAATGTGAAATTGCCGGAAAAATTCAGATTAAATCTAAATGATAAAGAATTTCCCGTTAAAAATCTATACAACGTGTTTATCGTCGAGACCGTCGAAGGGAAATCCGAGCCAATTTTAATGGGTAAACAAGCTGAAATTCATATTACATACCTGGACAAGGATTTTAAAGAAATTGCGGTGAGAAATTATAACGATGTCCTCGGATTTGGAGTAATTCCCGACGGGATTTCGCTGATTGCCAATAAATTACCTCGCGGCTCGGAGCGTTTATTATTGTTACGCTATGCCGTTGATAAAAGAGCGCTTATGGACAGTGAAGTTATTGTGCGCGCTGGTGAAATAAAATATATAAAACTTAAAGTCATGTAGTCAATTTATATTTGCCTCGCACACGATTTTATTTACTGACTGTGTTGTTTCCAGTTTATCAGCAAGTTCCGGATGGGAATAACCGTATTTCTATCGGATTTTGTACAACTGTAGAGCAATCCGATTTGCCATGTCCACTTGAGAGCATACCTCCGTAACTGCTTTATCATTAAGCTGATAGAACTTGATCCGGTGGATTAACTTGTCTGCATTTTTCATATTATTCGCACAATTGTTTATATTAGGTATCAATTTCAATAGCAATATTGCTATAATGTGCTATTCTACTAAGTTATAATAATATCATTACATTTTGGCAATTTGCAAACCAAAATATTTTTTACAATGTATGTATAATCTATAATAGTCAACATTTAATCTGACAGAATGGTTTTTTTTTCGGCACAAAAAAATTATGCTAACTTTGACATCAGTTCTTTGCTTGAAAGTTTGCGGTTAAACATCTTCCACTACGGTAAGCCTCAACCCTTATGCTGTATAGTAAGGCAAGATGTCAAAACAGGTAAAATATATTTAAGATTCAAGCGTTGAAGGAGGAGTTAATAAATAAAAGAGAGATGAGGACTAAAATTATTGTAACAATATTGCCGACAATTTTCGGGATATTGACAGTTTTGTGCGCCGAATTGAAAGTCACGAGTATCTTAAAAATGAATATTTCTATGTCTAAACCCGCCCGGGAGAAAGTCCGAAAACCTTGTTTGGCACTTTATGAAACGTTACAGATATATCGCAGGAATATATGGAAATTTTAGTTCTAACAATATTGATTTTATTGAATGGATTTTTTGCACTATCCGAAATAGCTTTGGTTTCGAGTAAAAGGTCGAGATTAGAGCAAAGAAAAATTGATGGAAAGAAAGGAGCAAAAGTAGCATTAAAATTGCTCGACAAGTCCGAGAATTTTTTATCTGCCATTCAAGTCGGAATAACATTAATTGGCATAGTAACCGGGGTCTATGGAGGTCTGAATATTGCTGACGATGTTGCTCAGTTTTTTCAGAAGTTTGGGATTACATCTATCTATGCAAAACAAATTTCATTAGTAGTAACCGTTGTGACCATTACTTATTTTTCTATTGTAATTGGGGAATTAGTCCCCAAGACAATTGCATTGAACAATCCGGATAAAATTGCTGTAAGAGTTGCTCCATTGATTTATTATTTTAGTAGTGTTTTTTATCCTTTTATATGGCTTTTGTCTGTCTCAACAAATTTTGTGAATAAACTAATCGGGATTAAGAAACAATCTGAGCAATTGACTGAGGTAGAATTACGACAAATGATGAAAATTGCATCATCAGAAGGAGTGATTGAGAAAGAGCAAAACATAATACACGAGAAAGTGTTTTATTTTGCCGACAAAAAGGCAAAACATATTATGACGCACAGAACTGATGTTGAGTGGATTGATATTAATAATACTTTTGAAGCGATAAAAATCAAATTATTCGACACGCAGCATAGTAAATTACTTTGTTGTAATGGTAACTTGGATAATTTTGTAGGGATAATTTATATAAGAGACTTTTATAAATCGATTTTAGAAACGGTGAACTTTGATATTAGCGAAATAATTATCGAACCATTAATTGTTCCCGAGAATATAGATGCCCAAAAAGTATTAGAATTATTTCGGAAGAAAAAAGTTCACATTTGTTGTGTTGTCAATGAATATGGAGGTTTTGAAGGGTTGATAACATTGCATGATATAGTTGAAAATATAGTTGGTCAAATCCCCGATGAGGGTGAAACCTATGAACCGAATGTTTTTGTCCGAGATGATAATTCTGTATTAGTAAGTGGTGTGGCTCCAATTGAAACACTTAACGAGATAATTGCCGATTTTACTGTTGATTTTGACAAAATAGACTATTCGACTGTTGCGGGTTTTGTTTTCAACCAAATTGGTAAAATTCCTCAAATTGGCGATAAAATTGAATATATGGGCTATAAAATAGAAATAGTTGATATTGATGGGAATAGAATTGATAAAATATTGATGACAAAGATGAAAAAGTAATATCTTCCAAAGTTGTTATTCCCCACCATATTCGTCAATTATCAATGATATACCTTCAGGTAACCTCTAAAAACTACTTTTTTGAAAATAATCATTTTCATTCATAAAAAACAAGCTGTCATTCCATAAACTTTTAGAAATTATTCATTTAAAAATTCAAAAAAACTAATATTTAATCATTTTTTACTGATATTTCCATTATATTTTTCTGCATTTCTGTGCTTTTCCCATTTATTTTAAAATATTAAAGTAAATTTTGTCTCTATTTGCTTATTTTCAAGCAACTTAATCGTTTGATGCAAATTGTAAACTATGTTTTTTAAAGCGATATTTGCTGTTGCCCTTTCTAAACCTATAATAGCGATGGCGGTCTGTTCGAATTTTTCATTGGGTTTGTTTGTATTTTTTTATACTGCATTTGCAATTTAACTTTTTTCCCTTATTGCTACCGGGTTTTTAGAGGTTACCTTAATTAGTGATTGAATATATATGGTTCCTTAATGCCGCTTTCCATTGCTCTACGGTTAAGTTCGTTCCGAAACCAAATTCATTCCCCGGGTCAATTACATGACCATTTTCAATCGGAAACATTAAGAAAGTGTGCGATTTATTTTATCTAAAACAAATCTAAATCAAACATCAAAGATTTGTGAGCCGATTAGAATTGTAAACTGAGAGGTTCTGCACCCCTCTGTACCTCTGTAAAAATCCATGTGTCCCAAATTTCCAACATCAAATTTCCATTTTGAACTTGAAACTTTTCGTATATGTACAAACAAGTGAAAGTTCGTTTTGTTACACCTTAATCAAAAAAAATTTGAAAATGTTTTAAAAAAATTCAGTTTTCGTTCTCAATCTCCTATTGCCCGATAAAAACTACTCGCTTGCTGTTATTGATGACATATTTGGTAAAACTGCCAGTAAATAACGACACAAGCTGGCTTTTCGAGTTCGCACCCAAGACTACGCCGTCATATTCTTAACCTCTCGGCACGTGTTGCACCTGACGGGAGGAAATGTAATCATAAAAAATCAATCAAATCATAGTTTAGACTTTCACAAACTTCTCCACCCGATTGCCAACCCGCACTAAATACACGCCCACAGGCAATTGCGACACATCAATTCTTACTCCCTCTCCTTTGGAGAGGGTCGGGGTGAGGTGACTTACGCATTGCCCAAGCGTGTTGTAAATCCGAACACCCCCTGACCCCCTCTTATAAGAGGGGGAATGAACTTCATCTAAGTCGTTGAAATTAATGTAGATGTAATCGCGTGTGGGATTGGGGAAGATAGATGTGTTCATCCCTGATGGCTCGTGGATTATGTCGGATGGTGTGTATGTGCCACGCCAGAGACCGTCACCAAAAGTGCTTAATAAGACATGTTCTCCGGCATAAGTTACTTTTTGGACGATTCGCCAATTTCTTTCGTTATTGCTCAAATTCAAAAATGAATCTCGAAACCAAGTATATCCTCCGTCTGTTGTTCGTAATATTTTTCCATACCTACCTACTACTGTTCCGTTTAATTCATCGGTAAAAGATATACTAAAAAAACCGGTCATAGGCGCTGTTGAATCCCGATGTATATAATTCCATGTCTTACCTTTGTCATAGCTTTTAAATACATACGCATGGTCATAACTATAACCGGATTTCAATACAATATTACCAACTATCCAACCAATATCACCTAAAAAGAAAATATCGGCAATAGTAATATAATTATGTTGTATAATTGGCATAAAATCAATCATATTCCAAGTCTCGCCACCGTCTGTTGTTGATATAATTCCATAATTTAGACGTTCGTAAGAAGTTTCACTATGTTTTATAGATATAGTAAAATCCATCATAAAGGATTTTGAATTCCAATACTTGAAAGTTGTTGTTAAACTGCCTCCAATAGTAAAACGAAATCCTTCCGGTATTAAAGAATCATTTAATTTTATTTTTTTAAAAGTTTTCCATCCGTCATTTGTAATACAAATATACGGAGATGAAAGAGCCGCTCCGTTTAGCGAATCAGTCATATATAAATTGAAAATCCTCGAGGCGGATACGAATTTATCGTCAATTTTTTCTGCTATAACAACTGTATCAAATGATTTTCCCCCATCACGACTTACAAAAATACAACCTCTATTTCGACCAATAAAGATATGATTCTCATCAACATAAGATATACTGCACATCTCTCTGGGGTCAGGAAAAATTCTAGTTCCATCTCCTCTAAAAACATAATTTTCGACATACAAATCAAACCATGTTTTTCCAGCATCTGTTGTTTTAATTAATTTAGCATTACCTTCTGAATGTGTTGCAATACCAACGCAGTTCACATCATTAATACAACGTATATATGAATAGTGCCCGGTTGCTAATGCAACTCTCTCCCACTCGGGTTGTGATTTGAGTGAAGAGAATAGAATTAAAAACAATAAAGATAATAATCCACTAAAATATCTTATCATGATAAACTCCTTCTAAGCTATTTTAGATATATGAATTTATCGGATTTAATTATCCTATCATCAATTGTAATGGTATATATATAAAGCCCTGTTATAAAAGTAGTTAGTTCGATTGTATGCTTAGTTGCACCAATTTGAGTAATTATTTCTTCGGCATAGATTTGATTACCGAGTAAATCATATATAAATATTATTGCCCGTTTTCTTGTATCAGAATAAATCTGAATATTTAAATTGTCATTATAGATATCAGAGCTTATTTTATAATTGCTGTTCCACAATTTGCTATTGTCTATATTTCTTTTACCAATGCTAAAGCCATAATAACCGCTGATAGCATCTAACCAATGACAGACTGGTAAGCAAAAGACAGGCAAACCCCATTGATTTCGCGAAAATGCTGATAAACATGCCAGTATAGCTGTTGAGGTCGAATCAATTGAGATATTAATTCCCTCGGATGTTCTGCAAACTGTAATTTGGTTAAAGCAACATGCAGTACTGTCGCAAACTTCCATAACTGTAATGGTATCAGTAACTATGACCCATTCCCCGCCGGGGTTATTATGCGAGAACTCATTCCACACTCTTCGCAGCTGATAATACTCCCAAGAAGTCCAACATGCCCCCATTCCAACCCGCCACGTAGTATCACAATTATCTTCAATATTTGGCCTAAAGTTCATTGCATTAGTGGCAATAACAAACTTTATTGATTCTGAGTAGATGCTGTCGTCAGGACAAGACCAACAACTTGGGTTAAGCTGTTCCATTCTCAAAATTTGTAATTCCTGCTTACCAGCGCAATTATCACGAGTAACATAATGTATTCTTATTTCGCAACCAGGACAACTTGACATTGACAAAACTAATGGTAACTGCAAAGTCCATAGAGAAATGACAGTATCACGCAGTTTCCAACCGCTTTGTACTTTCTTTACCTTATAAGTCATACTCACCGGGTCAAATTGCTCAAAAACAATCCTTGGATAAGTACAAAACGGGTTGAAAATGTCAACTTCGACACAGCAGTCTTCCGTCAGTCTGTAGTTAATTTCAATAAACGAACAACACAAAACCTGCGGTTCGTTAAGTAAAACCGGCTCTTCACCGGATAATTTTTGAGCGTTACTCATATTACTACTTGCAATAAAACATAACAAACTAAGTGCAGCGCACATCAGCCGGTACGCTCTCGGGGGGGGGGGGACAACACTTTTTCATAATTAACTCCGATTATTTTGAAAAATATTTAAAACCTACATTACCAATATAAACAAAATTTTTAATATGCAAGTAAAAATTTTTTTATTTTTTTAATAAAAAATTTAGTTCTTTTTTCATTTCCATCCAGAAGGAAAGAGGGCTTTACGCCCTCTTTATGAGTTATGTCCGGAATGTTTATCTCTTTGCGCCTTCGTCGCAAGTGCGGACGACTTCGACAGTGATGCGTCTATTTTGTTTTCTTATAGCTTCAAGCTCGTCTTTCGAGATGCGTTTGAGAGCTTCGCCAGTCGGTTCGGGAACTTTTTGCTGCGATGAACCGAATCCGATTGCTCCGCGTATTTTATCAGCCGATACTCCTTGTTCAATCAACCACTGACGTACTCTCTTGGCTCTGAGGTCTGAAAGTTCTTGGTTGCGGCGCGGATTGCCTTCCGCCGAAGCATGACCTTCTATTCTGATTTGCAAACCCTCGCACTGATTAACGTAATCGAGCAATTTCCTGAGACTTTCGGCTGTACCCGGCAAATCATAGTTGAACTGGTCAGTATTGACGATAAAAAGTATGTCCGGGAAGTCCGTCTTAGTTCCGATTTTCGGAGCAGGTGGGCATCCGTGACGTTCGGGTTCTCCTGTATTGGGAACTCCGTGTATAAGCGGACATTTATCTTCGCCGTCAATGATTCCGTCACCGTCAGTATCGGGATTCAACGGGTCGGTACGAGTCTCGAACACTTCGGTTCCATCCGAAAGTCCGTCCCCGTCGGTATCACGTTTAAGTGGGTCTGTCTTGTAAATGTTGGTTTCATCGCCGTCGGGGAGTCCATCGCCGTCAGTATCACGATTAAGCGGGTCAGTCTTGTAAACATTGACCTCATCTGCATCTTTCAATCCATCGCCGTCAGTATCGGGGTTCAGCGGATTTGTTGTATATTTGCGAACTTCATCGCCGTCGGAAAGTCCATCGCCGTCAGTATCACGATTAAGCGGGTCGGTACCGTGTGTTGTTATTTCGGCACCCTCATCCAAACCGTCGCCATCGGTGTCACGTTTAAGTGGGTCTGTTTTGTAAACGTTGATTTCATCGCCGTCGTTCAAACCGTCGCCGTCAGTATCGGCTTTTGTCGGATTAGTTTTGTAAACGTTGATTTCATCGCCGTCGGAAAGTTTATCGCCGTCGGTATCACGCATTTTCGGGTTTGTGCTGTAAAGAAAGATTTCATCACCATCACTCAAAGTATCGCTGTCGGTATCGGGGTTTAATGGGTCTGTTTCGTAGCGGCGAACTTCATCGCCGTCAAGTAAACCATCCCCATCGGTGTCGGGGTTATTAGGATTAGTTCTGCGTGCAATTTCTTCGCCGTCGTTCAAACCGTCGCCGTCAGTATCGGCTAATACGGGTGATGTTTTATGCACGAAAATTTCGTCATAATCTGTAAGCCCGTCGGCATCGGTATCGGCTTTGAGTGGATTTGTGAAATATACGAAAACTTCTTCGCCATCGAGCAAGCCGTCGCCATCAGTATCGGGATTATACGGGTCAGTGCCAAGTGCGCGCTCACGGCTATTCGAGAGACCGTCCCTATCGTAATCAGCATCACCATATATGTAGTAAGACAGTCCAAGACCGAAAGTCATGAATAAGTCGTTGGCGTCATCGGCTTTGGAAGACTCTTTTTTTGATAGGTCATCAAGATAGTCTGTACCTGTTAGTCGTAATGTACCACGACTATTCAATACGAGGTCGTCTGTAAGGTACATTTCGAAACCAACTCCAAGAGGAATAACGAATTGATTCTTTTCATATATATTTTTAATATTATTCGGTAGCGAGCCTTCGTAGCCCGTATCGCCTGCTTTGGGTTCGTAGTTCATCAATCCCGCACCTGCAAAAATATAAGGCACAAAACGCTGAGTCGGGAATAAATTCAGCGTTGCATATAGTTCGTAAGTATTGATACGTGTAGAATTTTTCTCTTGAATCCTCGGATAATTCGGATTACCTTGATAGTGATCTCCTTGTTGAGCATTGGCTCCGAAATATTCCAAATATTTTGCGAGCGGGTCTTTATCCGTTTTCCAACGAAGTTGAGCAAGCCCGAAAGTCGCCTGAAGCGAAAAATTGGGAATTACGTTATACCGCAGGAAAATATCGCCCCCGAGCCAAAATTGATTGTCTGTGAATTCGCCCCAATATTTAGTACCCCCGGCATTAAACCCGAATGATACCCTTCCACCCTCACTTTGTCCGTAAGCAAGGAATTGCGAAAATATAAAAGCAGATGCCACGAAAAGTAGTACAATTAATTTTTTATACATAAATACTTCCTAAAATTAAACAGATTATTAGCTATATGAATTTTTCAATAAAATATAATAAAATAATAAACGGATTTATAAATTTTTAGTTTTAATGTAAAATTAACTACATCTAAATAGAACTTATATGCTATTATAAATTAATTTTTTGTAATTTTGTATAGTTTTTTAGGAATTTATAATATGATAATGCAAAATAGAATTCAGGTAATTTTCAGGCAAATTGAGCTTTTTAAAGAGTTAACCGACGACGAAATTCAAATTTTAGCGAAAATAACAACAGAACAAACATTTTCGCCCAATGAAATGATTTTTGCGGAAAATGAAACCCGTAAAGCAATGTATGTGGTACTTGACGGTCGAGTAGAATTGCTCAAAAACGACGTTTATGGGCAGGAGCAGATACTAAGAATATTCGAGAGCTATGATTTTATGGGTGAGGGTTCGCTTCTCGACGATTATCCACATTCCACGTCTGCAAGAGCCGTCGAGGCAACACGAGTACTAGTACTGAACAGAAAAGACTTTGACGGGCTATTAAATCAATATCCGAATATTGTACATAGAATATTGTCGAGTATATCACGGGTCATCTCGCGAAGAATGAGCCAAACCACGACGATGGTCTTTGGTGCGGCGGCACAATATGCGTCGGGTAAAACTCGCCATGAACACGACCTATTGGGCGAACGCGACGTACCTTTTGAAAATTACTATGGTATTCAGACTTTGCGGGCACTCGAGAACTTCAATATTACGGGCGTCACAATCGGGCATTATCCCTCAATCATAATTGCACTTGCACAAGTTAAACTTGCTTCGGCAAAGGCGAATTACGATTTGGGACTGCTCTCGGGCGAGGTCAAGCAAGCTATCGTCAGAGCCTGCGAGGAACTGAAAAATGGCAAGTATCATGTTCATTTCGTGGTGGATATGGTGCAAGGAGGTGCTGGCACTTCTACAAACATGAACGCCAACGAGGTAATTGCCAATCGCGCTCTTGAGTTAATGGGTTTCGAAAAAGGTCAATACCAGTATTGTCATCCCAATGAGCATGTCAACATGTCCCAATCAACTAATGATGTTTATCCGACGGCAATTAAAATCGGTTTAGTATATGATTACAAAAAATTAGAAAAAGCTTTGCTCGAGCTAATAGAGTCTTTTAGAATCAAATCCGAAGAATTCAAACACGTTATCAAGATGGGACGCACTCAATTGCAGGACGCTGTGCCGATGACTTTAGGACAAGAATTTGGTGCTTACGCCGTAACACTCGAAGAAGAAGTTCTAAGATTACACGAAAACGCCAAACTATTCCTCGAAATTAACATGGGTGGTACGGCGATTGGCACCGGAATAAATGCCGACCCGCGTTACAGCGAACTCGTGACCCGATACCTTGCCGAAGAAACGGGTTTACAACTTATTTTAGCGGCTGATTTAATCGAAGCAACTCAGGATACAGGTAGCTTTGTGATGTTTTCCTCTGCCGTTAAGAGGCTCGCCGTGAAACTCTCGAAAATATGCAACGACCTGAGATTACTCAGTTCCGGACCACGCACGGGACTTGGCGAAATCAATCTGCCTCCAATGCAACCCGGCTCATCAATTATGCCTGGCAAGGTAAATCCTGTAATTCCCGAAGTTGTGAACCAAATTGCTTTCAAAGTCATAGGCAACGATTTAGTCGTAACAATGGCAGCGGAAGCAGGGCAGTTACAGTTGAATGTCATGGAACCGATTATTGCTCAATCTCTGTTTGAGTCAATGGAAATGCTTTGCAATGGCATGCTAACACTCAAGCATCGCTGTATTGACGGCATCACGGCAAATGAAGAGCATTGCAAACAAATGGTTTACAGAAGCATAGGTTTGGTGACAGCCTTGAACCCAATTTTGGGTTACGAGGCTTGTACAAAACTTGCAAAAGCGGCATTGGTGTCCACGAAAAGTGTTTATGAATTGGTACTCGAATCGAATTTGATGACTAAAGAAGAGCTTGACGAGGTTTTGAAACCGGAGAATATGCTCCGTCCGACTATTATAAGTCGTAAATTTTAGATATGTCGCACAGAATTAATCCATAAACAGAAATGGGCGCCAATTCTCCTCAGTGCGTCCGATATACTGCTTCAGGAACATAATATGATTAGGTCGCCGTGGCTTGGAAAGCAACTTCATGTTTGCTTCTTCGGGCGTACGGTTCCCTTTGCGATTGTTGCAACGCACACATGCGGCGACAAGATTATCCCAAGTGTCCTGTCCGCCTCTGCTGCGCGGAATGATATGGTCAAGTGTTATATCAGGTGCTTTTTTACCGCAATATTGGCAACGGTTGTTATCACGTTTGAGAATATTCTTACGCGACAAGTCTATTTTTTTGTATGGAATGCTGATATAAGAGAGCAGTTTAATAACGCTCGGATATGGATAGCTCCTACTTACGGTACGAATCATGCGAGCCCTTTTCTCGGCGACAAGTTCGGCTTTCATCATGAAGAGCAACAGAAAAGCTTTTTTGGCAGAGCAGACACTGATGGGTTCGTAGCTTTGATTGAGAACAAGGACTTTTCCGCCTAAGCCGTTTGAGGCAGAATTTCCGGAGTATGCAGTTGGATTTGCGGGGACCTGGTATTCGTATTCGCTTAGTCTAAGACTGAAGACTTCCTCCTTCGTTTTTAAATTTTCAAAAAATCTATTTTATCGTAAAGACACAAGTTCTGTAAAAAAGTTGCAAGTAAAATTACGAAAATTTTCTTAATTTTTACTTAATTCGTCATATAATTATAGTTAAATTGCATTTATTTACGCACAAATTACATTTTTTGAGTTAAATAAAAACTATAATCTGAGATTATGCTAAAATCAAGAATTTATAAAGAAATGCCGGTAACGCTCGGAATTTTGGGTGGCGGTCAATTGGCAAAAATGCTCGCCTCCGCGGCGTACAGACTTGGCTTAAATGTAGCGGTAATAGAAAATCATTCCGATTCACCCGCAGGCGATATGACAAAAGCGGATTTCGACAAAGGTTGGGATAATTCCGACGATTTGGCTCGGTTTATCGAAAAATCTGATATTATTACGCTTGAAAATGAATTTATCTCACCTGATATTCTTGAATATATCGAACAGTACCGCACTGTTTATCCTTCATCGCATACTATGCGACTCGTGCAGGACAAACTGATCCAGAAAGAGACCTTTCTCAATGCGGGGCTTCCCGTACCAAAATTTCAGAAAATCGAAACACTTGAGCAAGCACACAGCTTCGGCGACGCAAACGGCTATCCCTTTGTAATAAAGGCAAGAAAATATGGCTATGACGGCTACGGCAATGCAACGGTGTTCAATAAAGAATCCGTTACCGAGGCATGGAACCGTTTCAATACCCCTCAAACCACGCGTCCGCTGATGGCAGAGGCATTTGTGAACTTCATCAAAGAACTTGCCGTCATCGTAGCTCGGAATGCATCGGGATATAAGGAAGTTTATCCATGTGTCGAAACCGTCCAATATCGCCATATTTGCCATGAGGTAATTGCACCAGCGGATGTTGACGAAAGTATTAAAAAGGATGCCCGGCAAATCGCACTGAAAAGCGTTGAAGCTATTGACGGTATTGGAGTTTTTGGGGTTGAGATGTTTCTTTGTCAAAACGGCGAAGTCCTGCTGAATGAGATTGCTCCGAGACCTCACAATTCAGGGCATTACACAATCGAAGCATGTCAAACTTCTCAATTCGAGAATTGTATTCGTGCCGTGTGTGATTTGCCGCTTGGTTCGTCGAACATGATTGTGCCTGCCGCATGTATGGTTAATCTTCTCGGGCAAAAGGATTGCGACGGCACTCCGGTGGATATTCGTGAATTGCTCGGGCATGCAAATATTTGGCTTCATCTTTATAATAAGAAGAAATCTCGCGTCGGCAGAAAAATGGGTCATATAAATGCTGTCGGAAATACGCAAAACGAAGCAATCAACCGAGCTCGCTCCGCCGCGAATGCTATTATTTGGGAATAGTTAGACTCTTTCGATAATTACGGCGTATCCTTGCCCGACTCCGACACACATTGTGCATAGGGCGTATTTTGCATTGCGTTCGATTAGCTCGTAAGAGGCTGTTGCTAACAAACGGGCACCCGACATTCCGAGCGGATGCCCAAGAGCAATGGCACCACCGTTCGGATTGAGCCGAGCGTCATCGGGCGAGATTCCCCATTCATGCAGACATGCGAGACTTTGTGACGCAAATGCTTCATTCATCTCGATTACGTCAATATTCTCGAAAGTCAGTCCCGCTTTTTGAAGTGCTTTATTCGATGCAGGTACGGGACCAATCCCCATAATTCGCGGCTCTACACCGGCAATCGCCGATGAAACAATTTTTGAAAGGGGTTTTAGTTTATTTCGTTCAATTCCGATTTCCGAAGCTACAATAAGCGAGCACGCACCATCGTTGACACCAGATGAATTTCCGGCAGTAACAGTTCCATCGCTTTTGAATGCGGGTTTAAGTCTAGCGAGCGTTTCTAAACTTGTATCCTCACGAATGAATTCGTCGTGTTCGAATATTATGCTCGATTTCTTGTCTTGAATTTCAACCGGTATAATCTCTTTTGCGAATCTGCCACTATTACGAGCTTTTGTAGCTTTCATTTGTGAATTATATGCGAACTCATCTTGTGCGGCGCGGGATATTTTCCATTGTGAGGCAAGATTTTCGGCAGTTTCGCCCATTGAGTCGGTGCCGTACATTTTTTGCATTTTCGGATTAATAAATCGCCAACCGATTGATGTATCATATATCTGTACATTTCGCGAAAAAGCAGAATCCGATTTACTCAACACAAAGGGAGCCCGCGTCATGCTCTCGACGCCTCCCGCAATAAATAATTCCCCGTCGCCTACCGAAATTGCTCTTGCGGCATGAATTACAGCAGACATGCCCGAGGAACATAGGCGATTCACTGTTTCACCCGGCACTGAATATGGCAAGCCCGCAAGCAACAATGCCATACGAGCTATGTCGCGATTATCTTCGCCAGCTTGGTTGGCATTTCCGAGAATAACATCGTTAATTTCTTCGGGGTCGAGATTCGGATTGCGTTTGAGTAATTCTGCAATTGTCAGTGCTGCCATATCATCGGGACGAACTGTTGCAAGCGTTCCCCCGTGTTTGCCTATGGGTGTCCTGATTGCATCGCATATATATGCTGATTTCATTGCGATTTCCTATTTTTTGCTTGTATTTACGAATTTATTGATGTCGAATGGTTCACGAGGCTCTTCGTAGGGATTATAATCAACGATAAACCACTGTTTGTCTATTTCGGTGGTGGTAAATGCAATATGTCTGGTATAATCGTATTCGATTTTATATAGTAATTTTGATGACGACAAGGTATCAATTTTCACTCGCGTTACGTGGCGCATGGATATTAGTCTTTTTAATCTTGCCACATCGAAATAACTTTCGTATTTTTCGATAGCGTATTTGCGAGTTCCGTCATGTCGAGCAAGTAACTGTGCTGCCGCGGGTACGTTATTGCTGTCGAGTTCCGCCTTAAACAGAAATACAGCACCCAATGGTGTGTCTTGCGTAAGATTCACCGTAGGGATAAATTCATGTCTGGTGCCGATTACGAAAATTTCGCAACCATAAAGACCAAATAAACTCAGGAATATGGTAAACTTAACTATTCTCATTGAAAAAACTAATCATTTTATCTATTGCCGCATCTAATGCTACGTTGGGTTCATTCATCGGGTGTCTTGTGCCGAATGTGTGTCCCGTGCGTTCAATGACGAATATTTCGGAATTATTGGTATGTTTGGAATTTTCATATAATTCTTGGGCTTCTTTCATCCGAACGGTAATGTCGTTGCGACCATGAATCACAAGCACGGGAGATTTCAGCGAGCGACAGGCATCAATTATCGCTGTCGGGGAAAAATTATCTTGCTTGTCTTGTAAATAAGTGTAATTCAGTTTGAGAATTTGCCCCGTATCGGCAATTTTTACTTCAGTGTATCCCAATTGCTTCCATATTTCTTTTTGCCTGCGGGTATTTCTGTCGAGCTTCGAGACCGCTCCCCAGGTACTGACTGCCGAAATATCATTTCTTCGAGATGCGGCTAAAAGCGATACCGCACCACCAAGTGAATGTCCTGCAAGATAAATCTTATTATTCCAAGTAGGGAAGCAATAATCAGTTTCTGTAAAATAAAGGGCATCAATCAATTCATACAAATCTTTAATTTCTCGGGATATGGTATTTTGTGCAAAAAGGAATTCATCGAACACCATAGTTTTCGGGTCTTTTATGCCGTTGAAAGAAAAATCAAGATTTACGGCAATATAGCCTGCCTCGGCGGCTCGTTGGCAGATATACGGAATAAATCCCCAGTCTTTGAATGATTTGAAGCCATGAGAAAAAATCATCATCGGCTTCGGTTCGCTCGATTTATCGCTGTATCTTATGTCGTATTTTGTCCAAAATCCACCGCTCAAGGATAGTCTTTTGGATTTATGTATTATCATTATCGGGACTTGGCTACTAACCTAACATCGAATTCCATAGGTGTTTTGTCTGCTCCGCGTAAGATTTTGACTTTGAGGACGTCACCGGGTTTGAATTCGCGAATTTTATACATAAAATCGTGTAAATTGCTGATTTTAGTTCCTTCGATATGCGTTATAATGTCGTCTTTGAGCAGACCTGCTTCAGCGGCGGGACTTCCTGGGCTTGCTCCGCTGATTTTACAACCGAGTGGGCTATCCTCAAAATCGGGAATAATGCCGAACCAAACATCTGCATATCCGCGGCTTTGCGGCGGCGGAGATTCATGCACGGTTACGGGGGTAAATTCAAGGTGCTTCGGATAATTGGTGATTTCGGTGACAACTCGTGCAATAAAATCAACTACTGTTACCATTCCGTCGTAGTTAATCTTATTCCATGTATCAGTAGGTTTGTGGTAATCCTCGTGTAATCCCGTAAAAAACATCATTACAGGCTTCTCGGCGGATAGGAAAGGTGCATGGTCGCTTGGAGAATATGCTTCGGATGCACGAATGATTTTGAAATTACTTTCGGATTCAAGCTTATTTATAATATCTGCGAATACGGGCGATGTACGCGTGCCGAAAATAGTCAGTTCCTGTTGTCTAAGTCTGCCTATCATGTCGAGATTAATCATACCGACAATGTTTTCCATGCCGACAAAAGGATGCTGCACGAACCACCTTGAGCCGTGGAGCCCTGTTTCTTCGGCTGTAAATGCCACAAAAATCAGTGAGCGTTTCGGTGGATTTTGAGTAAAATAATGAGCTAATTCAATTATTCCAGCCACACCCGATGCATTGTCGTCTGCGCCGTTATGAATTTGTTGGCGTTTCCCGCGATGTGCCGAAGTCGGACCACCGTATCCTAAATGGTCATAGTGAGCACCTATCACGACATACTGCTCGGCTAATTGTGGATCCGTCCCTCGCACGAAACCTACGATGTTGCTTGAAGGACTATTCACAGGCTTAAGTTTTGTCTGAATAAAAATTTCAGTATTGGGGATAATTATGCTCATCGGTTTTTTTTCTTTCATAATTGTATTTTCGAGCATCTGGAGCTGGTATTCGCGGGGGAAAATTCTGGAAAGAGTTTGTCTCCATGCCTGTACTGCCACAATATCTGCATTACTGCCTAAGTTTTCGTAATTCAATCGTTCGAATACGTTCATCGAATCTCCCTGGATGCGAACCATGATTACACCAATGGCTCCCCGGCTCTTTGCATTGGACATTTTATATCTCAAGCTACGGTATTTATCAAATGGAGTATCAGCGACTTCGCCGTCAGGAGTTTCGTTGAGCAGGACGACTATTCTGCCCGAAACGTCTATGTCTTTATAGTCATCGTAATTCAGTTCCGGTGCAGTGATGCCAAATCCGACGAATACTACTTCGCCTTTGGCTGATGCGTTTTTGGTAAAGGCGAGAGGCATAAAATCTTCGGTGACAATCCATGGCTGCGACACTCTCGGTAATCTTTCCTTCGGAATACCGGGACGCTGGACTGTGGTAGTGACGATTACTTGATTGCTATCTTTGCTGAAAATTTCCATACCTGTCACGACATTAAAAGTCTGAAGGTAAGAATCCATGAAATATTTGGGTCCCGCTTTCTGAAATTCCCTGACAATATAATCCTCTGCTAATTTGAATTCGGGTGTGCCGGGGTACCTGCCTTTTAATTCGTCGCTTGCAAGAAATCGGACATGTTCACGGAGTCTCTCGTGAGTCGTACTCTGTATGCCCAATGCTTGGGTAATGTATTGAAAAAGGAAAAGCAGTACGAAGAAAATCAGTAGTTGAATTTTAAATATTCTTTTCATATTCTCACCTTTCAAAAGATAATAACTATTCAAATATAAGTTTTTTAATCTTAATATTTACGTTAAAAGCGTCATAAATTAATATTATTTGATGAATTACGTACCTTGTGTTTGATTGACGTTTTATTTGCTTATTGATAAACATGAAAACTGCGGTATTGCTATCAGGGGGAGTGGACAGCTCGGTTGCTTTAAATTTGCTGAAGCGAGGCGGTCATGAATTGACGGCATTTTATCTGAAAATATGGCTCGAGGAAGAACTGGCATTTTTGGGTGACTGCCCTTGGGAAGAAGATCTCGACTATGCCCGTAAAGTTTGCGAGCAGGCGAATGTCCCGCTTGAAATTGTCAATATGCAGGAGGAATACCTAAGCACAGTCGTCGAATATACTGTTACCGAGCTTAAAGCCGGCAGAACGCCAAGCCCCGATATTATGTGTAATCGCCAGATTAAATTCGGACAATTCTTTTCTAAAATCGGCTTCGACGGGCGTTTTGACAAAGTAGCCTCGGGGCATTATGCTGGTATTGAAGAAAAAGACGGTCTATATTATTTAAAGGAATCTCCCGATACTGTGAAATGTCAGACATATTTTTTGACCTATCTTGTCCAAAAACAATTATCCCAAATTTTGTTCCCGTTGGGCAATTATACGAAGCAACAAATTCGGGAAATGGCTAAAGAGTTTGCTCTTCCTAACTCGGAACGTAAAGACTCGCAAGGCATTTGTTTTCTTGGCAAAATAAGATATAACGATTTCATCAAATTTCACCTTGGCGAGCAGAAAGGCGATATTATCGAAATTGAAAGCGGTAAGAAATTAGCTGAGCACCGCGGATATTGGTTCCACACAATCGGGCAAAGAACAGGTTTGGGGCTCAGCGGCGGGCCATGGTATGTCGTGAAGAAGTCTATTGAAAATAATATAATCTATATATCGAGGGATAATCAAACAAATAAAACTCTTCATGATAGATTCGACGTTTTCAACATAAATTGGATTACCGAAGCTCCGGGCTTGAACCGTCTAAAGGTAAAAATTAGGCATGGGGCACAAAAATACGATTGTACGCTCGAATTGAAATCGAATAATGAAGCATTTGTAATTATCGATGAACCGGACCAAGGCATAGCAACGGGACAATTCGCGATTTTCTACAATAACGGGTATTGCCTCGGAGGCGGTGTAATCAAGCAAATTGACAAGTTATGAATACGTCGTGAATTAGTTGTATATTTAACTCATCTTCCGAAACAAGCAAAATAGAATTACCCCCCGGCGTGAGAAAGCTGAAAAGTAATTCTTTCGAGTTGCTGTTATCTATTATTACATCCAACTTTGCGAATAATTTGCGGGAAAGACGGATGTTTTCACCCGTAACTGCAACTGCGTTAACCTTTTTGGGCTTATTACCGTTGCTGGAAAGTACAATAAGCAAAGTTTCATCGGACACTTTGGCAATGATTGCTCCACTATAGAGATTTACGGAACTATGAAGCAATACCGAGCCGCTCGCTAAAATCCTACCCGTAAATTCATGCACTTTTTCAATAATATTTGGGTTCGAATCCATCTCGATTTTGAAATAATAAATATTACTGAGTTCAACAACAGTTCGAAATCTCATAATGGTACTTTCGGAGGCGTCCGTAATTAATGTGCCCGGGAAATTATGGTTGAAAGTATTAAGGATTTTAACGGGTATATTTGCTTCAAGAGCGGGTACAACTGTGGATGGATGAAGAACTTTTGCTCCGTAGTATGACATTTCGAGCATCTCGGATGCTGAGACTCGATTCAAACTTTTCGCATCGGGCACTAACTTCGGGTCTGCGGTCATTACGCCGTTCACATCAGTGAAAATTTCGATGCTTTCGATATGATATCCCGCTCTTTTGAGTGAAGCGCCGATGATTGATGCCGAAAAGTCGGAGCCTCCTCTGCCTAATGTTGAGGTTTTCTGGTCGGATGAACGGCCTATAAATCCTTGCGTTACGGCAATCGCATACTTCCCTCGGGACAGCTTATCACAAATATGCCCGGTAATTTTCACGTCTATTGTATCGAAATTTGGCTTAGCACTACCATAATTAGTATCGGTTGCGATGAAATCACGAGCATCGGCAAAGAAAGAATTTATCCCCGAAGACAGCAGTGCGTAATGAATTATTTTTGATGAAATCAATTCCCCTTTGGCAAGTACTGAATCCCGAGCAGTTGGATAGCATTCACGCAAAAAGTTGATGCTCTCTATTAATTCGCCGAGTTCGCTGATTATTAACCCGACTTCGTTGATTACTTGTTCCAAGTAGCTAGCTTCTATAGTAAGCTCTTTTATAAAGTTTAGTGCATTTATTTTTATGGTTTCGATTTTCGTAATGGCTCGGGGATAATCACTAATTGCGCAATCAACGGCTTCCGAGAGCAAATCGGTTACTCCTGAAAATGCCGAAAAAACTGCTATCGAACCCCGTGGAGCAGAACCAAGTATAGCGATACATCTGCGAATTGCATCGACTGAGCCGACCGAAGTCCCGCCAAATTTCAGTACTTTGGGCATATCAGAACTTCAAGAAATTTGTTAGGTGCTCCGCACTGCGTAAATGTACCAGAACTCCGTCGGAAACAAGCTCTTCGACTGCTTTTTTGGCAGATACGACGCTGATTTTACTTTTATAAGCGAAATGCCATACATCTATAGGGCTTACTGAAATTTGCAGTGCCAATAATTGTGCTAAAGTTAATTGTTTCTTGTCGAGGAACATACTTTTTGTGGAGTCAATCATCATTTTTGATTCTTCGTCCACCATATGCGCTGCTGTGAAATAGTAATTATCGTTCTTCTCCAAGTCACAAATAGGAAATCCGTGGTAATCGATATCAAGTAAAAGTGGTAAGAAAGATATACTGACAACGTATTGGCTTGTTTCATCGCTCCCCCATAAATCATCCCAAACAGGCTTCTCGGCAGATTTTAGCCATTCGAAGAAGTCAATTTCCCGTTGAGGCAATTTAATAAGTAAAGATTTTGGCAAATTATTCATTACTAATTCGGCTTGGGCAAGAGTTGCTTCCTTGAAAAATTCTTTTGGAAATACAACAAAATCTGCCTCTAAATCTAATTCATCGCAAATTGCCAATACTCGGGCATCAAGCAAAATTATGTTACCTCAATTATAATAAAGTGTAAAAATAAGTAAAAATCTTCTAAATTCCCTTCCGTAAAAGTTCATAATTTTCATGCAATATTGGGGTCTTTTATTTGTTTATAAATAATTTTATTACCGATGACCTACATTAGTAAAATATGGAACCCTGAACTTTATCACGGAGATAGTATCCATAGAGATTTCTTTGAGGGATGGTACTTCAAGAACGTCAATTACAGTGGTACAAACATCATTTCTGTCATTGCTGGTGTTTTTAAATCACGTGATAAATCCAAAGAGCATGCATTCATTCAATTTATTGACGGCATCACAACCGAGACACACTATGTACGGTTCGGCATATATGAGTTCCGAGCTTCTAAAAAGAGTTTTGATATAACAATCGGCAAAAACCGCTTCACCACGAAAGAGCTTTACGTCAACATTGACCGCGAAGATTTCCGTGCATACGGCACATTGAAATTCGACGCTATCAATCCTTGGCCCGTCAGAGCATTCTCACCGGGGGCAATGGGATGGTACGGATTTGTGCCATTTATGGAGTATAATCATGGGGTTTTGAGCATGGACCACGGCGTTGAGGGTAAACTGTTTGTGAAAAACAAGGTGTTCATTATTGCTCGCGGCAGAGGATATATTGAAAAAGACTGGGGCAAGTCATTTCCTTCGTCATATATTTGGATGCAAAGTAATAATTTTGCTACTCCGAATACATCTTTCATGGCTTCAGTTGCCCGGATTCCTTGGTTGGGTGGTTCTTTCAAAGGTATATTAATAGGTCTGTTCCTGAATAATAAGTTGTACCGCTTTACTTCATATACGGGAGCGAAGATTGACTACATGTTGATTGACGACAAAAGTGTCGAATTTCAAATTTACGACAAACATTATACTCTGCACATCAAAGTTAAACGGGGTGCTGGCGGGCAACTGAAAGCGCCATACGAAAGAAATATGCTCGCACGGGTCACCGAATCGTTAAACTCAGAGATCGAATTAAACTTCTATAGATTCGTAGGCAGAGCATCAGAGCCTGTCTATTCAGATATAGGCAAATATGCCGGATTAGAGGTTACGGGTAATGTGAACTACCTAACCGTTCCACATACCGAAGATTAATTTGTGGTGGCTTAAAAATATATTTATTTACTTTTTGTCTTTCTATGTTTAATTTACCGGGAAAGATACTAAACCTATGCCAGAGAAAGAAGTTAAGAAGCGTGATTTTGTAAAGAGTTTTTTATTAGTAGTAGAAAAATTAGGTAATGCACTCCCGCATCCCGCAACATTGTTTGCACTATTGGCTGTACTTGTGGTAATTTTATCTTGGGTGGCATCGGCAATCGGTTTCAGTACAACACATCCTTCAACGGGAGAAATGATTGAACCTGTAAATCTGCTTTCAGAGCAGGGAATTCACATGATAATTACTCGAATGGTGACGAATTTCACCTCATTTGCACCATTGGGAACCGTGCTTGTTGCGCTGCTCGGCATCGGTATAGCCGAAAGTTCGGGATTAATTGGTACGTCATTGCGGTTGCTTGTATTATCATCTCCGCGAAAACTTCTCACTTTTGTCATAATACTTGCGGGTATTATTTCCAATACAGCAAGCGAAGTTGGCTATGTATTGCTTGTGCCGCTTGGTGGTATTATATTCCATGCAATCGGGAGGCATCCTATTGGTGGAATAGCGGCGGCATTTGCGGGCGTTTCCGGTGGATACAGTGCGAATTTACTGCTTGGAACTATTGACCCATTGCTTGCGGGTTTAACCGAAGAAGCGGCAAGAATTATTGACCCGAGTTATACGGTTAATCCAGCTTCGAACTACTACTTTCTAGCGGCATCCGTACCTCTTATTGCACTAGCAGGTACTTGGGTTACGGAAAAAATCGTGATGCCCCGATTGGGCAGTTACGAAGGTGCCGCTGAAAAGGAGGAAATCAAGAAGCTGAGCCCCGACGAAAAGCGTGGACTGCTCTATGCCATTATTGCTTCGCTTATTTTTGCGACTATTTTAGCAGTCGGTGTTGTCCCTGAAAACGGATTTTTGCGTGGAGATATTGACCCAGAAACAGGCATCAGGAGTGTGCTTCGCTCGCCATTCATGCGTGGAATTGTTGCATTCATTTTCTTGGGTGCGGCATTTGCAGGGATTTCGTACGGAATCGGAGCCAAAACTATCAAAAGCGATGCCGACGTCATGCATGGCATGGGCAAAGCAATGGAGACACTCGGACTATATATTGTCTTAACCTTCTTTGCTTCGCAATTTGTGGCTTATTTCAATTGGACAAATCTTGGGAAGATATTTGCCGTCGAGGGTGCTTTGGTACTACAATCATCTGGACTTGGTCCTGTACCACTGGTGATTGCATTTATTGCTCTGACATCAATTATGAATCTCGTAATGGGAAGTGCGTCGGCAAAATGGGCTTTGATGGCGCCGATTTTCATCCCGATGTTTATGCTCTTGGGTTATTCTCCGGAGTTCATCCAAGCCTCTTATCGCGTAGGAGACAGTGTATCGAATATTGTTTCACCGATGATGTCTTACTTTGCTCTTATTGTGGCGTTTTTCGCCAAATACGATAAAAAAGCAGGTATAGGTACTCTTGTTTCGGTCATGCTTCCTTATACTTTTGTATTCTTTATTGTTTGGACAGTATTTATGGTTGTATGGGTTCTTATAGGTTTACCTGTCGGTCCCGATGCACCGTTGTTTATTCCGTTACCATAGTTATTTAATCATAAGCATTTCTACTCTGAAAGAGTTGCCTATTTTGCTGTCAGAGCGAACAATAATCTTTCCGTTAATTAAATTTGTAATCATCGAAGCAGTAAGCATACCCATTTTTGTTTCGCGACTATCCTTGATTTTGAAATAGTTTTCGAGTGTCTTTTGCGGAATAATCGGACCATTATCAACAATTTCGATTATAAGTCTATTGTCTATACATCCGACTGCGATTTCGAGCCGTCCGTTAGCTCCTTGGACTGATGCCGAGTCAATGGCATTCGATACAAGTATTAGCAAGAGTGAGCTTATTGCATATTCATCCATTCGAATTCCCGATAAATCTCCTGCGGAATTTAGATTCATGTGAACTTTCTGCGAATTTGCCAAATCACGAAACTCATCAACTACCTTATTAACAATTTCTGCTAAGTTAATCACTTCAATTTTGGGTTGATAGCCTTTTGCAAAGTCAATAAATGTTTGGACTATTCTGTTTTTTAATTCGAATTTTTTCCTTAGAATTAGCCATGCCTTGTCGAGTTCGTCTTTTTCAGATTTGTTCCTGAGTTCGCCGTATGCATTTAAATAATTCTCCTGCTCTTGCAGCAATAGCTCAATATTATTTTCTAATGAAATGAAAGTCGTTGCGACAGCTTCCTGCTCTAATTTTTTCTTTTCTTTTTCGAGAGCTTTAATTTTACGCAAATCCTGCATGAAGGCAACTCTACCCATCACATTCTTTTTCGTGCGAATGATGAAAGCATTCATTTTCACGGGAACTTCAGAGCCATCGGTTGCAGTTAGTACGTATTCCATATCGGAAATTATTCTGCCATTTTCATCATAATCGCCGAAAAATTCATTCGGTAATATTTCTAGAATTTTAGGAATACCGGGCTTACGGGGTTGCGTCCATTTCAGCATATCGCGGGCGGCAGAATTAAATATCTGCACTTTGCCTTTGTGTGTGAGTGCTATTATACCGTCAGCGGAACTTTCAATCAAATCGGAATAGAAATCGTGTGCGTGGTGTAATTGCTCCTGAAGCTGATTCAATTCGGTAATATCTGCGGCAATTTCAATGACGTGCTGTATGCCGTCTTCATTACGAGATAAGGGAATTGAAGAAATCATCAAGTGTGCTTTCTCGCCCGACTTTGTAAGCCCGACCTGAGAGCCGATTTGCTCTATTCCTTCGGTAAATGCAAGGACAGTCGGGGATATCATGTATTCGTAGCCACGTTTTTTAGCTTGCTCTGTGTTGAATACGCTGTGAATATCGCCAAATGTATCGCGGTAGCGTTCATTAGCACGCAGAACGTTCAAATTCTTGTCAACAATCGAAATATAGCAAGGAACTTTTTCAAACAGCATATTGAATTCTTTTTGCCAATTGCCGGCTTCAGATGTGCTGTGGAGTATAATTAGTATTTCGTTTACATCGCTATTGTCACCGAAAAGAGGGATGAGTGTGGCTACTTGATATTCATTTTTGATTTCGTTGGATAATCCGGGAATATACTGCATTGATTCGTCACCGGTCTCAAATATCCGCTTTATGTTCATTATCACTTCAGTTGTGGCAAACTTTGACTCCGACACGCTAAGACTTTCGCCTATTTTTAGTTCGGTTATTTCGCCGAACTTTTTGTTGACAAGTTTTAGAGCTAAATCACTGCCAATAAGTGCCACACCGAAGGGTAGTAAATCAATTAAATCTTTGTGCGTACTTTTCATGAATTTTTTCTCATTTTTAAATTATTAAATTATTATAATCAAAACATAAAAAGTACGAAATTATTTTATTTTAAGCAAGTTTTCACCAGTAAAAGTGAGAATAAATATTATTTTATTTTCACAATACGGTGCATATTTAAATGATAAAGTAAGATTATAGGTAGTAACAGTTCTCGTGTTTAGTGCCACAATCATGGCTTAAAACTGGAAGCTCTAAGGCACGAACCGACAAATCGAGAAGCATGTCTTTGTAAACGCTTTCGTTTTTGATGTTACTTTCGCCGTTTAACACGGCGCCATCGGCAAATTTTGCGAGGTCAAGCGTTGAATTCTTTTGTGAATAAAGGGAGTAGTGGTTGAAATTCTGACCGTTTTTAAAAAGCATTGTATTGGCTATCCAAGCGTTTATTACAGGAGCAGGGTCAGCTTTTAACGAGTAGAATTTGTCGAACCGTTCTTGAAACTTAGTTATAAACAAGTCACTTTTAGCAGTTGATTTATTATCGAGATTGGATTTTAGTTTCTGAGTAAATTTTTCCTGATTAACGATATAAAAACCGATTAGTTCGCGAAAATTTCTGATGTTGAGTTCTTCGAGCAGATTTTTATTTTTAAGCGATACAATAATTCTTCCCGCATCATTCATAAGTTTAAAATTAACGGGGATGCGACCGATACAGCAGAGAAGCTCTTTTTCTCTTTGTGTTCGATGAAACAAGATTTTAGAGTCTGCATTAGGATAGTGTTTTTTGATAGCCCCGACTATATTTTCCGTACCACTCGACATAAAATGATTACATTTTATGTTACGAAGTTGCATGCGTTTCAGCATTTTATCCCATATTTCTCGGGTATCTGTGTAATCGAGGTCATAGGCAAGGACAAATCCCGAAATTGCATCTACCGCAAAAGCTGCAAACATTGTATTATTATTATCTTTCGCATAAAACGACGCAAAAGATTTCCCCACCAGAATAATCTGTAATGAATCATAGATTTGGAGCGTTTTGTCGGTATAGCTCTCCCAATGCGGGAAGTTAGAAATATACTCCCGAATCTTTTTGTTAAGATGCCTTGCAGTTGACTTATAGCTATTACCCAATTCTCTGTAAGTCATTCCTCGCAAATAATCTTCGGTTATTGCGGCAATATTATTTCTCGGCATTAGTTCTGCTTCCTGCACCCAAGTCTTATCACAATCGAGACATCTGAACCTGATGCTACCGGTTGAACTTCGTCCATGACGAGTAATACGATTTTGCCCGCAATATATACACGTTTTTTTCAGAGGCATCTATTTACAAAATCACATTGTAACATAATATATAATTTATTAGCAACGAATATTTTTGTATTCACAAATATAGGCATTGAAATGATTAAATGCAAACAATAAGCATACATTTCATACTATGACAAGTCAGACGTGTGAAACCTCATTTTAAATATAATTTGCGGACTAATTAGTTCTTTTTATTTTTTGGAAGTCTGTCTTCGGATTTGAGTCGCTCGTAGCGTTCAGTGATTTCAATCAGAATTTTATTTCGAACAATATCTTCCTGAGCAAATTCGAACACTCCAACGCCGCGTATATCGCGGATCATTGATGCGAAAAACGGTAATGCCACATGATGCTGATTTATGTCATATTGATGCAAGTCGCCCGATATTATTACTTTACTGCCTTTACCCATCCGCGTTGTAAAGAGCATCATCTGGCGTATATCGGTGTTCTGGGCTTCGTCAAGTATCATTAGTGTATCGTCAAATGTGGCGCCTCGCATGAAGGCAAGTGGACGAAATTCTATGACGCTGTCTTTCAGAAGTTTATCGAATATTTTCTTCTTGAGCAGTTTCTGGAACGTTATCCTGAAACTCTCGTAGTGAGGGTCAATTTTATTCTCAACATCACCTGGCAAAAATCCAAGCTTTTCGCCTGCTTCCTGGAGCGGCTTTGTCAAAATTACTTTGCTGAAAATATTCTGTTTGAGTGCTTTTACCGCATAATAGCAATCTATGAAAGTCTTTGATGTTCCCGCAGGTCCCGTGCATACAATTATGTCGTGGTTTTCGATTACTTTAATTAGCTCAATTTGCTTTCTTGATAGTACGATAGTGCTTATAGTGCTGTCCGATTCTACATCCATGGGTTTGGCTTGTCGTTCGGTCTTTTCTGTTTCTGTTTCTATACGTCTATTTCTTTTTGCCATAAAATTATAAATAAAATCAATGAACCATGAATATTATAACTAACAAAGATAATTCAAAGTAATGAGTGAAAAAAATTAAAATAAAGTTAAGAAGTAATTTTCATTACATCTAGTGAGTTACGTTTAAGTGAACAATGTAATATTATTCATATTAAACAGTTTAGAATTTTTGCTTATTTTTGTATGATGTTTTTTATGTACAAATAATTTTCGGCAATAAATGTTAAAGCCGCTTAACATACTTTTTGTTACAAGCGAAGCATATCCTTTTGCCAAGGAAAGCGGGATAGCTGACGTTTCGTACGCTTTACCGCTTGCACTTCGTAGAATGGGGCACGATGTGAGGCTGATGATACCCAAGTACGGCGTCATTTCAGAACGCAAAAATAAAATGCACGAAATTAATCGCCTAAGAGACATTCCGATAGATGTGGACGGACATATTGAGCTTGCTACTATAAAATCATCATCAATTGTCAGCGCAATTTACAAAGTACAAGCATATCTCACCACAAATGTTGGCTATTTCGAGGATAGGCTCGGTGTATATCACGACCCACAGACATGGGATGAATATTCCGACAATGCCGAAAGATTCATTTTTTTCAATAAATCGGTCATCGAAACCTGCAATTTGCTCGGTTGGCATCCCGACATAATTCATTGTAATGATTGGCAAACAGCACTATTGCCCGCTCTAATCAGAACAACGCGAGACGAAAGATTTCACAAAACGGGCACTGTTTTTACGATTCATAATTTTTATCGTCAAGGCATATATCCAATTAAGGAATTTTCCAAAACAGGTTTAGACAAAGAAGTGTTGCCGAATTTTAAACATAAAAATCAATTGAATTTGATGAAAGGTGCGATATCGTTTGCGCACCGCATTACGACTGTAAGCCCGACGTATGCGAGCGAAATTCTGTATGACAAAAAATACTCAAACGGGCTGAATGAGGTTCTTCGTGAACGCGAACAACAATTCAAAGGTATTTTAAACGGGATAGATGCCCTTTTGTGGAACCCTGCAAAAGACAATTTCATTAAAGAGAAATTAAAAAGAGATGTCCGAACTTTTAAATTACAAAATAAGAGCGAATTATGCAAAATTTTCGGACTTAAGTTCAACCCCGAAGTACCTCTTTTTGCAATGATACCTCGCATCGGCTACCAAAAGGGCGTGGGTCTTATTATTGATGCCGCTGATGAGTTTTTCAAAAATGACGTGCAGTTCGTACTCCTAGGGCAAGGAGACGACGAACTTAAAGCACAACTATCGGTAATCGAAGCACGCTATCCCGAAAAAGTTCGCATGAAATATGAATTTAACGAGACTTTGTCGCATCAAATCGAAGCCGGATGCGACTTTTTCCTTATGCCCTCGCAATATGAGCCGTGTGGACTGAATTTGATGTATTCCATCGCATACGGTGCAATTCCAATCGTTCGAGCTACAGGCGGAATGAAAGATATTGCCGTTGATTTATCCATGCCGGGCGGAAATGCATTCGTGTTTGATAACTATTCACCAAAGGATTTACTTACTGCCATTCATCGAGCCATTGAATTGTATCGCGACCCGCAAAAACTTTCTTCCATTGCCGAACGCAGCATGAAAACAGATTTTTCTTGGACTAAATCCGCTCTGGAATACGAGAATATTTACCAATCCATCATCAAAGAAATTTCATGACAAGAATAACAAAAATTCTAATTTCATCGCTTTTAATAATCTTTATTCTGCATTTGTGGAGTTGCAATGAGCAACCTTCGCAAATTGCGATTAATTTGCTCCCGGATACTGCCGCAGTAAAGGGTATCAGTTCGCTCGACACTCAACTCATCGTATCACAAAGAGTTTATAAAGCTGATTTCCCGCTTTTCAACTATGGAGCAGTACTAATCGGCAAAGCCGATGGCATGACTGCCGCTTTCATCTCAAACTTTGCATTCATTCCCGATACTTTAGACTACTTACGCGTCGAGAATATCGAACTATTCCAAATAACGATGTACCCACATCGTTACACCTATGGTGATTCAATATCGGGCTATTTCGGCTTCGACATATATAAAATCAACAGACGTTGGAATCGAGATACCACAAATTATGATTCGCTTTTTATATCACCGGCAAATTATTACGACCCAATTCCTATTGCTTCCTGGAATGGCAAAATACCGCGGAGCGACTCGCTGGGGACGGTACAAATAGATTTACCCAAAGAACTTCTAGTTGATTGGCTTCGTACCGAAATAGTTTTCGACCCGGATTCAGGCAAAAATGTCACGCGTCGAATCCCCAACTGGGGGCTCCTCTTTGTGCCTCATGCACAATGTAATGTAATTCATCGCTTCCATGGCAATCAGCCTGCTCCGAATGCCATCTCATCAATCATAAAGGTGGATTACAAGGATAACAACGACAGTCTGCGCTCATTTAGCATGATTTCGGGCATTGATATGACTTTTCTCAAAGTGCCTAAACCCGATACAAATTACATTGTTGTGCATAACGGCATAAATTACTGGACCGAACTGCAGTTCGACTTAAGCATGATTCCGCGTTTTTCTGGCATTCATAAATCACAGTTGGTACTCCACATTGTAGAAGACAGCACAAGAATTGGCAATATAAAATTCGACTCGACTGTAATCGAAGCAAACTTTTTCTTAAATGATTATCTAAATCCAATATTCCAGTTTACGGGTGCAAACATGAGGCAAAGGACGCAGTTTCTTTTCCCGAGTTTCAGTTCGGCAATTCAATATTGGAATCGCACGACAGGCAAGGGCTCGCTTATTCTGATGCCCCATTCAATAAATGCTCAGGCGAGACAATTAGATAGATATGTCTTTTACGGAATTCATCATCCCGATGTATCGAAAAGACCTCTATTGAAAGTGATTTATAGCACAAACCCGACTCAATATGAATAAAATTAAGAAAATAATATTTGCAGCGATAATTTTTATTTTACTCAAAATAAGCGGATATGCACAAGGAGGCGCCAATTATACCATTTTCGGCATAGGCGAATTGAATACTGTTGGCAATGCCGCATTCGAAGGTTTAGCGGGTACATCAATTGCTTTCCCCGATGAAAATGCAATCAATTTCCGCAATCCCGCTATGTGGTCAACCATTACAAGCACAAGAATTAACGTCGGGTATAGATTCAATCAATCTTTAGCCTTTTCAGATTTGGCAAGCTCATTCCAAAACCACGGTGCATTGACCGGAATGAGTACACTTTTCATGATTGACACCTCGCTCGGTCTTGCCGCAAGTCTCGGAATCATGCCTTACAGCAACGTCAATTATCTGATAGCCACACCAATCGAAGAAACCATTAACGATATTTATCTCAAAGGTCGCACCATTTACCAAGGTAAAGGCGGTATTTCGATGATATATTTCGGCGGCGCTAGCAACATAACCAAATACGCTTCCGTCGGTGTTTCAATTTTCTCAACTTTCGGAAAAGTTGCGTCTCTTCGCAAGACGGAATACTTCGGCGACCCGTATGCTTTCGCATACACATCGGCACGTAATGATTTTTTCAGTGGTTTCGGATATAAACTTGGTTTATCCGTCAAACCCACCGATGGACTTATATTGGGTATGTTTTTCGAGAATTACCCGACAATGGATGTAGAAACTGATATAGTTTACACATCCACGTTGCTCCCTGATACCTCGGTCAGGCGAAACAACAGTCATACAGTACCGAACAATATCGGGTTCGGTGCATCATATCGCATGGGGAAATTCACCTTCGGAGTTGATTACTCGATGCAGGATTTCAGCGATTTCGATTATAATGTGCTTTCTAATTCAAAATACAAAACCGGCTCAATCATTTCAATCGGAATAAACAGACTTGGCAACAAGAGCATTAACGCACCATTATCGGATAAAACTTCTTATAAATTCGGGGCATACTATAAGCAGCATTACTTCTCCGTAAACGAAAACGACATCTCCGAAGTGGGCTTTGCACTCGGTTTCCAAATACCTTGGTCGGGTACTTTCATATCAGATATAGCCATCTTAGGTGGATACAGAGGCACACAAAACGACGGCTTGATTCGTGAATATTTCGGCAGACTTTCCGTTGACATTAGCATTGGAGAAACTTGGTTCAAGCCGTTCCGCCGAGATTATTAATCCGACAATCACCAAATTAAGAACAAAACAGCACTTTATACGTTAATACCAAAGTATTAATAATTCTAAACAATTATAATGGGAAGCATAAATAATTTTCATGCCACGACCGTACTCGGAGTAATCCGCGACGGAAAAGCGGCATTAGGCTCGGACGGGCAAGTCACCTTAGGCAATACAGTAGTAAAGCATAGCGCCCGTAAAATTCGCAAACTATACAACGGAACGATTTTGGCTGGCTTCGCAGGAGCCACGGCTGATGCATTTACCTTGCTCCAAAGATTTGAAGAAAAACTCGAATCCCACAGAGGTAACCTCCAAAGAGCCGCAATTGACCTTGCAAAAGATTGGCGTTCCGACAGATATTTGAGGCGACTGGAAGCCATGATGACAGTCATGAGCAATAAAGAATCTTTTCTATTAAGTGGTAACGGCGACGTAATCGAACCCGACGACCAAATAATCGCAATCGGTTCCGGCGGTCCATATGCATTGAGTGCGGCACGTCCCTTACTCGAAACCACACAACTTCCGTCCCGCGAGATGGTTGAAAAATCACTGCGAATTGCCGGAGAAATTTGCATTTACACCAATTTATCAATCCACATAGAAGAACTATAATTTTAGGAGTAAAATTTTAACGGTATGAATGAAATTATTCAAGAAAGCGAGCAAAAAACCAAGCAACATTTTATCATCAAAGACGACACGCAACTGACACCGCGCCAGATAGTCACCGAATTAGACAAATTCATCATCGGACAAACCGCCGCAAAAAAAGCAGTGGCAATTGCCTTGCGTAATAGATGGCGCCGCCAAAACGTCGAGGGCGAAATTCGCGATGAAATTATGCCAAACAACATAATCATGATTGGTCCCACGGGCGTAGGGAAAACAGAAATTGCACGGCGACTTGCAAAGCTGGCAAACGCTCCTTTTGTAAAAGTGGAAGCTACGAAATTCACCGAAGTCGGCTATGTAGGACGTGATGTTGAATCAATGATTCGTGATTTGGTAGAACGTTCAGTGGCTATGGTTCGAGATGAACACAGCGTATCCAAAAAGCATGATGCTCAAATCGCCGCCGAGAATAGAATTCTCGATATCTTAATCCCTCCCGTCAAGCGAGCACCGTCCTTTGATACTTCGCAAGAAAGTGAGGTAGAAGAAAACGCTCGTACGCGAGAGAAATTCCGGAACATGCTTCGCAAGGGTACTCTCGATGAAAGGATGATTGAAATTGACGTTCTCGTTGACCAGACACCAAATTTACATGTTTTGGGTCCAATGGGCTTGGATGAAATGGGCATGAATCTTCAAGACATGTTCGGCTCAATTTTGCCTAAGAAGAACAAAAAACGTAAAATGAAAATCGGTGATGCAAAAGCTTATCTCGAAAAGGAAGAAGCCGATAAACTTATTGATATGGAAGCGGTCGTAAAAGAGGCAATCCGCAGAGCAGAAAATACAGGAATTGTGTTCGTTGACGAAATTGACAAAATTGCTTCCAAATCTTCAGGCGCCGGAAGCGGTCCGGATGTGTCTCGCGAGGGTGTACAGCGAGATTTGTTGCCGATTGTGGAGGGATGCTCCGTAAATACTAAATATGGTTCCGTTCATACAGACCACGTTTTGTTTATTGCATCGGGTGCATTTCATGTTTCGAAGCCATCGGATTTGGTCCCGGAATTGCAAGGTCGTTTTCCTATTCGTGTGGAGTTGCAAAGTTTAACCGAAGAGGACTTTATCAAAATTTTAACTCAGCCCGAAAACGCACTCATAAAGCAATATAAAGCATTAATTGCTACAGAAGGAGTCGAACTTGATTTTGATGATTCTGCTATCAAGGAAGTTGCCTCGATTGCCGCAAAGGTCAACGATGAAGTTACCAACATCGGTGCTCGGCGTTTGCATACGATTATGTCGAGCTTATTGGAAGAAATTATGTTCAATACACCCGACAATATGGAACCAGGTACAATAGGCATTGACGCTGGAAAAGTTCGTACTACATTGGACAAAATAGTTACGAATATTGATGTAACTAAGTATATTTTATAAAATTAAGTATTAACGCATGTCCTGAGCCGGGATTTCAATACGTATTAATGTACCTCGGGTGATTTCAGAATCTATCCAAAGCCTGCCGCCCAAACGCTTTGTAAGGTGGTAGGCTTTTGTCAGTCCGAAACCGCCTCCTTTCGTTTCTTTATATGCGACATTATCGGCACGGAAACCGAATTTGACGACTAAATCTATTTGGTCGCGTGGAATTCCCACACCGTTATCTTCTACCTCAATCAGCAGTTTCGTCCCGTCATTTTTGAGTAATGCTCTTATATTTCCGCCAATGGGAGTATATTTTCGGGCATTTGCAATTAAATCGCGAAAAACATCTTGAAAAATCGGTGGCATGTATAGTTCATCGCCTAAATGACTTTCGATTTTCAAGTTGACGAGATAGCTATTTTCGTCGTATTCTTCGGGAGAATAAACTATTTTGTAGCGTCCCTTACTGTTCTTTTCAATTGCCGCAAAGACATTAAGGAAGTTGTTAATAAGATTTTGACTACTGTGAGGCTTCCAATTTTCTTCATTGTCCATTCTTTCGAGAATTTCGGTGATCCGAACCTTCATGATTTCGAAAATGGAACGTAAATTGGAGCGGGATTCGTTGTAGCTGTCGAGATGCTCGGTGATAATTTTGGATTTGAAATTATCTAAATATTGGTTGCATTTTCTGATATAAGAATCAAGCAAATGAAATCTTTTTATGCGTTTCTCAGACGAGTAAATATCATGAGCAAAGCTCTCGGTGAGTTTGCGGGCTTCTTCGATATCATCGTCGAAAAAGGTATTGATTTGCAGTATATAAAGTTCGCTGACAATGATATTTAGTATATTAATCAAACTGTGCATATCAACGATGGATTGTTGATTTTTGTCAAGCACTAACGGATGAATTATTTCTTTTTCCATATTTTTCCTGTCAAAGATTAAGCAAAATTAGGAAATTAATCTATATTTAGCAAAATGTTCTTTTGTGATATTTGAGTTTGACAAAAGATTGATAGTTTTGAAATAAGTATATTTGCATTATTTGAGGATTTGAAATAATTTGGCAACAAACGGCAAAAGGAAACCGCTTGTATTGATTGTTGATGATGTAGTGCGAAATCTGCAAATCATCGGCAATCATTTAATCGAAACGGGCTACGACATCTCGCTTGCGATAACGGGCGAACAAGCTCTTGCTACGGCTAAGCTGATTAAACCTGATTTAATCTTGCTTGATATTATGATGCCGAATATGGATGGCTACGAAGTCTGCCGCCGTTTAAAAGATATGCCCGAAACCGCTGACACTCCCGTTATTTTTCTGACAGCAAAGAATGATATTGATGACATAATCAAAGGATTTGCAGCGGGCGGTACTGATTATATTACAAAACCTTTCCACAAGCAGGAAATCAAAGCCCGGATAAAAAGTCAAATTGACTTGAAAATATCTCGCGACGAGTTGAAGAATGCGGCGGGCGAAATTGAGCTCCTCAATAAGAAGCTCATAACCGAGCTTTCGATTGCGGCGGAGTATTTCAGCTCATTACTTCCAGAACCGATAAATACCGATGCTATTAAGACATTTTGGCATTACGTCCCCACGCAAAAATTGGGGGGTGATGCATTTGGATACTTCATGCACGATGATGATAATTTTGTTTTTTATTTATTCGATGTTTGCGGGCATGGTATTGCATCTGGATTGTTTTCTGTATCCTTGCTTAATATTTTGCGTTTCAAGAATTTACCTAATACCGATTTCTGCGAACCCAAGGAGGTATTTACTGCATTAAATAAGATATTTCAGACAAACGCACATCACGGGATGTATTTTACGATTTGGTACGGCGTCTATAATATTTCCAAACGAAAACTGAAATATTCTGCGGCAGGGCATCATCCCGCAATCTTGTTCAAACCCGACGATACAATTGTAATTTTGAACGAAGCAAATTTCATTATCGGAGGAATGGAACAATACAATTTCAGGCAGGAAACTATTGATATTGAACCGGGCAGTGAGCTATACGTATTTTCTGATGGAGCATTTGAAATCATCAAAAGCGACGGAACGCAATGGACATTCGATGATTTGACTCATTTTCTCGATACCCGGAGAGACGAAAAATCTTCGGAGTTGAAGAATTTGCATAAGTATATTCGAAGCATGTATGGAAAGACTGCCCAAAAGGACGACTTCACCATCCTTAAGATATTATTCGGTTAACTCAACTTTGCAAAAACGGATAATCGATATATCCTTCGGCGCCTCCACCGTAAAAAGTCTTACGGTTAGGTTGATTTAGAGGTGCATTCAAAGCAAATCTTTTCGGTAAATCCGGATTAGCAAGAAATAATCGGGCAAAGGAAACCAAATTGGCTTTTCCGGATTCGAGGAATTCAATAGCAGTTTCGCGAGTGTGATGATTATTTGTAATCAAGGTACCTTTGTAAATCTTACGGAAATGCTCGGTTACGTTAGGTATATAATTAGGCAAATGTTTTGCGTCTTCTTCGGCTTCCATCAATTGAACATGAGCGAGTTCGTACTCATTCAATCTCGCAAGCAGATAGCCAAAAGTTTCCGCAGGATTATCGTCTTGCATTGAGTTGCCGATGTTTGATGGTGAAAGTTTTATGCCGATTTGTTTGGGATCAATGACTTCGGAGATTGCTTCAATAATTTCCAATACAAATCTCACGCGGTTCTCGACGGTACCGCCGTATTCATCTTTTCTTTGATTTGAGCCGCTGCAGAGAAATTGCTCGGGTAAATATCCGAAGGCGCCGTGGATTTCAACACCGTCAAATCCGGCTTCGAGAGCATTTTTAGAGGCGTTTTGGTAATCTGTGATTGTTTGTTCGATTTCTTTGATAGTCATTGCCCGTGGCTCATCAAATTCTTTCCATCCGTCCGATGTGTATGTTTTGCCTGCGGCTCTGATAGCTGACGGAGCAAGGGGTTGTTCGCCTTTTCGAAAAGAAGCATGTGATAATCTCCCTGAGTGCCATAATTGCATGAAGATTTTGCCGTCTTCGGCATGAACTGCATTTGTAATTTTTCGCCATGCTTTGATTTGCTCTTCGTTATAAATACCGGGTATCCATAAATATCCTACACTACCATGTGATATCTGCACTCCTTCGGTGATGATAAGCCCCGCAGATGCCCGTTGCGAGTAGTATAAAGACGATAGTTCGTGGGGTAAAGCTCGCTCGAAAGAACGGCTACGTGTCATTGCCGCCATTACCATCCTGTTTTTTAATTCGAATCTGCCGTAGTTGTATGGGCTAAATAAAATTACGTTTGACATAATCATCACCTTTAAAAGTCGAGTGAAGCACCACAAGTTTTGATACTTCACTCGGTTGAACCATTATTTAATTTTTTGGTTTATATTATTTATTGAGCAGACAATCTACCGTTGATTGCAAGTTCGAATTTAATATCATCGTAAATCATCCTGTCGCCTAAATTACTGAACAAGCTTCCCGAGCCGTATCTTACATTCCATCTTGTACGGTCAATCGTGAACTCTGCGTTAGCGGTAAATCCTTGGTCGGTAAAGCTAATTTGTGCGGGGAAGCGAATTTCGTTTGTAATTCCTTTAATTGTAAGTTTGCCTGATATCCAGTGATTGAAATTTTCTCCTGGTTTAGGATTGTAAGGAGTGATTTTTTCAAGGATGAATACCGAAGTATTGAAGTTGTCAACCGAGAAGAAATCGTCTGATTTCAGGTGTCCGAGAAGTTTTGCGTTTGTAGCGGCATCTTTGATATCGTCAACTGTGATTGTAGTCATATCAATGCGAAATTCCCCGCGTGATATATTGTCGTTTTTAATCAAGTGTCCTTCCTTGATTTTTACTGTTCCCCAGTGTTTTCCAAGGACTTTTTCGCCTATCCATTTGATGCTGCTTTGGGTAACATCAACTTCGTATTTCTGTGCTTTCATTGCTGATGCTGCGAGCATGAATAGCCCTATTATTGTGATGAAAAATTTGTTAGTAAACATGATAAAGCTCCTAAAAAAATTATAAATATTAATCTCTTAATTTGTCTAATAAATTATTGACGATTTTAGCTTCGTCAAGGGTAAGATTTGAATATACTTTGTGCTGTTCGTCGAGCATTTCATCGAGCTTTGCGAGCGTTTCAAGTCCCAATTCGGTAATTGTCACGTCGCACTTGCGCCTGTCGGAGGCAGTTGTCGTACGCTTGATATATCCTTTGATGCGGAGTTTTTCGACCAATCGTGATGCATTCGACATCTTGTCCATCATCCTATCCTGAAGCAATGTAATTGATGCTGGATTAGGGAACTGTCCTCGCAAAATTCTTAAAATATTGAATTGTTGTGGTGATATACCAAATGGTTTGAGCAAACGTGTGTTATTCAACTCAATCCAATGAGCGGTATATATAATGTTTACAACAAGTTTGTGATGCTCGTTCCGAAATTTCTCTTGTTTGATAGCGTCTTCTAATTTCATTATGTTTTGACAATAGATGTAACAACATTTATTGTTAAAACGCATATCAAAAAAATATATTTTAAAAAAAGTAAAAAAGTAATTTCTTTTTAAAAAATACGAAATAAGCTATATTGAATAGAAATCCGAGTAAAATCAATTATATTGCATAGATAAAACAGTACAAACTTCGATAGGATAAACAGAGTGTCCACTGAGGGAAGAAATGGGGTTATAGAGAATTACAGGCGGCTTGTCATTTCAGCAAATAAAGAAATGACCAAAAAAGAGTTGTTCAAAGATTTACTCAATCGTTTGTATTCATCAAATCCTGAGATAATTCGAATGCTCGACGAAATAAGTACCGGCTCTGAGGTTACAATTTTTAATATTCCTCGAGAGGACCGTATGCACCGTGGCAGTGCTGATACTTTGTACAATAAAATCATCATTGAGTTTGAAAATGATTTGAAGCAAAATCTCAAACACGCTAAAGAACAACTTGCAGGATACTTATTAGGGCAATTTAACTCGGGCGAGGGATATAATTTCACACTAATAGCATCAGATTTCATTAATTGGAAAGTTTATGCGCCCGATGTAACGCAATTGGATAAGCTTGAGGTCTTAAGAGAAAGCGAACTGAATTTAGTGGAGTCAGAATCGGCGGCTTTTACTTTAGATGAAAATAATGGTTTAGAGTTTTACTATTGGCTTGACAGGTTTCTTTTCAAAGAAGAAAAACAAAAAGCCACCCTGACACGAGTAGAAGAGTCTTTCGGCAATAAAAGCTACGTTTTCATAGAAAGCTTCAGGGAAATGAGTAAACACTTGGACGATGTAAGAAAATTTGGCGAAATAAGAGCGGCTTATGAACAATGGGAAAAATTTCTTAGCATAGCATACGGTAGTTTTGATGCAAGCGAAGAGCACTTTTTGATTCATACTTATCTTTCCGTTTTTGCAAAAATGTTAGCTTATGCCGTCGTGAGCAATCACGCGTTCATCCGTGATGAGGAAATGAAAGGTATCATTGATGGTAGGATATTCAAAAAGTATAATATTGCGAATTTTGTCGAAACGGACTTTTTCTATTGGGTTAAAGAAGAGCCTAATTATTGGAAGATGAAAAAAGTCTTCAGACTAATAGCTCAACAAATATCAAATTTCGATTTCAAAGATGTTGACGAAGATATTTTAAAGGGTGTTTACCAAGAGCTTATTGATTTGGATACACGCCAAGCACTTGGCGAATATTATACTCCGGATTGGCTCTGCGAAAGAGTTTGTCAAGAATTCGACTTCAAGAAAACCGACAGAGTATTAGACCCGTCTTGTGGAAGCGGCTCGTTTTTGAGAGCGGCAGTTCACAGGTTCAGAGAATTACACCCCAAATTAAGCATTGAAGACTTAAGTGAGCAAATTTTCGGCATAGATATTCATCCTTTATCTGTGCAAATAACAAAGACTACAATGTTAATTTCATTCGGGAAGGATTTAATCAAACTCAAACAACCGATTCATCTGAATATTATTCAAGCAAATACACTACTTGCTCCGAAAGGTGTCAAAGATTTATTTGGCGGTAGTTTTGAGATGAATATTGACAAAGAAAAAATTAAGCTCAATACTCAGATTTTTGATGATATTCAATTGTTCGACAAAGCCTTGGAAGCATGCGAAGACGTCGCCGAACAAACACAAGGCGGTAAAGCCATTTCTCTTGAGTCTTTCGAAACAATTGTAAAAAAATATTACGAGAACGGAGGATTAACATATCAATTGACGGAGAGTTTTTACAAAATTTATAACGGACTCAAAAGGGTAAAGGAAAAGGGAAGAGACAGCATTTGGAAATTTATACTGCAAAATCTCTATAAGCCGTATTTCTTAGCTGAACGTTTTGATTATATTGTTGGAAATCCACCGTGGTTTACTTTCAGTTCAATCAAAAACGAAGAATACCAAGACACACTTGAAAAAATAGCGGAAAAGCAATTGGTAAAACCTGATAAAACAGCAAATATGCCACATATGGAAATTGCAGCGATTTTTCTCAGCTATTGTTCGAGTTATTTCCTACGTGAAAACGGTAAATTTGCTTTTGTGCTCCCGCGAAGTTTTTTCAATGCTGACCACCATGAAAGCACCCGAAGTGGGAAGGCAAAGGGGTTTAATCTCAAACAAGTTTGGGATTTAGAACTTGTGTCGCCCTTGTTCAATGTTCCGAGTTGTGTTTTTTTGGGAAGTAAACACATCCCAAATATTAAAAATGGTGCTGAGGGAGTACAAATCCGACAATTCCCAAAGGAAGGTGTCATGGGTAAAGAATTTTCCGGTAAGGTAATCAAGCATAACGCAAAATGGGCATCTGCCCTAAAAACACTTTCAGAAAACGATTGCATGTATTATTATGTCAGGCAAGGTAGTTCAACGGCATTATCAAAGAGAAGAATAAAAGAACAAACAAAAGTAAACCCATACAAAAAGCTATTTAAACAGGGCGCAACAATTGTGCCTCGAACTTTCTATTTTGTCGAATTGGAACAAGAGTTGCCACCGGATTGGGACGACAGAATCATTAATGTAAGGACGCTTCGGGCAATTAAAGCAGAAGCTAAAAAGCCATGGAAAGATTTGAATTTTATCGGGCAAATCGAAAGCAGATTTGTTTTCAGGACGGCATTATCGAGAAGCATTTTGCCATTTGTTTTGTATAAGCCTGATTTAGTCATTTTGCCCATCTTCATTGAAAAGAATGCTGATACAGATTTGAAAGAAATTCAAATTAAAACAGGTGTTGAAATTATGTATGAAGGATGCTTAAAGGCATCGAGATGGTACCAGCTTTTTGTAGAGAAAATATGGAATACTTTGAGAACTGAAAAAAACCGAAAGAAAAGTGCGAGTGATTATCTGAACTGGCACTCAAAACTTACATCGCAGAATTTGAATTTTCCATATTTAGTAATATATACTGCATCAGCAAAAGATGCTTGCGCTACAGTGGTTAAACGTGAAGATTTTAATCTGGAATTTATTGTAGAGAGTAAAGCATATGCCTATCCAACGGGAAATTTATATGAAGCATATTATCTGGTGGCAATACTTAACTCAAGAAAAATAAATTTACAAATTAAAGATTTTCAAACAAGAGGGCTTTTTGGTCCAAGAGATATACATAAAAAAATTCTCGATGTGTATTTCCCGAGATTTAATTCTCGGAATAAACGCCACTTAAAGCTGGCTGAATTAGGTAAATCAACATCGGAAAAAGCGAAGCTATATCTCGAACAACACGAACCCGAGCAAGAACTGTCACCGTTAGTGTTAGGTAAATTGAGAAACGATATCCGAAAATTTCTTGAAAATGAGTTAGACAATATTGACATTTTACTCAATGATATTATGACTTAGAATTATGCTTAGTAAGAAAAGACAAAAAAAATATTTGCTCAGGAGAGGGCGGAAGTTGCTCGGCTTTTTTGCGGCTTTTAATCGTGATGAAGAGCAGGAGAATCTGCATAAAATGCGTCTCGAAGCGAAAAAAATTGCCGCATTTGTGTACTTCATTTCTGAGGTTGGCAACAATCGCAAGTTAGTTAAGCAAATGAAGTCCATAAAAAGTATTTTTAAATTAGCAGGTGTAATCCGCACATCGCACCTGAATTTAAATCTGGCGAAGGAACACAACTTATTGGGTGAAAATTTTATAACCGAGCAGCGCGAGATTTTCGAATCAGGGATGACAGAATTCCGATTGAACTATTTCGAGAATCTTGAGACAATCAAATCCATGCTTCGTAAGCTTGCACATAGTTTTTCCAGAATCAGTGAGCGTGAAATAATTCGCTATTATAATGAGCAAATTCGTATAATAGCATCTATGCTGAATTCCCGTGAAAATCTCTCTTATTTGCATGAATGCCGAAAAAAAATCAAGTATCTTATGTACATGCTCTCGCTGATGCCTGAAAAGTTAATCCGCAAAATGAGAATAGACAAAGACTATCTCGATAACTTGCAGAATTTGATTGGTGAATGGCACGATATCGAAGTCGCTATTTCGCTATATAAAGAAAATGAAGAAGGCTCGCAGGAAGACATCGAAATTCTATCAATGCAGTTTGCGTCTAAGCTTGCCGAAATTGACAGAGTGGCAAACCATTTTGCTTCAAGAGTTAAAGGGAAAATTAGAAATGCAGATTAACAAAGTTAATGTCAATAATTGAAACAATATAATTGAACAATATTAGTGAAGGTAACCTCTAAAAACTACTTTTTTGAAAATAATCATTTTCATTCACAAAAAACAAGCTGTCATTCCATAAACTTTTAGAAATTATTCATTTAAAAATTCAAAAAAACTAATATTTAATCATTTTTTACTGATATTTCCATTATATTTTTCTGCATTTCTGTGCTTTTCCCATTTATTTTAAAATATTAAAGTAAATTTTGTCTCTATTTGCTTATTTTCAAGCAACTTAATCGTTTGATGCAAATTGTAAACTATGTTTTTTAAAGCGATATTTGCTGTTGCCCTTTCTAAACCTATTGTGTAAATCAATTTGCATGTACATCCTTTTGTCTTGCCTTTGCTTCTGAGCATTCCGAGGGACTTTGCCCTGTTTTGATTTGTTTATTCTCTTCTCTTGCATTTCTTTGTTTCGGGACTTCCATTATCGTTGCATCTATTATTTTCCCACTGCTGACCGTCAAACCCATTTGTCTCAATGTTTGCGTTAATTGTACAAAAATTCTTCAAGTACTCCCGCATTTGTTAATGTTTCCCGATATAACCATATTGTCTTGGCGTCTGGCACTTTATCCTTCATCGTTAGTCAGAGAAATCTCATAAATGACCACCTGTCAAATATCTTTCGTCATTTTAGCACATTTTTCTCAGACGCAAAATCACTATCATAAAACTAATAAACAATTTCGGATGATGCAAGAAAAATTTTTGAATGGTGCAAATTTTTTTTCACCAATATACAAATTTCTCTCTTTGTTTGGACACTGTGTCCCTACGATTATCACTACCACTTCACGAATTTCTCCACCCGACTGCCGTACCGCACAAAATAGACGCCCGGAGGCAGATACGACACATCAATTCTTACTCCCTCTCCTTTGGAGAGGGTCGGGGTGAGGTGACTTACGCATTGCCCGGGCGTGTTGTAAATCCGAATTGGATTCTTTGCTTCGCTCAGAATGACGGGGTATTATACAAATTATCGTGAGCGAGTTTACCGTTGCTTGAATACGCAAATAGTTGTATATTTGCATTTGTGAAGTGTATTTATGTTGATATGACCTTAGATTTTGGCTGATGAAACGACGGATTATCGGAATATTTTTTCTTTGCTGCTTCATCGCTCCTGCGGTGACGACGTACTACAGTCTCGAGTATCAGAAGAAGCTGGTGAAGAAAGCAGTAAAATGGAAGATGATTGAAGGGCTTGATAAAGAAGAACTTGTCTTACTGAAGTTCACTGAATTCGAGAAGCAGACTGAATTGAAGTGGAAGCATTCCCGAGAGTTCGAATATAAGGGTGAGATGTATGATATTGTGGATAGTTATATCGTCGGCGATACAACTTATTACCACCTTTGGTGGGACCATGAGGAAACAAAGCTAAACAGGCAACTCAACGATTTAGTATCGAATTTGTTCGGGAATAGTCCGAGAAATCAGGAAGCCGAGAAGAATCTTTCTTCTTTTTACCATTCGCTTTATTTTAACGCCATTAATTTTAAAATTTCAATTTTCCCGCAAGGGATAAGTTTATATTTATTTTACCAAAATTTCTATAAATCTATATATACCATTCCACCCGACC
>CAZWXI010000007.1:0-58436 GCA_964637845.1 uncultured Hyphomicrobiales bacterium | reverse complement strand
ATGGAACACCTCCCAGTCTGAACCGTCAAATTTTGCAAGTCCTTGCCTTGTAGCACACCAGACATTATTATCGGCATCAATGACTAAATCATAGACTCTGCTGTCTGGCAATCCTGAGTTGCTTGACGTGAAATTTTCAAGATTTCCATTGGAATATTTGTAAATCCCGCTGAATCGTGCTGAACACCAGATATTTTTATCTTTATCTTGAGCAATACTACTCACAGAAAAAATTTGAGCTATAGTGTCAATTTGTAAGTTTTCTAAATTGAGTCGAATGACATGAGTACTTCCCGTAGATAAATAAATACTGTTGTCAATAACTGTAATGTTATCCGGATTTTTTATATCATGAAAATACATCCATTCGGGATTCTCGGCATCGAGACTCAACGGAAAGAGCACATAGAGCCATACCATTATAACGGTGATTAATTTTTTATTTTGCATTTTGCCTCCTATATTAATTTAAAAAAAAATTTCTTTCATTTTCGAAATCCTACTGTCCGCCACACCGCCACAACTCCACTTTCATGTACTTTGTCCACTCTGCTATGTTGTCTTCTTTAGTCATTTCGATACATTTTATAAAAATGCAAGCATACTTATCATTAAAGTAATAAAATGTTTCGGATGATACAAGAAAAATTTTTGAATGATGCAAGGGGAATCGTGTTAAGTGTAAAAATAAAAAAAATCGTAAAAGCGGGAATTTTCAGTATTATAGATTTGACGGTTAAAATATCTTAGCGATGCCCGCCGTTGCTGCATCTGCAGATTAGAAGCATATGAGTGCAGTAATGCCGTAAAATAAGATGGAGAGCATTAATTGATGCTCTCCATTTATTATTATCAGAGGTTCAATTATTTTCTCAGAGAGAACTTTCCTCTGATTATTGTGTTATCTGCTTTAATCTCATAGAAATAAATACCCGGAGCAAAATTCGAGGTATTTAATTGAATGCTATTCTTACCTTGAATGGTTTCAATATTATTCAATGATTTAACTTCTTTCCCGAGGATATTTAAAATTTTCATTTCGGCAGTGTTACCCGAATTCGAATTAAATACTATTTCTATTACATTTTCTGCGGGATTGGGGTAGGAATAACTACTTGGTGTATTATAATCGTCTTGAACGGATGCAGGATTTAATGTCGTAAAGTTCCATGTGTTAGACCAAGGAGCTTGCCCGTCTTCATTCCATGCTCTTACTCTCCACCACAATTTAGAATTGTAAGGCAGCTCGTAAACTAATCTTGAATTTTGCCAAACAGCACTTGTATTTATCACAAAAGTACCTTCGGCGAAATTATTTGTTGATGCAATTTGTAGTTCGTATCCCAAGGCTCTATCTACTTCGTTCCAATTCAAGGTAAAAGAATTAGGCAAATTCTCGGTATTATTTGCGGGGGAAGTCAAAACCGTTTGGTCTTCGGGAGCTATGTCTTTAGTTCTAAATCTTTTAGCTTCTGACCATAAACCTTCACCACCTTTATTGATTGATAATGCTCTCCAGTGGTAGTTGGTATATCTTTCGAAAATATTTGGAATTGATAGTCTTGTGCTGGCTAAAATAGTATCTTTTACGATTGCAAGGAAGTTTGATTCGAAGGCTATTTGCACTCGGTAAGCGTCTGCTCCTTGTACTCTGTTCCAAAGTAATTCAACGTCGAACGGTACTTTGATGGATAAATTAGCCGGTACAAGTAGAATTGGAGGTCCTAAGGGTTGAGTGCCCGTGCTGAATCGGAAAGTCTTCGACCATAGGCTTGTACCGTCATTATTTTTGGCTCGTACTCTCCAATAAAACCTTGTCTCTTCGTCGAATACTTCTCCTGCAAAAGTAAAACTGAGAGCATTTATTAAATCTGCTGTTTTGAAAATTGAGGTAAAATTACTGTCCCGTGAAACTTGAATTTGATAAAATAAAGCATCTTCGACTTTTTCCCAAGAGAATATTGGATAAACGGAAACTTTTGAGCTGAAATCAGCCGGTTGAGTCAAAACTGGGGGTTGAATCAAAGTCTTGAATGTGTAAATTCTTGACCAATCACCGATACAATCATCTTTACGAGCCCGCACCTGCCAATAATAAGTAGCATTGTTGTCTTTGACTGTAACAGCGATTGTATTCGTACTTATATTAGTTGAGTCAAGCAATCTAATTGATAATTTCTCATTTGCGTACAACCTAAAATCGTAACGGTTGCCTTCTCCAAGATTTTCCCATGTAATTACCAAATTCATAAGCAGTCCAACAGCACCATCGACGGGAGTTGTAAAATTTGGTTGTTTTTGTGTGCTTGTAAATTTCCTTATTGCAGACCACAAACCGTCATTTTGATTGTCTTGGGCTTTCACTCGCCAGAAGTGTTCGCTCAAAGGTCTTTTCAAGATAATTGATGTTTCGTTAAGTCCAATATCGCCAACGTCAAATAGTATATTCGCAAAAGTGTCGGTATCAGAAATTTGAACCCTGTAATTAGTTGCAGTTTCAATAGTAGTCCATCTGAAAAGATTGTCAATCATTGAAACGCATAATTCTGTATTGGTGGGAGCAGAAAGATTAGGAGCGGCGTAAGGAGTTTTAAAAGTAAAGTTGCCTGTCCAATCGCTTTTGCATCCATCAATTGTAACGGCCAATCGCCAGTAATAAACTGTGTTATATGCTTCGCCGATTTCAAACACATAAGATGTATCGGTCAAACTATTTAAGTCTACTTCCGGCTCTTTAAAATCAGCAGTAGTGGAAACCTGCAAATGATAGGTAGCTGCATTGGGAACGGGCTTCCATTTCAAAGTAGTTTTAAATGGAAGTGATGTGAATAAAGCAGTTCCCTTAGCACCGTTTGTGGGAGCTAATTGTGTTGGTATTGCTGTTTTTGTAGAAAGTGTTCTGACAAGTGACCAGCTTGTGGCACATGTACCTTTCAGCGAATTTACCTGCCAATAATATTTGGTTTGGTACGTTGGTAGTTTTATTACGATTGTAGTATCAGTCAAATTGTTCTTTTCGTATGCAATATTTTTAAACAATGAATCAGTTGCGATTCTGATTGTATAAAATTCCGCGTCGTGCTTGTTCCACGTAAATCTAACGTTCAAGTCAAGGCATGCCATTCCGTTTGCTGGTCCAACCAATAATACGGGAGCGGCTTTCGTCCAAAATGAAAATGGTGTGGATGTACCAATTCCGCCACCTGAATAAACAGCGGATACTCTCCACCAATATCGTTTACCCCAATCATTCAAGATTACTGTCAGTTTGTTCATTTCGAGATTTGGTTGGTGTAGAATATACTCCGAAAAGTCTGCATTTTCAGCAATCTGTACGATGTAGCTCAATGCAGCAGGGATTTCCTGCCATTCAAGGTCAACAGTCAACCCTTGACAATTATTATTATTTGTGGGTAACAAAAGTGTCGGAGGAGTCTGACTTAAAGCCATTACGCTGCCGAATATTACCGGAACAATTACAAAAAAAAATTTTCTCAAATACATGTTAACACCTAAAATATTATTATAAACTTCACATTTAAAAAACTAAAATAACTCAACGTCTTGATTTTAAGGTCAATAACTATAGTTTTAAGACGAATTATCTTGCCAAAACATTGAAAATCATTTCACTAATGCCTAAATAATTCATTACTATGAGTTATATTGCATCTGATTAATTTGTAACTGGGAGAAAAAACATGACTGAAATAGCCGTTGAATGTCCAAACTGTAAAACGCGTTTCGACGTCGAGGAAGTAATCAAAGCGAAGCTCGAATCATCTATCAAGCAAGAATATGATAAAAGTATGTTGGAGTATAGGCAGAGGATTGATGCCGAAAGGTCTGCGATTGAAAAAGAACGCTCTGCCATATTGCAACAAAAAGAGAACTTCGACGAGTTAATCGCCACCAAACTTGATGAACGCCTAAATATTGAAAGAGAAAATCTGAAAAAAGAGTTGCTGGTGGATTACCAAGATAAACTGATTCAAGCCGAAAGTACCGTAAAAGCTATGCGTGAAGAAAACTTCGAACTCAAGAGGAAAGAGCTTGAGTTAATGAAAATTAGGCAAGAATATGATGACCTTAATAAACAGCACAAACTCGAACTTGAAACCAAGCTACTTGAGCAACGCCGACAACTACAAATAGAAGCTGATGATGCGATGAAAATACATTATGAGCTTAGACTTCGTGAAGCTGAGAAAAAACTAGAAGCTCAAAAGAAATTAGCTGAAGAAATGCAAAAAAAAGTCGAACAGGGCTCTATGCAATTGCAAGGTGAAGTGCAGGAACTCGCAATCGAGGATTATTTGCGAGCTAATTATCCCTTTGATTTGATTCAGCACGTACCAGTTGGAAAGAGCGGTGCAGATATCATACAAAAAGTCCGGGACACATTATCGCAAGAATGTGGCATCATTGCATATGAAAGCAAACGCACTCAGCATTTTAGCAAAGAGTGGCTCAAAAAACTCAAAGATGACATGCTTGCTGTGAAAGCAGATATTGGTATTCTTGTTACCCGGTCTTTGCCACAGGGATGGAAGGGATTTACCAACATTGACGGAGTATGGGTTTGCAGTTATTCTGAGTTCGAAAACGTCGTGGCAGTAATGCGGGAAATGCTCATAAGCATCAGTCGTGTACGAAAGCAAGAAATCAATAGAAGCGATGCAAAAGAACTTATGTACAACTACCTCACAAGTAATGAATTCAAGCAAAGAGTGACTCAGATTATAGAAAATTTCAACCGAATGAAAGATGGCTTGAACAAGGAAAAAGCTCAAGTGTTGAAATTATGGGCAATGCGGGAAAAGCAGATTGAATCAATCGTTACTGGTATGTCAGAAATGTTCGGTGCAATCAGGGGCTACTCCATGCAGTCATTAGAAGATTCAGATTTCATGGTGCTTGAATCATATGAAGAGAAGGAGTAACTGTTTACTATGTGTAATAGTCTATTTAAGGATTTTTTAGCAAGTTCTAGACATCAAGCGAAGTGTTATAATAAGAGCATTGAAATGTTGCTCTATACTGTATTTTCATTTATTGCCAAGTGGATTAATTCATTATCATATATCCCTGCTTACTAATACCTAAATTACTATCTTATACGCTTAAATTGTCCTATCCTTCTCACCGGGGCCTTCTTCCCTAACTTCCCTATTTCTCAATCCTTATTCTACCATCAACGGCGATTACGGAGTCGGACTTGCCCAATAAGGGGTTCAAATCGAGTTCTGTTATTTCGGGAGCGGCATTCAGCAATGCACTTAGTCGTTCGATGATATTAGCCCAGATTTCTTTGTTTACTCGTTCGCGTTTGCGTACGCCTTCGATTAATTTTGCAGATTTCAGTTCGCTCATCATCTTGAGCGCTTCTTCGCGGCTCAATGGTGCTAAACCCGAAGCGACATCTTTTAGAACTTCGATAAAGATGCCGCCAAGTCCCAAAAGTATAATATGACCAAAGTCGGAATCTTTTTTTGCACCTACGAAGAGTTCGGTCCCGTTGAACATCGGTTGGAGCAAAACTCCCGTACAATCTTTGATTTCGAGCATTCGAGCAAATTCTTTACGAATGATGTCGGGATGGCGTATATTAAGCACGACTCCACCGACATCTGTCTTGTGAACAGGACCGACAACTTTCATAACGACAGGATAGCCAAGTTCCTCAGCTGCACGAACTGCCTCATCGGAGCTATCGGCAAGTCGTTCGGGCACTCTTGGTATTCCTGCCGCATCAAGCAATTTTTGAATCTTGTCGGGGCTAAGGTAGCCCTCCTCGCTCGCATCAATTATTTGTCGAATTGGTACTGTATCTATTTCGGGAAGTTGAAATTCTTTAGCCGGTTCCGGAGTGTGATAAACTTTTGACAAGGCACTGCCGAGAGCTACTTCATCGGTAAAATCCACTCGTCCGAGCGACAGAAAATGTTTGACGGCTTTTTCTGCTTGAACCACCGAAGGTAAGCATGGATAAATAGGTTTTTTGCACCATTTCATTTTTTCATGCAAAACATCATAAACACCTGTCACGTCGAACATTCCCGTTGTGCCGAAAATTACGACAGAGCCGTCAATATGGTGGAATTCACGATCAACGTATTCAAGTATGGTGCCTAATTGGTCGGCGGTACCGGTAGCTAGGAAATCAATAGGGTTAGAAACTGAGGCACCGTAATAAAGATGGGCAAGCAGTTCCTCGGCTGCGGGACCTTCGATTTTCGGAATATTCAATCCACCTTTAGACAAAGTGTCGGTGAGCATCACCCCCGAACCGCCAGCATGAGTAATTACTGCTATGTTTGGTCCTTCCAGTTGCTTATGAAGAAGTACGCCTCCTACGTAAACAAGTTCTTGACGTGAGTAGCACCGTACAACGCCTGCTTTACGGAAAAGAGCGTCAACTGCAGCATCCGAGCCAGCTAAAGCTCCCGTATGTGATGAAACGGCTCGCGAACCTGCTTCCGTTGTACCAGCTTTAATCGCGGCAATTCTGCAGCCTTTCATAATCAATGAGCGGCAATGCCTGAGCAATTTTTGCGGTTTTTTGATTTGTTCCAAATAGAACAGCTTTACTTTGGCGCTGGTTTTCTCGTCATACGTTTCATCCCAATATTCAAGTACTTCTTCGACACCGATTTGAGCGCTGTTGCCAACCGAGAGAATACTGTTGAACATCAATCCACGTGGTACAGCCATTTCAAGTATAAAAGCAATCGTAGCTCCCGAAGCCGAGACCATGTCACAACCTTTAGAATTGAGATTTGGCACTAGCCCCGCGAAAACGCCTTTGTAATGCTGAGTCATCACACCGATGCAGTTTGGTCCGATAAGCGTTCCACCGACGCTTTCTACTACTTCGACGATTTGTTGTTCGAGTATTCTGCCCGATTCGCCAAATTCGCTGAACCCCGCGGATAGTATGATAAACGCCTTAGTGCCTTTCTCTTTTGCGAGCACTTCTACTGCTTGTAAGCAGAATTTGGGAGGAATCGCCAAAATTGCCAATTCGACGTTTTCGATATCTTTGACATCTTTGAAGCAACGAACGCCTTGCACGATGTCTTCTTTTGGATTTACAGCAGAGAGTTTCCCTCTAAATCCGCCATCAATAATGTTTCTGAGGATTTTGCCGCCGGGTTTTTCGACGTCATTCGAGGCACCGATTATAACGATACTATTTGGAGCCAGGAGTTCACTTACTATCATTTCATTTCCAATTTTATTTTTCAAATAATATTGTGACATATTTCACAAGTTACGAAATATCTTGCAAATATAGGTATTTTTTGCGAACTATTCCTGTTTTGGCTCAAATTTGATGATAATTGGTTTACTTTTTCGCCATTTTTCATCACGAGAGAAAATAAAGTAAGTGCAGGGACTTTTTAAATCAATGTCCCAGTCCATGAAGCGTGTTTGAGTTGACTTTAAAACGGCAACATCAACCATAGGAGTGCCTTTACCAATATATTGTCGTTGTATGAAATAACCCACAACATGCTCATCATTCGGTATTTTCCAAGTGATATTGACGTATTTTGCCATTTGCTCAATCTTGACTGAATCAGGCGGTAATGGTAGCGCAGGTTCAATTTCCAATCTTCTTGTTTTTGAATATGGTGAACTATTTCCTGTACTGTCAACGGCATTGACTTTGAAAAAATGCGACTTTTGCTCTGTAATTTTTCCTGAAAATTGTGATAAATTGGTTTCGATAATTTTTTGGAAAGAACTCGTATCTTCCCGCGATAAATATAAGTTATAATGTTTTAAATCACTGTCGGGTGATTTTGTCCAATTAATAATATAGTTATCGTTTTCCGTATATAGAGTTGTTATCTCCGGAGCCAGAGGCGGTAAAATATCTATAACTCGAGCATAAACGGGTTCGGACGCCGGGGAGCGATTATAAAACTTATCTAAAGCGTAAACAAAATACGCTACGTCAGTTTGGGACTCTTTACGGATGGAATCAATAAAATAATTATCGGTTATTATCTCTTTGGTTATAAGAAATCTTGTGGCAAAGCGTGGGTCAGATGAGCGTTCTATCTGATAGCCCAATAAATCCGTTTCGGTATTCTTATTCCATGTTAATTTAATTGCACCCGTATCGCCAACCGCAACTATGCCTGAGGGAGGAGACGGCGGAGTATTATCCTCAATCATGACGGTAATTGTATCTGAGTTATCGCTGAATAGACCCGTAAATCCGACGCTTCGTAGATAATAATAGTAAACTCCACCTTCGGATATATCTGTATCAATCCAACTTGTAAATCTATTATTCATCTGCGATTCCAATTCCGGGAAAACTTTCTTAAAATTATGATTATTTCCGGTCGATTTATATATTTCATATCCTTTGGGTATTACACGAGAGGCGTTTTTCCATGATATCTTTATTCGTTGCGGGGATTCCTCGATAGTGATATTACTCGGGGGGAGAGGTTGGCGGTCGTCATTAGGTGTAACTTCGATTATTTCGCTCCTGAGACTTTCATAACCGAATGTATTTACAGCGGTTAAATAATAATAATATGTCTTACCGTTATCGAGATTGAAGTCGGAATAATTAAAGTAATTCGTGTCTATTTCAATTTCTTCTGTCGTAAAAACGCCTTGCAATAAATCGGAAAAATTGATTATTTGATATGGTCCTGCAATATCATAAGCGCGATAAATATTATAATAAACGGCTTTGCCTGATTTCAGCACATCTAAATTCCTTTCCCATTGGATAGTTGCGGAGTTATTTGAGGGTATCCCTACTATTTTCTCTTGCCGCGGAACTGTATCGTCACGCTGGGGATTAATAAATGCAGTTGTGATATAATCTTTTTCTCTTGGACCTTGTACGGAATTAATTTTATATCTCACGAGGGTGTTGATTTCAGGTGAATCAACGAGAGTTGTGCCTAATAATTCCGCAAAAAATGGTCGAGTAACTGATAGAGCGTTGAGCATGTTATAAGCATCGTCATTATTGAATGTTGCGGTAACATCGGCACGCGTGATATTACGCCTATCACGCTTAACTCCCATAATTGATAAGTATATAGAGCCGTAATATTCACCTGCGATCCTAGTTATTTCGTTAAGTTCAGTTTGAATTTTTAGTGGCTTTGTATTAATTCTTTCCCAAGTTTCACTATGTTCGTATTGACGATAAACGACGAAATATTCATGATTTACATCACGCAAATTTTCCCATTTCAGATATACTTTGCCGGAATTACGAAATATTAAATAAGCCGGTTCTTGAGCGTATAAGCCTATGCAACTAAATAATATAACACATGGTATAATGAATCTTTTCATTTTATTTTCCCTTATATTTTAAATCCGAAATCAACTTTTGCATTCCCACTGTAAATCCACGCATTATAGCTGAAAAAGCCAAATCCTGTTGCCTCAATCGACCCGGGTTGGGCACGCAACAGCATGTTCACTTCCGTTCGTGCAGACAAAATATCGGCAACTCCAAAGGGTGTATCCAAATTAATATCAATATGCCCTGCAAATTTGACGCCCGCAAAAAGTCTTTTTTGCTTATTCATGTATTTGAAACTGCCTGATGCTTCAGCATGAAAATCAACAATTAAGGTCAATACACCTGCTAAGCTAATATCGTCTGAATAAAAATCTAAAAATATTCTGCCGTTTAAATCAATTAAGTTTTCATTGATTGTGATATTTCCCTCTGCACGTAACAGATCTAAAATTGAGCCGTTTAGAGTTTCACTCTGAATACTCAGATTGCCGTTTCGAGTAATTTCATAATTGATTTTACCATCCAAGCGGATAATTTTAGCTTCAGCATCGGGAATGCCGACAAAACTCTTGACAAAACCGTCAATAGCATTTGGCGATTGAGAGTCAAAATACAAGTTCAGCACACCCTCGGCGAAAATATTATCCTCCTGTTCGAGTAGCCATAATTTGCCGCCTAAAGAAAATTTCGACGGTGAATAAACCATTGTAAATAAGCTATTTAATATTTTGCCACCCGGAGTCGTTCCTATTCCGATAAGGGCTTTAAATGCAAAACCGTCTGTTTTTCGCGATGTACCTTTTTGAGAACCGACAGGTGGGTCGTAGTTCCAACCTACACCACCTCCCAGTCGGGTGATACTCAATCCCGTTGTACCGAGCGGTATTCCTGTTTGCCCCATAGAGAGTTGCATTTCGGCGTACCAATAAGTAAAGTAATTATCGGGATCAATTTCCTGAGTGCCTATTATAAAACTGCATCCCATGCCAAATTTGGGTTGGCTTAGTCCCACATCGAAATTACCTGCGAAATAATTATTGCCGAATCTGATTTTTCCTTTAAAATCAACCGGACCGTAGTTGAAAGCGATATCGAATGTATCAATATCAACTTGTAGCTTGATACCGGGTAATATAGATAACTTGCCACTGATTTTTTGAATGGCAATTTGTGGAAATCCGAATCCGCCCATCATTTGGAAAGCGTATTGCGATGTAGAAGCTTCGCCAGCAATACGTACAAAAGCAATTTCGTCCAAATTCATGTTAAATCCACGTACTACAAGCGATGCATCTGTTTTAAGTCTGACTGCGTCCGCTTCGATTTCTCCCTCAGAATTAATCCTTAAATTATCAAGAACCACTTCACCCGTAAATTTCGAGTGGAATTTGCCGTTAATTACCAAAAGTCCTTTGTTTTTCTCTGCATTCCATTCAGATCTTGTGCCGTCATCGAGTGCTATGGTCAGACCAAGCGAAGGTATCAGCAAATCCCCCTTTGTTGTAACTTCGCCAATCCAATCGTCACCGGATTTAATTATCTTGAAATCCAGAGTGCCGTCTGCAATATTTTCCGGTGGCTTTAATTTCCCTGCTAAAAGCAGATTTTGAGGTATAATTTTACCAAGTTCAAATTCAACGGTTAACTGCTCGAATGTCAATTCAAATCCTGCAAAACCCGCTTTTACTTCACCCGTTAAATCGAGTTTACCTTTGACCCCGTCACTATTAATTCCAAAATTCTCGATAGCAAGTACTAATTTTTCCTTAGTATCGCTTTTGTTAAAAGCATTAGGAAATTCGAGTTTTGCAGTTCGGATGACCACACCTTTGTAATCGAGGGCAAAAGCTTCCACCGAGCGAGTACTCGACCAATCAATGGCGAGCGAAGTCCCTTGCCTCAGAGTAAAAGATGAAATACTGATTTCAGGCAGATTGTAAATGTTTCCAAAAAACTCCCCGCTTGTGTAAAGTTCTGCATCAAAACCTACGGGATGAGGCAGTTTATCCGAAGAACTAGATATTTTACCTCCTATTTGTGCAGCTTGCTTTGCTCGTAGCGACAGCGAATCAAGCGTGAACTTAAATCCGGGCAACTCGACCGACAAACCGTCCGTTGCTTCCCAAGTAACTCTACCAGTCTGAGCTATCAGTTCACCATTGACTTCCTCAACAAATACGTCATCTGCCGTGAGAATTATATTCAGTAGCTCAGTTAAGAGCGGTAAATTCAATCCGCCTGGAGTAATTTCTAATTTGCCCGTACCGCTGATTAATTCGCCGGGAGAAAAGCCGTCATCCATGACAACCGTAAATAAGGACTCACCAATTCCTATTTTGAATTTTTCTTCCTTAGTAGTATTGAGTTCCATTTTGTCTTCATAAGGCTCGGCAATTGACTTATAAACCTCATCGCATCTCGCCGTAAGTTCAAATTTGGCATTTTCGGGAATATCGCCATCAAGATATGTTGCACCGATACCGAAAAGTTTAGTCTTGGTAGAGTCGGGGTCAATGGATACGTTTTCGTCGTCAATTGAGAAAATAAGCGATTCTTCATTGATGAAATTGGGGAAATTATCGAACAGTCCTGCAATTCCGTATATTCGTTTTTCATCTTCAACGCTCATGTTTTTCGCAACATCCTGAACTGATTTGCCCTCCCATACTTCCATTGCACCGTCGAGAGCTTCCTTGCTTAATCCCGATGCAAATCTTAACATTTGCACTTTAAGCGGAGATTCTGCCTCGAAAGTCCTTATTTCACAAGTATCTGCTCTGTACCATTTGACGGTAATGTGAAATCGGGCAAAACCCTTACCGAAGTTAAAAGGTAATTTTGCATAACCGTTGCCGTCGGTTTTTTCAGTTTTGACTGTATCGTTAGGAAAGCCGTAATCTTCGGCTTGACCTTCTAACAATTTTACGGAAAATTCAATAGTTTCACCACTGAGCCCCGAATGGTCACCTTTTACAAGGCGTACTTTTACGGTATCAACTTTTTCTTGCCATCCGATTAGTTTGTCGGGCACTTCGATTAATACTCCGGGCTTTATGTTTATTTTCGTCTTCTTATCTTTAACGTCTTCGTCGGGACCTTTTCGACTTGCTGTAAAATCATTTTTAATTTCAAATTTTTTCTCACAATCATTCTTTGGCACATCGGGTGGCTCCCAATAAGCGAGAAATTGTTGCTCCAAATTGTCTTTGTTAATTTGATAATATTCCCCGTCACCGTGCCAAATGTATCTCGGCAATTCTATTATGGCATCTTTAATGGGACGAGTACTGCATTCCGTGCGGCACCTAATAGTAATTTCATCAACATCTTGTGCCGAACCTGCTGCTATTACAACGTCTTTGGACAATATGGGTGTACCTTGCGGAATTACAGCCCATCTGTGCCAGAGAGGTTCACCGTTTTTATAAACTAAGGCAATAGTTCGTGGCTCATCTTTGAAGAACACCGGGTCAGTGCCTGTCAGGGGCGGGTCTTTATCAATATTTTCCTTGACCTGGCATTCGCCATTCTTTTCGTCTATGATAGGTGGTGAAATATCTGGTTTGGAATTGTCAAATGTCGGTTCGCGTTTGGATAAGTACTTTAATTCTTTAATTATGAATTTCTCGTCGTCGTCATGCCTGAAATGGTCAACTATATCATCGTTTACAGTAATTTTGAACTGCACGGTTAAGTTAACTTTCTCAAACTCATCTTCAAGGAATTTACTCAAATCTTGTTTTCTTTTCTTTAGGTTATCTTCAGCGTCTTTAATATCTTGGTCCCACTTATCAATTTGTTCTTTGCCTTCTTTTACGATTTTGGCGATAGTCGAATCGGCATTGGATTTAATGTCTTTATATTTTCTCAGTTGGTCATCAATTTTGGTGACGTCAAACTCTTTATTTAAACTGTCTGCTTTAGCCATTTGGCTGAGTTGCTTTTCGGCATCATTTGTTTTGCCCGTCAAATCATCTGCTTTGACTTTGACTACTTTCCAATGTGCTTCTTCCCATTTTTCGGCTCTGTATTCATTCCATTGAACGAAGTATGTTTCGTACAAATCATTAAGTTCCTGCATCTTATCTGCAACTTTTTTGATTTTTTCCATGAATTCATTTTCAGCGTCTGATTGCTGATTAGTTGTATTAGAATGTTGCCGAATTAGTGATTCAATTGCATCTGCAAGTAGTTTGATTTTATCTTGTTGTGCTTTATAAGATTGTTCATTTTTTTCTAAGTTTGCATTGGCAAATTGAGCGCGAGCATAATCGTTCAAAGCACGAATCCTTGCAACTTCATTCTGTGATTGAGCCAGTGCATTTTTGAGTTCGGTTGCTTGGTCTAAAAGTGTTTCGTATTGTTTGCTAAGTGATTGAAGTTGGGACCTGTATTGCCCCAATGAAGATGATTTATTAATCAACTCATTGTATGATTTTTGAAAATCAAGTAAAGCGTCGGCAATATCAATTTTTTTGGTAATTATATCCTGATTGATTTCATTTAATTTAGCCAATGATTCTGCGGGGTCTAATTTAGTTAGTTTAGATTCGGCAGTATCTTTGGCACTTTTGGCAGTTTGCTTAATTTTGTTTAATTCATCTTGGTAATCTTTCAAATCTTCGTTTTCTTCGTCTTTTTTATCTTCGGCTTCTTTTTTGGAACCTTCCAATTCGGAAATTTTATGCTCGGCATTGACGTATTGCATAAGCGAGCGGCCTATTCTCTCGAGCATCCGAGATAGCTTTTGCTGTCCAACCTCTTTCGCCAAGCGGGCGCTTTGTAGGTCAATTTCGGCTTGGTTGACAGCGGTTTTAAGTGTATCGAATGTAGCTTTATCTTTCATGATTTCTTCGAGTGGGGGCGGGATATAATACACCTTTGACCCGATTGCCGTTTTAGTGCCATTCAAGGCTAATGCTAAACTGTCTTGGATGGCTTTTAATTTGTCTCGGAGATTTTTTATTTCATTTTCTATTTTGGTTGAATCAGCAGTATATTTCGCTTCTGCATCTTTTGAATTGGTGTTTAAAATATCTTGAAGAGTTTTGAGCAGTTCTTCCTCAATTTTGATATTTCGTTCGGTTATTGTGCTGTCGTTTTGTAAAGTCATGATTTCGGTGAGACAAATTGTTGAATCGCTTCGATTGATTTGTAGCGTGTCGCTCAAACGCGATATATCAACAATTAAATACTGCCTTAATTCTTCGAATGTGGTTCTATTGTTAACAAAATCAATTCTTTTTGTTGCAAATTTGTCTTCTCTTGTTTGCGTTGTATCACGCAATTCTGTTTGAACTGTTATTAGCCTTTGCTCGCGAGCAGTAATTGTATCCCGTATTGCGTTTTGAGCCTCTGCAAGTTGTGCAATTGTTGTTGAGTCATTGATGAGAGCTTGATTATAGGTGTTAAATGCTTGTTCGAGCTGATTTTTTGCTGCTTGCAACTGCGGTTCGTACGAACGGATTGCATTTCGATAAAATTTTATGCTGTCTTCGGCAGATGTATCAATAGTGTAGTTCCGAGTAATAGCATCATGGAGGGTTTGCCGGTATAATGTATAATTAGATGATAAAAACGTAAGCGATGAAGTACATAAAGAGCGCCTGAGAGAATCAGCTTTTGCTTGGCAACTATCTCCGGCACTGATGATGAAATTCGTATTTACGGAATCAAATACGCCAAAAGTTGTAAGGCGATATTGCATATTAGTTGAGCCGATGATGTTTTCGGCTAATTGTTCGCTTAGTTGGGAGAGATTATTTAAGGAATCGTAAAATGCAGTACCTTGCTCGAAATTTTGCATTATGAAATTGCCTATAGTACGCCTGTACTGGTCACGCTCACGCAAATAATTGCGGGCTATCGAGGCAAATTGTCCGAATAGCTTATATGCTTGTCTTTCGAATTGGACAACTTTTTGTTGGTTGAATTCTATTGCTTGACTGATTTGGTTGACTGTCGATTCGCGCAATCTAACCTCGTCAAATGCTTGACTGATTGCTTCTTGTAGTCGTTTGCTCTCATCGGCAATATTAATTTGAGATTGCCTCAAGTCCTCTTTTGCTTGCTCGACAATATCTCGGGCATCAGCAATTTGCCCATACAAAGCAATTTCGTATTGGCTTGGTTTATTCAGCAATAATTCATCATAAACAGCTATTGAATCAAGCAAGATAACATCAACCGAATCTCTTTTTTCGCTAATTCTATCGCTAATATTGATTCTTTTATCAATTATTGTTTGTAAACTGTCACGCTTTGCCGTAATCTTACTTTTTATGTCATTAAGTTCATCTTGCAATTCTTTAATACGTTTGCTTACATTGGCAGTATCATTTCGGGCATTATCCTGTTGGGTTTTCAAAGTATTAAGGTAATTATTTTTAGCAAGAGTAAGCGAATCCAATTTTTCCTGCAAAGAGGCAATTTGTCGTATCAAATCGGATATATCCTTATTAAGCGAGTTTATATTTCCTACATCAAATGGAGCATTGAGTGAGCCTTTACCAATTAGTTCCCATTTATACTGACCTGGGCTTACTCTATCCCGGACGGCGAATTGTTTAAAACTTCGGGTCTCGGGACATAGGTCATTCGGATTACACAATATTTCGACTATGTCCCAATCCACCGCATCTGCTGTCATGGCTACTGCGCGCGGATACTCGAATAATTTGGTATTTTCGATATATGCACCCAGAGAAATCGGACTTCCGGGTAGGGTCTTCTTCCTGGGTAAACATGCTTTTCCTAAGGAATCAGGGGGATGATGGGGAGGAAAACACGGCATCGGCTCCACAGGGACACCTTCTGAATCAAGTGGTCTGTACCGTAAGCAAACGGGTTCGGAAAACACATCGAATAATTCGCCGTTTTCGCTTTCGGCAGTTCCCGTAATTTGTACTATTAAGGCGGTTCCTCCGGCAACTATATCGGCTATTGGTATCACAGCGGATTGTGTAGCTCTGCCACCGGGTGTTGTTTCTCGTGCGGGATTTTTCTCTTTATGAACTTCGCGTATAACTCCGCCACCTTCTTCGCCATCGTATGGTACTCTCGACATTGCGGGAACTTTGACGGGAGGTTCTGTCCCTGGGATAGGATAACGGTATCTCCCGCATGGATTTTCAAGTACTGTAATTTCGAAATCTATGAATTTGCCGACTGATTCCCATGTAATATTAACAAATCCTTCCATAATGTCGTTGTCAACAACGCCGATGCAGGGTTCTTGTGGTGTTACTATGATTATCGAATTCTTGGGTCGGGGCTGTCCTATGGTAGTTCTTGGAGGCTCATCGGTATAGAACGAATAACGTGTCACGAGCATGTCGTCAATATAATGCAATAGTTCATATTTTCCGTAAGCAAATGCCTCAAATTCGGCATTTACGTTATTCGACAGCAACACGTCGATTCTTTCAGTAGTATATTGCGATAGAGAAGCATCATCGCCGGTAAAATCGTCTTTCTCTTTAAAGACAGTGCCTTGCAATCTCCATTCATGCCTTCCGCAGTCAGCCGTGAACATTGTTGACACTGATATGTAAGAATTAATGTCAGCTAAATAGTACGGAATGCTGCAATCAAATTCCATAGCTATACCGTTCACAAAAATTGAGTAACAGGAATTACAATCGCTGCGCTCGATGGACTGCTTAATGTCGCTACAAGAGCAATCCGAATCAGTAATAGAACTTGGTTCAGCTACTGTAAATACAAATGGGTCGGCCCAACCGTCATTTTGCCCGACCGGATTTCCGCGAGAATCAATTGCCCTTACACTCCATATATATTGTAGTCCGGGTTGAGGGTATTCGAAATCGGGGGTCCATAAAGTGAAATTGTTGTTTGTTACTTCCTTCGTCAAAATCGGAAAATTTGCCTGAAAAGCCATGTCCGGTGACTGCCCGGGCAAAACTTCGAAAACAGCTACTTTATATATGATTTGTTCTGTAGGTTGCGGTATTACGGTGGCCCATCTGAAAATAATATTTCCGACTGATTGCTGTTTTATTTCAGAGAAATTTTCAGGTTGTAGTAGTATAGGTGTTTGATAGTCTGTAATGAAAAATTGCCTGCATTGGTCTATTGTCAGTGGTTCATTCATTTCAGCATCCATTAACATGACGCAAACGGTATAATCATCGGCGGGTAACTTTCCTGTGCGAATCACAGTTTCATTCACTCTGCCGTAAAATTCCATAGCTTCGTAGGGGAACATTTCTGTTGCATCATAAACGCTTATTCCCGGTTCAATCATTAGAACAGGCATCTTTTCGACAATCGTTTGTGCTTGCAGTTCGCCTGTTATTCCGCCTTGGATTATTCTCGTATGGAGTTTGACGAAAAATTTATCTTGTGTCGGATTTGTAACAATAAGAGTTGCAGTTTCCCGCTTATCCTTCCAATCGGATAGGTAGGGTGAAGGCCTCGGCGCCATAGAAAGTTGCACTTGTAACTGCGCTTCAAGTTCCATTGGCACAACCATGCAAATCAGCATGAGAAAAGTATATCTTAATTTCATAATAAACTCCCGAGAAAATGAAACCTCTAAAACCTCGTTGTAAACATTAGCCTGATAAATGTCTCGCCAAATGATGCATTATTTCTTAATTTGCCGTAAGAATAATTGTTCGACGACGCTTCTGCCGTAAATATCAAGCTCTTATTGAGAATGTATGCCACTTTTGCTCTAAAACCGATTGAATTATCGTTTCCGGCGACTTGATATTCAGTTACATTGTAAGAAATTTTAAGCGACGGATTTAATGTATTGTTTAGAAATCTGTAGCTTATACCCGTAATCACGGAAAATATTGACAATTCAAAGGGTTTAATGTCATTGCTGAGTTGCATAAGTGTCAAGTCTGTCGTCATTGGCATGTTTAAAAAATTTAGTATGTATATTCCAGTTATGCTTTGTGTGGAATTTTCGTTCAATGCTGTCGTTAGCGTATTATAATCGCTGTAATCATCAATTGCATAGCTCAAATTGATGCTGTGCAAATAGTTCTCTGAGCGCAAAAGTATATTGGGGGAGATATTGAATGATGATGAAATTACGTCAATTTTCAGTGTGTCGTTGTCTGTGCTGTTCCTGAAACCAAAATTCGAATAGCCCGCACTAAGATTTAATTCATCGGTAATTCGCAAGGCAATATTAGCGGAAGTCAGAAGTTGCTCGCTTGTTTGTGATTTTGTATTTGACAGATTATTCACTCTCGAGCCGACAGAAGCCGAAAGAAAGATTGCTCCGCCGAAAAGTCTCAATTTCGGTGAAAGTGTCAATTCAAGTCTATCCGACATAAAAAATCTGTACCCAAGAGGTACATAACCGTCGCCTACATAAAGTACATTTGCGGAAATTCCCCAAACGTCGTATTCGATGCCGAATTTTAATTTCCCTGCGACATCGGAACGAGTCGAAGAGCGAATTGGCGTTATGAAAGAGAATGATTTCAGACCACCGCTTTTCAATTCCTCCGAGCGGATGTTGCGAGTGAATATTGAAGCTCCGACTTCGCCCTCCAAGGCAATACGCTGAGTGAAAGGAATATTGAAATTGATAGAAGCCAGAGCTCCTCCTTCGGGGAGTAAACCACCTGAGGATGCAGTCATAGAACTCTCTATATCTTCTGCTCTTACAAAGTTGATGCCGAACAGTCCGTCACGCTTATTGCCGTAGTGAAATCTTGCAGACAAACTTCTTCGTTCGTATGCACCACGAATGCCTCGAACCGAATCCGGTTGAACACCTCTTTGGGAAATGCCATAGAATACCGAAAAAGTGCAATTATCGGGGGCCAACTCTGCTCCTATACCGAATACATTTGCGTTGCCTGTGGAGAGTTCGGAATATCTCGGGACATGGGTCCCCAACTGTAAGCTGAGTGGTCCTATTTTCGGGCTTATTCTAACGATATTCATCGGATTTTGCAGATACTGAATAAAGCTCTGTTCGCCCGCCAGTTGTGTGGTAAAATTGGTTTGATTTGAGGAGAGTACGAGCGTTACCGGTAATTCAAATACGCCGTATTTTAAGTTTGAATTGTACACTAATCTGTATAAATCAGTGGGGCGCCTTCTGCTAACAGTATTTTCAGGAGATGAGCTTATTGAATAGAAATCTGTGGAAATAGTTGCGCTGCCTGAGAAAATCCACATTAGCGAATCGGTTTCAGATTTTGAATGTGTGCTTGCCAGCATTAGAAAAATAAAAACGATAAATATTACACTCAAATATTTGACTGAAATAGTAAATTTAATATGTAAGCAGTATAAATTAATCAGCAAACGGCACCCGAAAATCGAAAATTTTGTTTCTTTATCGCTAATTTATGTTGTAAACGTAAATAAAATAATCAACAATGCAAATTAATTTATGTTCATTTTAATATTTCCCCATATAACTCTACTTTAGTTTGACTTATATCATAAAATTTTGTTTAAGCTAATATTAAAAAAATAACTTTAAATTCATTTTCTATGAATTAATTTTATTATTCTCGGAATATTTCATATTTTAAGCAAGTTTGAAAGACCATTAATATGGAAACTGAAATGAAGAAAGCGGCATTGATTTTAGCGGGAGGACTCGGAGCAAAGTTTTGGCCCCGTAGCACTGAGCGTAAACCCAAGCAATACACACATATGTTAGGAGAAGGTACACTCCTTCAAAATACTTTCGAGAGACTTTGTAACTACTTTGAACTGAATGAAATTTTTGTAGTTACTTCTTATGCCCACCGCGATATAACAAGAGAACAACTACCGAGATTGCACGAAAGCAATATCATTTACGAACCATTCGGTAGAAATACTGCTCCCGCCATAGCTTTAGGGACATATTATATGATGGACAAAGGATTTGACGAAAAATCTACTCAATATGTTTTCCCATCGGACCATAGTATATCCAATCTCGGCGAGTTTTATCACAGTCTCGATATTGCGGGCGAATGTGCCGAGTATTCCAGTGATATATTGACGATAGGTATTCATCCTATGCGTCCAGAAACCAAATTCGGATATATTCAGATCAAAAACGGTAACCCGGCAATCAATCCCTTTTATGCAAAAGGGCTGAAAGAGTGTATCACTTTTGCGGAAAAACCCGATATAGGCACGGCAAAAAGATTCATCGAATCAGGAGATTTCCTGTGGAACAGCGGTATTTTCGTTTGGAAGATGAAGACTATTTTGAATACCTTCGATAAATATTTGCCCGATATTATTGATAAATTCAACAAACTGAGGAATTATTTCGGCTCGAATGATTATGTAGATGTTTTGTTGAACATTTACAAACAATTCCCCTCGATTTCAATTGATTACGGAATTTTGGAAAAAGCCGATAACGTTAGGTGCGTTAAAGCATCATTTAATTGGAGCGACCTTGGTAATTGGGACGAGCTTTATCGTATTTCGATGAAGGACGCAAGCAATAATGTAATAAAGGGTGATGTCATATCGCTTAATAATAAGAATTGTTTCGTGATGTCCGGCGGGAAAATGATAGGCGTAATCGGTTGCGATGATTTAGTCGTAGTGGAATCCGATGATGCTATATTAATATGCAAAAGGGGCGAATCGGAAGACGTGCAAGACCTCGTGGATTTTCTCAGAAGGAAACACATGAATCATTTGCTTTGATTGTCAGTTATTTTCGTTGTATTTCGAAAGGTATTCGGAAATGTACTTCACCAGGGTCATCATTTTTGAATAATTCATTCTCTTAGGCCCAATCAAGCCAATCGTACCTGTTGCAGAACCCATTTTATATGTGGATTTAATTAAACTGTAGTCGTTCATTATAAGGTTTTCATTTTCGGAGCCGATATTAACTACCAAGTCTGACGAAGTATCCGCATTATCGAATAGGTGGATGATTACATCCTCATCTTCAATCAATTCGATTACGCCGCGAAACCTTTCAGGTGTTTCGAATTCAGGATATTCGAGTAAGTTAGGAGTGCCCGCAATCAATACCCTTTCATTTGTTAGGTATGAAGCGAAGATTTTGTCAATCGATTCGGTAAATAATCGCACCAAGGGCATATTCGCAAATTCGATGTCTTTTATGATATCTGCAAAATTATCTCTGATGAATTTTAGGGGTTTATTTGTGAGCCTCTCGTTCAGATACGCTAGTAGAGATTCGATTTGATGTGTTTCAATTTCGCAATCTGCTTCGAGCGTGATTGTTCGGATATATTTCGACTCAAGAGCAATAACGACTAATACTCTCGTGGAAGACAACTGCACAAGTTGAATTTTTTGAATACGTAAATCCCTTAAGTGCGGGAACTTTACGACGCCTAAATATTTAGAGAGTAATCCTAATATTCTCGAGGCATTTTTCAGCAATGTTTCGGCATCCGATTGCAAGAAGGTTTCCTTTACTGCGGTTAATTCGTTTTTGCTCAATTTTTCCAAATTTTGCAATGAATCGACATAAAAGCGATAGCCCTTGTCGGTCGGTACTCTTCCAGCAGAAGTATGCGGATGGCTTATATATTCCAGTTCTTCCAAATCGGACATAATATTACGCATCGTAGCCGGGGAGAGCTTCATTTCCTGCTCTATATATTTAGATAAAAATCGCGAGCCTACGGGAGTCGCCTTCAATATGTACAGATGTACAATCTTATACAATATCTGTTTCTCGCGTTCAGAAAGCTCCCGCGTGTTTTCTTGCAATATTTTGTCCCTGCTTAGCAATTTTCACAACTATCTTTTATTAATAATGCTTTTTAATACAATCAATCATTTAACTTATCGCCTATAAGGTATTTGACAACCATAACAGACCTTTGTTTGAGCATTACGTGCTTCATTTCGTCTCCGATAATTCTCATGACATCATCGAAATTTCCCGAAATTTGTGTGCTGACATTATTCGATTGAACCGTCAGTTCATTGTAGCTTGTCAGCTTATTAATAAACTCTCTGATGAATGGTACAAAATTCTCATTCAGGGGATATAAGCTGATTTCAGCTGTTAATTTTACGGAATTATTCTCGTTCATTTTTTGTTTATTTAGAATTGTTAAATTTATTTTTCAAGAATTTTTCGACAATCTTTGGGACAAAGCCGCTTTCAAATTTCCCGTATCTTGCCATTTCGCGAATTATACTCGAATTGAGATAAGTATATTTTTCGTGAGGCGTGAGAAAAACAGTATATACATTGGGAGCTAATTTGCGATTCATCAGAGCAATTTGAAACTCATATTCGAAATCGGAAACGGCTCTGATGCCGCGTACAATTGCAATCGCACCCTTTTCGGCGGCTATTTCGACGGTAAGCTTATGATGGCTAATAACCTCTACATTATGCAAGTGATGTAATGACTCCCTAATCATGTGCATCCGCTCCTCTTCGGTGAAGAGAGTTTGCTTTTTAGAATTTATCGCTATTACGACATAGACCTTGTCGAACATCTCGCAGGCACGTTCAATGACATCAACGTGCCCGTTCGTTATCGGGTCAAATGTCCCAGGATATATAGCTGTTCTTTTCATTTTCTTAACGCAAAAATTACAAATATATACGTAATTAAGCAGATAACTAAGATTTTATTACATTATATCCGATAGACTCAATTGCTTTTCTGAGTTCATCGGGATTATAATTGCCGTTAATATATGCCGCATTTTTATTTAACTCAACTTTTACATCAACTACTCCCGACAACTTCGATATAGCTTGTGCGACGTTGTCCGTGCAATGATTGCAAGTCATGCCGCTAATTTTCACAATGCTGCTTGAGTGCAGCTTTTCCGAATCGTTTGATTTATTTGCAAATCGAGCAAAAAGCTTTCTATAAAAACTTCCGGCAATTAATATCGCAAAAATGATGGTAATGCCGATTGAAATTTCGTTTGTAATGAATGAATAGCCATGCTCGTGATGATGAACATGTCGAATTGAAGAAGTACCGATTAATGAGAAAAGCCAGTCGAGGAAGTAGCCCATCAATACAGCCAGTATCGCGAATGTTCCTATATAGTAAAATGTTACCTTTCGCCCCAAAGTTTTCGAAATAATAGAAATGCTTGCAATATTAACCGCAGGTCCCGCCGCAAGAAAAACAAAAGCAACTCCCGGTGAAAATCCTTTCATCATCAAACTTAAAGCTATCGGTATTGATGCAGTTGCACATATATACATCGGTATTCCAATGGCAATCATAAGCAACATTCCTACAATTCCCGAACTGACTTGTGAGTCGTAGAAGAAATTATCCGGCACGAAGTAAGCAATTAAACCTGCAATAATCACACCAATTACAAACCGAACAGAGATATCATCTAAAAATTCCACAAATGCATAGCGTATGGTTTCTTCTAATCTCGTTTTAAATGGTGCTTTGGTTTTAGTCTGAAGTTGATTGAGACCGATAAACCGGCTCTTTTGAGGGACATCTTTATCAATAACGTTAACCACCGAACCGCCTACAACACCCATGATAAATGCCGCGAGTGGTCTGAATACGGCAAACACGGGACCCATCATTCCGTATGTTGCGATTATGCTGTCTATGCCTGTTTGCGGAGTAGCAATCAAAAAAGACACTGTAGAACCTTTCGATGCGCCATTTTTTGACATGAAAACAGCACTTGGTATTACGCCGCATGAGCACAATGGTAAAGGTATTCCGAAGAAAGCTGCTTTAAGATTGGAGAGAATACTTTTGTCGCCGATTTGATTTGCGATCAGTTCTTTACTGATGAATAAGTTCAATAAACCTACAAATATCAGCCCTAAAAATATATAAGGCGACATTTCGATAAACATGAACAGAATTGCATTTAATATACCTTCAAACATATATAATTTTCCATTTTTGACTTTTTAGTATATAGACGCAAAAAAAGGCATTTTGAGGTTTATTGATTATAAGGATGCTGCCGTAGAAAAAAATACTGCCAAATGAATAATTACGGCTGTAAAAAAATAATGACTTGTGGCTTTTAGTCTTGAGGTGTGTGCGGTAGTCCTAGTATATACATGGCTTCGTTGAGGTCATCAACTATTGATAACAGTTTATCTACTCTAACGAGCTTCAAGCTATCGCTTAAATATTTCTTGGGTCTCCAAAGTATCATTTTTTGTCCTTTGTCCATCAGCCTATTGTATCCAGTCATCAGGGCACCTATAGTGTTCGATGCGAAGAAATCCACATTTCGCAGGTCAATTACTATGCCGTTGCCAGATTTGTCGGCAGCTTCGTTGATTTTATCTCTCAATAAATCTGCTATATCGGGTTCTCCACCCGGCATAAATCTGCCCGATAGTTCAATAATCGTGTATCCGGTTTTATCATGGATTTTAATTTGCTCTGACATAAAAAACACTCCTTGAATGTTTCAAATTTGTTATTTTAGTTCTTTATTTAAGAAAAGTAAATGAATAAAAAAAATTGTATTTCATAAGCAATAATTAACAAAATGTATTTAAGTGTTGCCAGAACCATAAACTATTTAAAATCGGGTGAATTTCAACTAAACAAGGATAGAAACTATCTATTTACAATTGTAGCTTTATTATTCGCAGGATTGATATTATTTTCCGGAGGATTCGCCCAACAATCCTCCTCAATACCGTCACTGCTCCATACTTCTTTACTTTTAGTTTATATTATGCTGCCCTTTGTTTCAGTACTGCTTTTAGGCAAATATCTGAATAGTCTAAAAGAAGCTTTCTGGCGTATGATATTGATTTTGGCTGTCCCCTGTCTGTTCAAATCTTTAGTTATATCGTCAATTCTACTGTTGGTATATGTTGCGCTTAGAGTACTTCTGATTGAAGGAGATGTATTGAAATTCCCCCCACAAGCGGGTTTTTACGCGACTTCAGTAGCTATTCTTATTGCGTGGATTAATTTTATACGAAATTTACTCCGAGCATTAGCCCGAATTTCTTCAAATCTCGACTCTTAATCTTGCGACAGGAATTCCCATTTGTTCGCGATATTTGGAAACTGTCCTGCGTGCGACTTGATAGCCTTTTTCACCAAGGAACTTGCTTAATTCTTCATCACTGAATGGTTTTGATTTGTTCTCGTTATCAATTAATGACTTGAGTTCTTCTTTGATTACTCTATTCGAAACATCTTCGCCGTCATCTGTTGGCAGTGCTTCGCTGAAGAAGTATTTTAGCTCAAGGGTGCCGAATTCAGTTTGAACATATTTCCCGTTCACAATGCGGCAAACAGTAGAAATATCTAAACCCGATAAATCAGCAATATCCTTGTATTTTAGTGGCTTTAGAGCAGAACTGCCTTCGTAGAAAAAGTTTTTCTGTTTTTCGGCAATCGCACCCATTACTTTCAACATTGTATTTTTCCTTTGTGCAATTGCTTGCAACAAAAACTTAGCGTCTTCATATTTCGTTTTGAGCCACTTTTTAGCATCTTTGTCTGTTTTTTTCAGTTTGGCAGATTTTTTTATTTTGTCGTAAAGTGAATTCAATTTTATTTGAGGAATACGGGAATCGTTAATGGCAATAATTAATTCCTGAGTTTCACCATCTTTTGTGATAATAAAATCCGGTACTACGGTGTTTATTTCGTGAACATTGTCGCCTCCGCCCGGTTTGGGGTTGAGCTTTTTGATGAAATCATTGGCGCTGCGAATTTCCTCTTCGGAAATCTTCAGTTCTTTCATGATTTTCTGGTAATGTTTATTTTGGTATGAATCGAAGCACTCGCGCAAAATGGTATGAGCTAAATCTCTCTGTGGTGAGTGGGCTTTTACCTTGATTTGATTCAGCAAACATTCCCGAAGATTTCTTGCGGCAACTCCGGCAGGCTCAAAACCTTGAATAATTCTAAGGACTTTCTCGGCATCTTCGATGGTAAGACTTCGGAGTAAGGTGTATCCATTATTGCTGTTAGTCGAGACTGTATTTTCAATTAAGAATTCATTTCGGGTGAGAACGCTTGCTTTTTCGAGAATTGCTTTGCTCTCGTCATTCAGAGCATAAAATTTTGCAGGATTGGAATATGATTTACCGTTTTTCTCGTGACGTTCAAGGTACAATTTCCCCTGAACCATGGTATTCATGTAAGCAATTTCGGAATTAGTTTCATCAAGAACTTCCTGTAAATCGCGCCTGAAGTAGCCGTCTGCATCCAAATCACCAATTATTCGCTCGCCTAACATTTTTTCTTCTTTATCAAGCTGAGTAAGGTTTAATTGGCTCAATAAATCGTCTTCAAATGATGCCTGGTGCCGGATTTGCATTTGTGGGCGTTCATCTTCGCTGTAGTAATCATCTTGCGTGTTGTCATTTCCTTCGAACACATCTTGCCACAACTCTGCATACTCTTCAAATGGGTCACGAATGTCTTCCTTAGGTAAAACATCATCATCGGTCAGGATAGATGAAATTTCATCATCTTCCCTATCCCCATATACTATTGAGACAGGTTCGGTAACATTAGACTCTACGGGAATGATTTCATCGTCATCATCATTAAAAATATCTATGTCGTTTGGATTGTTGGGGTCATCGAGCATCGGATTCTGCTCAATTTCTTCCTTTACATACATTTCGAATTGAATCACCGGCAATTGCAATAGTTTTAAATACTGTATTTGCTGCGGAGTTAATCTTTGAGACAAACTCGTAGTCATATTTATAGTATTATTCATTTTCATAAGCATCCCCCTATTACTATGAATTTAATTTATCTATGTAGTTATTATACCATATTTCACCAAAAGCCCTAATCAATGCTTCTTTGGCTGAAGAGTAAATTTTCAATCCATTACGTCCTCCGTTCAGTATTGCCGGATCGCATTGGGAAATTTTTTCGTAGTATATCGACTTCCCACCGAAAGTGCCGGTCCTAATCGGAAACAAATGACACGATATTGGTTTTTTGAAGTTTGTTTTGCCTTCTCTGTAAGCTTTTTCAAGTGCACAAAATGCAATGTCGCCCTCATAAAAAACAAATACGCAGTCCCGCTTTTCAATGCAAACCGTTGTCATATTACCCGGCTCGCCTACAACAAAACCAATTTTTTCAATAATTTTTTTCGATTTTTCCGACAAATATTCCAATGCGTATGGCAATGATTCTTTTATAGAGGCTATTTCTTCATCTAAAACCGGCGCCCCGTATTCACCTGGGAAGGTACAACATGCTCCCTTGCATTTACGCAAATCGCAGTCGAAATCAGTCGTTGCTATCCGTTCATCCACTAAAATATTGTCAATTAAAATCATTCAACCAAAAATAACAGTAAAAATTGTGCCAAAAATCAATACTAAGATAATAATTAATTACTACATGAAAAAAAAATTTTTCATTCGTCAATCATTTAACAAAAAATTAAATTTGTAAAGTGTTTTTGCTTAACATGAGTAGTTTCAAATTTTAACCGCCGTAAATGATATAAAATTATGCTGAAAAAACCCCTAATATGTATAGCGATTGCTTTGCTTGTAAGTGCTTGTATTCAAGAGAATCCAGCTCTGGTAAATCCTCCCGGGCGAACCGAATCCGTTAGAGTTCGTTTTGTTAATTTGGCACAGGATAAGCAAACACGGGCCTTAGATATATCAGGAACCACAAAAACGGAATTAACTCAATGGGGAAACTCCTCTGCTTCGGTGAGACCACCCGCAGATTCCGCGCTGTTCAACATTTACCGAAATTCTATCAAAGAGTACGAATTAGAGCAATTGGTAAAATTCCTACGAAACACAAGGTATACTTTCTTCGGTGTTCCGAGTAAAGAATGCCTTGCTAATCCTCCGTGTACTGTGGATACCCTTATATTTATGCGTACGACAACGGCTTTGCCCGAGAACAATTTCGAATTTTTGCTGAAAATGATTAACCTTTTCCCCGATACGAACTCAACTTTCAGTGTTAGAATGGGTTGCCCGAGCGGAAATGTATTGTTTGCGAACATCAACTATTTGCAATCTTCGATGAATCCGCTCAATTTGAGAGCCGAAAAAATCGGACTATCACTTATCAGGCAAAACCGAGCGACAGGAACGACTGTGGAAGAATTCATCAACATATACGAAGCCGAATTTACTGCTCGCACTCAATACATTCTTGTAATAGCGGACGACGGCAACGGAAATCCCGTGATGAAACTTCTCAACGAAGATGACGAAAGCTCCAACGCATTAGCAGATATGGCTGTCATTAATGAGAGAATCGCATACATGCGCATTATCAATCTTGCTTCGTCGAATATTGACATCGATTTTAACGGCTCTCTCATTGCCGCCTCTATTCCTAATGACCAAATCACGGACTATAAGCAGATTTCTGTTTGCAATACAGTTGATATGGATTCAATCACCACATTAATCAACGGCTCTCGAGTAAATATGCTCAAATCTTCTATAGAATTGCTCAAAAGATATTCAATAGTGGTGCTTGATTCGGGTAATGTCGTTGGCGGGGAAATACTTCTTGTATCGCCGATTAAATTACAAGAGGACATTACGGGTAAGGGGATAGTTCGTGTACTTCACGCATCAAAGAATTATCAAGCCATTACAGTGTCTCTCGGAGCACGCACCGAACCGGATGTGGGAAAATTCCCCAACGGATACAGTTCAGGAACGATTTTGGCGGCTGATATATCGCAAGGCAAACTGTCAGAGCCTCTTGCATTATATCCGGGGGCAGCTCCTTTGAGCATATTTACTTCGTCACAACCCGCAAAACTGTTATATTCCGCAAAAGGCATATTCGAAGCAGACAAAAGCTATTTACTTATAATTTCCGAAGATATTGACGGGAAAACCAAAATATCAATCGTAGAAGATGAGCTCGAAAACACCGATGTTACCTTCATGGAGGAAGGAATCTTTGTCCAAGTGGTAAACGCCGTTTCCGACGCAGATTTTATAACTATTGAAGTCATTTCTTCCAAAGCACCCGAGCAAATCGTAAAAGGAGCGAAAGTCTCCGAGACAAACTCTTTGGCAACCGTTGTTGACAGAGGCACGATTGAAGTGCGTGTCAACGGAGCCACCCATAGCATTGACGCTGAAATCAACGACCGAGTAATGTTTATTGCATCGGGAAGCGGCAACAATCCAAAAATATTTGCAAACAAATTTACCGCTTTGCCGATAAACGAAAATTCTGCTCTCCGCTTCAGATTTATAAATGCAACTGAAGATATTCCTTTTGTATATTTGAAGCGAAATGTAAGCGAGCAATTTTTCTTCGAAAGTGTCGAGCAGTACCATTTTTCCTCGTATGCAACGGAAACGCGCGAGCAAAAGGTAACTTTCTTTTTCTACGATGACGAGGGACTTCCTTACGTTAATCGCCTAAGCGATGTTTTGTTCACTCTTGGTAAGAGCTATTCGGTAATCATTGCCGGCAAGAAAGCTCCGGGGTGCCTCGGTAGACTCGATACAAAGCGACCTTGGGAAGAACCCGATTGCTATTTCATAATCATCCAACAGGAGTTTTGATGAAGTTTTTCCTTTTGATTTTCGTAATGATCTTGCTCTCGCTTGCTCTTTTTTCGCACGAGGAAGACCATTCTTACGAAGTAATCATAAACGGCAAAGAGTACAGGAACACTGGATTTTACTCAACTCGCAAAGTTTATCAAATTAAGCAACCCAAAGTCGGCGGCTTTGTCAAGGGTTCGGTTTACCTAAAAGTGAAACAATTTATCGGGACACAAACGCTCGAAAAATTAATCCGCGAAAAGCTCCCATTTGAAGTCAAAATATTAAATATCACAAAGCCGTTTACGAAATATCTTTCGTACAATTCATTATTAAATCGCCATGAACTTGATTTAATCTATCATATCGCGTCAGATTTTGATAATTCGTTACACCTTGCCAAAGAAATCAATTCAATTCCCGATATAGTATATTGCGTTCCCGAAGCATATTACGAGTTTTGCGAATTGCCTGACGACCCACTCTACGAGGACCAATGGGGTTTGGAGGCAATCGGGATGGCATCTGCTTGGGGAAAAGCAAAAGCAGGGCGAGAGATTATCATTGGTGTGGTTGACTCCGGTATTGATACCGACCACAATGATTTGAAAGCACAAATATTCACCAATACAGAAGAAATTCCGGATAACGGAATCGATGACGATAGTAACGGCTTTATCGACGATGTATCGGGTTGGGATTTCGTAGGTAACATTACAGCTGCCGAAGCAGGTAACAGGCAGTGGAAGCCCGACAATAATCCAAAACCGGCTTTCGACAACAACGACCACGGCACTCACGTAGCTGGAATTGCCACCGCAACGACAAATAACGGTATCGGTATGGCTTCCGTCAGTTGGAATGCGACCATTTTGCCGATTAAATGTGCTATGGATAATCTTTCGGCACAAACAGGGTCAAGGAACGTTTATCGTCCCTATGACGGTGTGATGTATGCCGCAATGATGGGTGCAGACATCATTAATTGCAGTTGGAGTAGTGATTACAACGACCCTCTCATGAATGAAGTCATAGAATATGTCTTATCGCAGGATATCGCCATCGTAGCCGCCGCAGGGAATTTCAGGCTCAACAATGACGAAATACCCTTTTATCCCGCATCATTGCCGGGGATTTGCGCCGTCGGCTCGATTAACAAAGCAGGTTCGCCATCGGGGTTCACTCACTTTGGGATAAGTGTTGATATTTTTGCTCCGGGCGAGAGTATAGTCTCGACGATACCGAAAAATACTTACAATCCCAAAACCGGCTCATCTATGGCGGCACCATTTGTTACGGGTGTTGTAGCTTTGCTAAAATCTGCAAAACCGGGTATTTCTTCCGAAGAGATTAGACAAAGGATTCGAAGCTCGGCTAATCTTTACGGTAAATCCATGCACTTGCAGGAACGCTTTTTCTTCGGGACATTGGATGCAGGTGCTGCTCTTAACAACAATTTCACCGACGGTAAAAGCACTCCGGGCATATCGGTTGAGGATGTCTATATCGAAGGTAAAGACGCCATTACAACGACAACCCCAACCATGATTAAGTTTAATTTCTGGAACTATCTCTCCGATGCTGAAAATATAAGAGTTAAAATTTACCCAAAAGGGAATTACGTTACACCCGATACCACGAATTTTATCATTCAGTGGTTTGAGGGGCAATCATCATACGAAAAGAATCTGCCGTTTCGGATGTCAAATCTCAATCCTTGGTTTAAGGGTATAATTGATTTCGTGGTTGAATATTCCGATGATAATGGCTATTACAACATCGAAATAGTCAAAATACCCGTAGATTTACCTACCACAAACACCTATTTTATAGCCGAGACATCGCCCGAATACGACGCAATCGTGTGGAATTCGGCATCATCAGCGGGAAAATTTGATTTCTGGGTTGGAGGATACAATTACGATATGGGCGGCGGTATGATTTATCATTGGGGCAGAACCCTGGGCTTTTTTATGTCGGATACGGTCAATTCTGTCGTTGCTCTTTCAATAGCCCGATGTTTTGGGGCAGTATCGGGCAGGGATTTGAAGTCGTATTTAAAATCAACAAAAGATTCCGGAAAGACTTGGCAGAGTGAAGATATTACCAATTTTGTTATGAAAGTTCACGATATAATCGTGTTTGAAAATGAAGATATAATCGCATTTGGTGAAAATGTTAAGCCGAATCAATCGTTCGGAATTGCAAAAAGAGAGGCAGGCAAATGGTTTGTCGTAGAAAATAATTTCTCACTCAAATTTAATGAAACGCTGATTCGCGGTTCTGTTGCCCGATTCGGCGATAAAGTAATAGCAGGCACAAGTGCAGGACGAGTGATTTATTCGGACGATAGAGGCAAGAGATGGTCAATATCGGAATTGTCGTCAGAAGGAATTATAAGATTTATCGTTCTAATCAATCAAGATTCTGCCGTGGCAATAGCTCCCGGTTCAGGTACTCCGAAGAACATCGGTAAAGTTTACAACACAATAAATGGCGGACAAACGTGGACTGCGGATGTCTTTGATTTCAAGACAATAAATAGAGTGCCTGTTTACGCATATAGTCCCGATTCATCAAACTCAGTCATTGTACTGCATAGTAACGGAGAAGTAACCGCATCGGAAGATTTGGGATATTCTTGGAGGCATGAATTGACGCAATTTTATCGTTTCGGCAAGGTCAATACAGGTGCGGGTTATACTTTCGGGGGTAAGAGTCGCCTATGGAACCAAGCTTACGACATCGGGTTCTTGGAATTTGACATTATCCCCGCTAGTGCAAAATACTCTTTATCCATTGAGGGCAGTAGCGAAGTTGATTTCGACACATCTGCAATAGGAAGCGTCAAATATGCCAACATATTTCTTATAAACGACGGGAATATTCGATTGGATAAGATTATGCAGCGTTTTTTTCACGATGAGGGAACTGATGATGATGAGATTGTGCTTTCCGAAGACTTTACTGTATCCTTTGCTCCGGGGAAACTCGAAAGTGCAGAAATCAAATTCTCGCCCAATACAACCGGTAAAAAATCAGCTTCTTTAACTATTACAACTAAAGCCGGAGAAAATCAGTTCAAAATTTCAGGCATTGCTTATGACCCCGTAAGTCTCACTGAATTGTTCAATGTGCAGATAAAAATGGCATTTGAGGATAATCATATCAAAATTGGCGGGTGGAACGGACTGCAATCACCCGTCATAAAAATTTATGACTTGAACGGAAACTTAATCGAATCGGGAATTGTACGAGCAACAAAAAACGAATTGAGTTATAAAATAAATCTGAATTTGTATAACTCCGGTGTCTTTTTTGTAGTTATTGGCGACGGCAATCATAAATATTCACGAAAAGTTATTTTTATTAAATAAGAATTTCGCCCGTACATATTTTCTTTATTACAGTTTTATAAAGTTGATGCTCGGTTGCAAGCACACGTTCGGCAAGAGCTTCGGCAGTATCGTCTGGAAGGACAGGAACACAACTTTGAAGTAAAATTCTGCCTCTATCATATTCGGAATCGACAAGATGCACAGTAGCTCCCGAAACTGTATCCCCGGATTCAATTACTGCTTTATGAATGTTCATTCCGTACATTCCTTCACCACCAAATTTAGGCAAAAGCGCAGGGTGAATATTCAGCACTCTTCCTCCTGAATGTTCGATAATTTCGTGTGGTAATTTTTTCATGTATCCTGCCAAAACGATTAGATTTACGTTTTGTTCATCAATTGCGTTGAGCATAGCACGAACGCGTTCGCTATCTTCGGGGTGTGTTTTCGTGCTTATGTGACGGTATGGAATTCCTTCCATTTGAGCGCGTTGTATGGCGCCGCTGCCGGAATTATTCGATATGACCAGAGCCGCAGTGGCATCAATTTCACCCGATTTAATTGAGTCAATGATTGCCTGCATGTTGCTTCCTCCGTGAGAAGCAAAAAAGCCGATTCTTAATTGCATATTTAAAATTTTAATAATTTACACAATTTCAAAATTACAATATTATGAGCAAATTTGTTTCTATTGAATATTAATAACTTGCGGAAGATTAATTTGGAAAAGTTATATTTAATTGACGGTATGTCACTCGTATTTCGGGCATATCACGCAATGCTCAAATCGGGTTTGAAGTCTCCGAGCGGTGAGCCGACGGGAGCATTGTTCGGTTTTACGAATATGATTACTTCACTTATTGAGAAAGACGCTCCCGAATATATTGCGGTTGCTTTCGATAGGGAAGAACCCACTTTTCGTCACGAAATATACAGCCAGTACAAAGCAAACCGCGACGAATTCCCCGAAGAATTAATTCCACAACTACCCAAAATTAAGCAATTTCTTGAATTAGTTGGAATTCAAAGTATAGAATATCCTCATTTCGAAGCTGACGACATAATCGGTACAATCGCCAAACGCTCGTCAGCAGAAAATCGCCCAACTGTTTGCGTTACTTCCGATAAAGATTATTACCAACTTGTTGACGATAATATCATTCTTATGAAGCCGGGACGCAAGGGCGAAGATTTCGAAATTGTCGGTTATGCCGAAGTGCGTGAGAAATTCGGAGTGCCCCCTGAGCAAGTTATCGATGTATTGGGACTTATAGGTGATGCGTCGGACAATGTGCCCGGAGTGAAAGGAATTGGCGAAAAGACCGCAATACCGCTGGTAGCTGAATTTGGTAGTATTGAAACTATTTATGAGAATTTAGACAAGCTTGACAAGGCGTCTATACGTACCAAACTCGAATCGGAGAAAGACATGGCTTTGCTATCTAAAAAGCTCGTCACTATAGATACAAACATGAATTTAGATATCCCGTCAGATTCATTGCGTTTGAAAGAGCCGAACTTTATTGAATTGGATAAGTTTTTCGCGAATGCGGGATTTAATACTATACGCGAGAAATGGCGACGTAAAAGTTCAGCCGATATATGGCTAAACCACAACATTGCGTCAGAAGTATTTGACAATATCTCAAAAGTCGAGAAAAATTACTACTTAGTCGATAGCTTCGAAAAATTTGATAACTTATGCCGAGAATTGGCGCAAGCAACTACAATTTCATTCGATTTAGAAACTGATAGTTTAGACCGTAATTCTTGCAAAATAGTCGGCATTGCAATATCATTTAGAGAATACACGGGATACTATATTCCTTTGTCCTATGAAGATAGCAAACACGACTTCGCTGAGGATTTGTTTGCGGTGCAGAATTCTAAACCAAAATGGGATAATTTGCTTCCGGTAAATATAATACTGCAAAAACTCAAACCCATGCTCGAAAATCAAAATATAAAAAAGTGTGGTCAAAATATAAAATTCGATTTATACATAATGAAACGTCACGGTATCGAGATTTCACCGATAGCTTTTGACTCAATGGTCGCATCATACGTAATTGACCCCGACAGGAGGCACAATCTAAACGATTTATCCAAGGCATGGCTGAATTACGAACCCATCCCCATAAGCCAACTGATAGGCGAAAAAAAGTCAGAACAGATATCAATGCGAGAAGTTAATCCAAATATCATTAAAGACTATGCTGCCGAAGATGCCGACCTTGCTTTGAGACTATACTCGAAGTTAGATGAAGAATTAGCAAAAGACAAGAAACTATTCGATTTAGCTCATAAAATTGAATTTCCACTGATAGAAGTGCTGACGCAAATGGAATATAACGGCATTTGTATCGATACTGATGCATTACTCGAAATATCCAAACAGATTGAAATTGAAAGCACTGAACTAAAACGAAATATTTACGCTGAAGCAGGTATAGAGTTTAATATAGATTCACCTAAGCAATTAGCAGAAATTTTATTCGAAAAAATGCAAATTCCACCCGTAAAAAAAGTCAAAACGGGATATAGCACTGATGTTCAAGTGCTTAGTGAATTATCTGTATCGTATCCAATTGCTGCGTATATACTTGATTATCGCCAGATGCAAAAGCTGAAATCCACTTATGTTGATGCTTTGCCGAAGATGCTCAACCCCACAACGGGTAGAATTCACACGACATACAATCAAACCGTTGCAAGCACGGGGAGGTTATCCTCGACTGACCCAAATTTACAAAATATACCTATTCGGACTGATAAAGGAAAAGAAATCAGAAAAGCATTCATTGCCCAAGACAATGATCACGTACTTCTTTCCGCTGATTATTCCCAAATCGAATTACGTATTATGGCTTACATTTGCGGCGACGAACAAATGGTTGAAAGCTTCAGAAATCATCATGACATTCATGCCGCCACTGCATCAGTACTATACGGAATATCTATAAGCGAAGTCAACCAAGATATGCGGCGAATAGCCAAAACTGTTAATTTCGGAATTATGTACGGATTAGGGAGTTTTGGATTATCACAGCGTTTGGGGCTATCGCGTACCGAATCGAAAGAAATAATAGAAAATTATTTCCAAAAATACCCGGGAATTAAGAAATATATGGATATGACAATTGAATTCACTCGTAAGCACGGTTATGCGGAGACTTTGTGCGGAAGAAGGCGATATTTCTCGGACATCAACAGCAATAATCACGGACTAAGAACTGCGGCGGAACGTGCAGCAATCAATTTGCCCATCCAAGGTACCGCAAGCGATATGCTCAAAATAGCAATGCTCGGCATCCATAAGGAATTTGCGAAAAACAACTATAAATCGAAGATGTTGCTCCAAGTTCATGATGAGCTTGTCTTCGAAGTTCACAAAAGCGAAATAGATGTAATTAAATCCGTAATTATAGAAAAGATGAGTAATGCCTTATCATTAGGTGAAGTACCGGTTATAGTCGAATCCGGTACCGGTAATAACTGGCTCGAAGCCCATTAAAACTTCGTCCTAAAGTAAAAATGGACTTCTAACCACGTATTAACTGCAAATAACTCGCGGGATTTTGATTGGCTTGTGCCAACGAAACCAATGAGGTTTGCTGCAAAAATTGAGATTTAATCAATGATAACTGTTCTTTGGCAACGTCAGCATCTTCAATTCTTGATATTGCGGCATTGTAATTGACAATTTGATTCTTCAACAATTCTTCCTGCGAAGTCAGTCTATTGGCAATCCCACCTAAAAATGATGCTACTTTGTTTGTATTGTTCAAAGCATCTGATAAACTCAGTAAAGTACTTGAAATTCTGTCTATATCGAATATGCCCAAGTTTTCGCTCGATACATCATTGAATGAACGCAGATCAAGTCCCGTAACTCCCGCAAAGTTGCCTGTTAGCATAGACTTAACGTCGAAATTGCGGCTATCAACATTGAAGTCCATATTGTCGGGGGTCATATCAATTTCAAGATTCAATAACTCATTACGTGCATTAACACCAATAATGAAATTAGCCGTAAAATTGCCATCAAGTAATTGCGACCCGCTGAATACGGTAGAATCAACGACTGTTTGGATTTGCTGAGCCATACGATAAGCCGCTTTTGCCAAAGCTACTTTTTCATCTGTACCAATCGCTCCTGATGCGGCTTGCGAGGTAGCATCTTTCATTTTAGTAACAAGCTCATTAATATTATCAAGCGAATCCATAATAATATTAGTTACGTTTTGTGCATCACCGACAGTATTAATAGCGGCTTTTAAAGCTCCGTTTCGTGCTTGCAAAGCACGAGACGTAATATATCCAGCAACATCATCGGCCGCACTGTTGATTCTCAAACCCGTTGAAAGTCGCAATTGTCTAAGCGAAATATCGCGATTCGAAACATCCAATGAATTATAAGCATTTTCAGCACTAAGATTAGTGCGAATCCTTCCGTTCCCTCCGACTGCAAATGGCATAATAACCTCAAAAAATTATGATTAAAAATACTTACCCTTGGATCAATTGTAAGAATGCCTGCGGATTTGCGTTTGCCTGTGCTAACGAAATCAATGAGGCTTGTTGCAAGAATTGGGATTTTATTAGTTCAAGCTGTTCTTTGGCAACGTCAGCGTCCTCAATTCGCGAAATTGCCGCATTGTAGTTTACAATTTGTCCTTTAAGTAAATCCTCTTGCGATGTGAGCCGATTAACGATACCGCCTACGTACGATGCTACTTTATTGACATTGTTAATTGCGTCAGAGAGACTTGTAAGGGTTGCCGCAATCGCATCAGACGCAAAAACTCCTTGGTCAATAGAATTGACATCATTGAATACTCTCAAATCTAGCCCCGTGATACCGGCAAAATCGCCTGTCAGCATCGAGTTCAAATCAAAATAGCCGCTTGCGATATTGAAATCCGGATTGCCGAATGTCATGTCAACATCCAAAGTCAGCAAGCTATTCGTTGCATTTGTACCAATAACGAAATTTGCAGAGAAAGTACCGTCAATCAACTGTCTTCCGCCGAACACCGTAGTATCGACGACGGTCTTGATTTGCTGAGCCATCCTGTAAGCCGCTTTTGCAAGAGCCACTTTTTCGTCTGTGCCAGATGCTCCCGACGCGGCATTAGATGCGGCATCCTTTATCTTCTGGAGCAAATCACCGATGTTTTCGAGCGCATCCATAATTATATACGATACGTTCGATGCATCACCGACAGCGTTCAGGGCGGCTTTGAGCGAAGTATTCCTTGCTTGCAAGGCTCGCGAAGTAATATATCCAGCCACATCGTCTGCAGCATTATTGATTCTGCGTCCCGTCGAAAGACGCAATTGTCTGAGTGATATGCTTCTGCTCGAAGCGTCCAACGCATTGTAAGCATTTTCGGCTGGACTATTCGTCCGGATCCTTGCGTTTCCTCCTATTGCAAATGCCATCATTCACCTCCGTGTGAATATTTATAAATGGGGGTATTAATTAAATTCATTCTTTTCAATTATATATATTTACTTACCATAAATAACAATTGCAACTTTTGTTGCGTAAAGCAATTATGTAAAATTTGAGCCAAATCGGACATTTACAGAAAAAAATCATCGCCCGGAAAACTCTATTAGCTATAATATCGCTCCCATTGTGCCTTTTTGGGAATATACCTTTATATTTCAAGAGCCCAACTATCGCACTGAAATCCCTGAAATCATGGTTAGGATTGGACATTTGACCATAAATAGCCATTTTTCATGTATAATAATAAACCGATGAACTTTGTATTTGCATTATTTTTATATTTGTTATACAATTACTTTGATGAAATCTGTTAATAATATGTTCTAATGTTTTCGGTGAATAAATAGGCGAATTACGGAAGGAACATCGTCCTGCTTTTCCGTTTGTTCAAAGCAGGCGATATTATTGAAGCGCAGGGCTATACAGGTACTGTTTACGAAATTCAAATCTTCAACACATTGCTCAAAACCATTGATAATCGTGTAGTATTTCTGCCTAATGGCAGTCTGGCAAATTCTTCATTTAAATAAAAATATAAGCTTAAAACTAAATTAACAAATCTTTTTTGTCAATCCTAAAAATATATATTCCTTGAGATAATAGAATTTTGTTTGAAATTTGCTATCTTTAAATTTATTTCGTATTTTTATTATTGAATGTTTGTCAAATTTAAAAGGTGCATAAATGAAGAGATTTTTCGCTATTATGACTGTTTTGGCTGTTATGGGACCATTCAGTTCTGTGGACATGTTTGCCCAAAGAGTGGTAAAGAACTACAATCAATCAATAGGCGCAAACCCCATCGGGCTTGCCTTTGGTATTTTCAATGCGAAGTATGAGCAACAAGTATCCGCTGAGAATTCATTCACGGCAGAAGCAATTTATTGGAGCTTTGCAGGTTGGACTGCATTTGGTGTGGGAGGCTCATACAGATGGTATCTTTTTCAAGATTACAACAAGGCACTCACCGGATTTAGCTTTGGTCCTTATGCGTCATTAGGTTTCTGGAGCTTCGAAACAACAACCTGGGGCGGTGGTACTTCACTTGGTTTAGGTGCCGAAGCGGCATATAAATGGGTATTCGATAGTGGATTTATGGTTGAACCATTAATTAACATCAACTTCAATATACTCTCTCTCGAAGGCTTAGCATATCGTCCATTTGGGGTGGGACTTGTAGTCGGTTACGCATGGTAAGAAACACTTTAAAATAAAAACCCGGTACCTCCGGGGGTATCGGGTTATTACTACTATACAGGTCGGTTGCTACTTGGGTTCAAATGTTTAACGTTTCAGAATTGTTGTTTCCTGCAAAAGTTGGTCGCTCACGGTAATCACTCTTGCCGAAGCTTCGTAAGCACGTTGGGTGGAAATCATATCCGTGAATTGCTCTGCCATATCAACGTTGGACATCTCGAGCGTATTTCCCGATATTTGTGATGAAGGAAAAATATCGCCCGCAGTACCGATATTTGCGGTACCACTGTTAGGCGATTCGGAGTAGAAATTTCCGCCACGCCTTACTAGACCTTCATTATTTGTAAACTTTGCTAAGACTACTTGCCCGAGTTTTTCACTTTTACCGTTTGTAAATGCACCCCAAATCTGTCCTCTCGGGTCAACGCTCAAATCTATTAGTGAGCCGGCTCTGTAGCCGTCTTGTTCAATAAATGTAACAGAATTGGCGGCGGCGTAACTCGTAAGTCCGCTCGATAACTGATTGGCATCGGCCAGTCTTATGGTAATGTTTTTCGGCGTAGTCGCATCAAATACGTTATTACCAAGCGCGGTATTCAAATCCGATGCAAGAATCGAAATCGAAAGCGGCTTACTCAGCGTGCCGTCACTATTGAAAAGTACTATGCTGTCCGAGAGAGGTATTGTTTTACCGTTTAATTCACCGACAAGACCATACTCGTTCGGATTAGCCGTCTTAGTGAATGTAAACTTCAATTCGTGAGTATTTCCTACATTATCGAAAATCGAGATAGACGTCTTTTTCTCTGCACCTGCGACGTTTGTCGAATTCAAATTGCCCGTCATGGTGACAATTTGCGTTTGTTTTGGCGGTGATTGGACGTTTGAAGGAATCAATAAATTGGAACGCGAACCGGTCAATGTGTTGACTCCTAATGAATCTTTAATTGGATTGCCGTTGGCATCGGTTGCGATATTATATCCCTGCATGTATGCACCTGTGCCGGTATCAATCAAGTAGCCGTCTCGGTCGCGAGAAACATTTCCGGCACGTGAATAAAGTAATTCACCGTTCTGCTGATATACAAAAAATCCGCTACCTTGAATAGCCATATCAAGCGAACGGTTTGTTACCTGCATGTTTCCTTGCGACATATCTTGAGTAATAGAGCCGAGTTTCACACCAAGCCCAAACTGAATTGGGTTAATACCTCCGTTGCCGGCGGCGCCCGCAATTTCCGGATTTCTTCCGTAGTTCAATACTTGATTAAACTGCTCTTGAAAATTTGTCCTGTTGGTTTTATATCCAACTGTGTTAAGGTTAGCAAGATTATTCGAAATGACGTCGAACCTTTGCTGGTGAGCCCTTAGTGAAACGGCTCCGTTTGAAAGAGATCTTGTGAGACCCATAAAAGTAAACCCTCCTTGGTTATAAATCAGTCCTTTTAATTCAAATTTATTTTTCTGCCTGATATCCGTCAGTCGGTCGGGATATCTATGGGTCTCCAAGCCGGTGGCAAGGTCCAACCCTTATGCAAATACGGCAGAATCTATTTGCGTAATCACATTTTCGTTCAGTTGGCTTTTATTCAGCAACGTCACTATTGTCCGATTTGGTACATTGACTATGAAAGCTTTTTCGTCCAAAATTACAAGCGAATCCTTCGAATTTTTGGTCTCTGCTTTCTCTACGGCATTTTCTAATCTTAATAAGTCAAGTTCCGTCAAATTTATTTCTCTACCCCTGATTCTTTTCGTTGCATGACCAGAGAATTTTAGTTTACCGATTTCTTCCGAAAGTAAATCCTGAAAAGCATTTTTCGGATTTACATCAAGCCCCAATGGTCTTGTATGGCTGAGTCTCTCGACGCCTCCCGCCGGAACAAATGGTACCTTTACGCCATTAATCTCAGTCATTTGCACTCCCTGAATCTTTAATTATCTGTTGTAATATCCGAAATTGCATTCAAAGGCAATTCCATCCCGTTAATTACAAGTTTTGTGCCATCATTTTTGAATCTTACGGCATCAATTTTCCCGCGAATAAAGGTATCAGCCGAGAATGATGAGCCGTTACCTTCATATAGTTCCACTGTAAAAAAGTAATTTCCGCCAGCGACTTTCTCGCCGTTCATATTGTTGCCGTCCCACTGAATAGTATGAGAACCTTTATTCAGTGAATTACCGCTCAATTCGATTATTTGGACGGTTCTACCGTTCGGGTCCGTAATGGTAATCTTTCCTCCTGCAACATTGTATGGAGTATCGAATCCTAATTGATTAGTACTATTTACACCATGATTAATTTGGTTCGTGTAAGCTTTTGCGGTTTTTCCCAGCATACCCGGCAAAGCGGAATTTGCCATAGTCTGCGTAAGTATAGCGTTAGTAAGCATTTGCTCCTCGAGTAGTGAGCGAATATCAATCAATTGTTCCAACTGAGAAAATTGAGCCAATTGTGCCGCAAATTCCTGATTGTCATATGGTTTCATAGGATTTTGCGCTCGCAATTGATAAGTGAGTAATTTGAGAAATTCGTCTCTTCCTAAGCCGGATTTCTCGGGCTTGGCTGATTGTGCCGCGTTTGTACTTCCTGTATTTCCTGCTATTTCGTTTATCATTGCAAACTCCTTTTGCTAAATGTATTTTTCAATTATTTTGCCGTTATCGTAACGTAATCTCGTCTTGGGTTGTTCATCCTTTGTCTGCGTTTCATCGTCATGGCTACTGTCATATCTTGTCATTAGTTTGCCCATATTAGTTTTTTCACGTCCGTTTTGATTTTCCTTGCTCAAGTAAGTTTCGTTTCCTGTTGTGTTCAGCTCGTATTCTATTTTGTCAAGTATTAACCCTTTAGTTTGAAATCTGTCTTTCAGCAATACGCTCGTTGATTCGAGCATCATCAGAGATTCCATGCTATCGCCTTTCAAATTCAACTTCACTACGCTATCGGCTATTGTGATTTGAACAATTATCGTGCCGAGCGACTTTGGATACATGATAAGTTTTGCACTCTGCGTGCTTCCCGCTGGCGTAGCAGTCGCTAATTGCATTATTTTGCGGGGGACTTCACGTAATTGTACGCGCGAAAATTCATATAATGCAGTTTGTGTGTTTTCAGCTTTCACATTATTAACCACCATTTCTGTTTGATGCCCTGCAACTTTGGCAACAACCGCACCATGTTTTAGCGGAGTTTGTGTCGGTTTGACGGTATTTTGATTATCCGTTTTATCATTTTCAGCGGAAAATACTCTTGGTTGTTCCTTGCTCTCACCCATGAAGTTGCTGTCAGAATGACGTGACGAGCCGTCTTTTAATTTACCCTTTGGCGAATTATCATCACCAATTCGCATAGTAGCATCGCCTGAGGTATTTTGTTTGTGTGCCTCATTAAAGATTGCTTTTGCATCAATTATGCGATTATGTTCTGTATTGGGTTTATGAGTTTCATTTTTATCGGTGCTGCCCGGTAGATTATTTTGCTCTTTACTATTATGTGCCAACTTTGCTGTTTCAAGGTTATATCCAGTATTCGAGGCATTATTTTGCCACTTATCATGTAATAAATATTGTGATTTGGGACTAATCTTCTTAGCTAATAATTCCAGTAGTGCAAAATTCTCTTCTTGTTCGAAATTTTCTCGTATTAATGAATTAGGTGAGATTTCAGGTTTACTCAAAATCAGTTTTGATTTTTCAGCATCGGGTAAAATATATCCTACATCGGATGAAATGCCTTGATTGCTGCGTGCCAAATTCTTTGTAAGCTCTTTCGGAAATGACTGATTATTGCGATTAGCATAGTTTGTGTTTTCATTTAATATATCGATATTTGAAGCAGCATTAGTTTGAGATATTTTAATTGTATTTATTACAGTTTTATCCGTTTCAGGTATTGAAACGTTCAGATTTACTTCGCTCACAGTTGTCTTCGGCGCATCCGTTAGTTTAATACTGCTACGGACTTTTTTATCTTCGTGATTACTTTGTACTTCAGATTCGCCGACTGTCAAATTATTTTGCGAATAACTACTTGTTTCATTCTGAGTGCTTGAATTTTGAGTATTAGTATATGAAAATGGTTTGGGAATATTCACCTGTGAATCGGGTTCGCCTACATATGGACCTAGGTTCAGGAGTCTGACGACCGATTCACCATTCTTGAGGTTCAAACTCGGGATACTAACTTCGTTATTCTGCTCTGATGTGATTTTTATATTCAGATTATTGACAAGAACTTGTTGGCTGGTGCTTTCTTCCTCGTTTTGTGAATTACTCTCGATTTCCGTGTTAAATAATGAAATATTTTTCTCAGAACTTATTTGCGAACTGTCTCCATTGAAAGTCGAATTGGCTGAAAATGACAAATTTTCAATTGCAGGGTTAATAATATAAGCCAATTCTGTGACAAAATCGACTTCGGGGGCATTCAAAACTAAAGTATTTCCTCTGCTTACATCCTCGTAAGAAGTTATTGACTCAGTTTTGACTTCTCCGCTCAAGATTGCCTTAGACAACTCAAACTCGAACCCTTCTCCGAGGAGCCAATTATTCGAATTCGATTTAGCTAAGGTGATATCAACTGAATCGGTCGGTATCCCGATATTTATGGCAATCATCGTGCATCCTGCAATTAATGAAAATCCATTTCCTTTATTTTCCCCCCAAAAGCAACATTACTGCGGCATTTTCAGGTTTCATGTGTTCGATTACTTTGCCGGCCTTCCTGGCTTGCATCATTTTAAGTATTCGAGCAGCATCTCTTTGGTCAATTTGTTCCAAAATCCGTGCCACATCGGCAGGATTTGAATTATTATAAATTTTCGCAAAATCGATAAAATTTTTGTACTCAATCGAATCAAGTTTCCTACTTAGATATTCTTCGGTCGCTTTGAGTTGCTCACGGGCTCTGGTAATTCTCTGCAACGCAGACTCGAGTTCACGTCTAAGTGTTGCCAATGAATCTCGTAAGGAAGTATTTTCGCTCAAGATTAAATTAGAACGTCCCGTAACATTTTCGATAGAATCCCTGATGTGGGAAGTTTTATCGTAAATCGTCCTGATTGAATCAAGCATAGATGCAAGCGACTGATCCAAAGAATCTCTTTCTTGCAGGATACGGTTCTTCTCAATCAATGATTTTTCGAAATTTTCGAGTTCTTCGCTGGTTATCGTGACGGGATGGACTTTCTTAATAAGGGTGCCGTCAGCACTAACAGAGTCGGACACGAATATTTTATCAAGTCCGATGATTGAAGGATAAAAGCTAATCATGGATATAATAATGAGCAAAATAACAAGAAAACTTGCTATCAGCACTATAAATCCTATTATAATTTGCCTTTGGTCCAACTAATTCTCCTTCTTAATATTTCGGGCAACATCATCGAAAAATTTAACTTCTTCGTTTTTCAGTTCATTATTATGCTCGATATATCGCTTTTCTTTCAATTTTTCCAATGCTTTTTCTTCGACCATCGCTTTAGTTAGCTTTTGTCTTCTGAATTCCTCGATTTCGAGAATTTGCTTTCTCTCATCGTCCAATCGCTTAATTTCAGTGTCCAAATGGGCTTTGCGATTAGAAATTGCTTGCAAACTCGCGGCTTTAATCAATTGTTTGCCTTCCACGCCGAGATTTTTTTTCGACTCATGATAACTTTCAATGATTTTCTCTTTTTCTATTCTGACTTTTTGAGCTTGAAACAGAGAATCCTGCGCTTGAGTTACTTTTTCGGAACGTAATTTCAATACTGATTCGAGTCGGAAATTGAATTTTTGTGCCATAAATTCGCTTGATAATTGATAATAGTATTTTTACGAAATAGACTACAAATATAATTTATTTTTTAGCTTTGTATTGGTCAATCATTCCCTTTATTTTCAAGATTTCGGCATAAGTGTCCTCAAAATCGTACGCTTCATCAGATTTTTGCTTCAAAAAGTCATTTATTATATCAATAAATGCAACTGCTTTATCGGTATTTTGGTTGATGCCTTTTTGATATGCACCTACACTGATTAAATCTTCGGCATTTTTGTATGTCGCCAGTAATTCCGCAATTAGTTGAACGGCTCCAAAGTGATCCGCCGAAATAATATCGTTTCGCACTCTGCTTATACTGTCGAGTATATCAATAGCGGGGTAATTCCCGAGTGAGGCAAGTTTTCGCGAAAGAACAATATGCCCGTCCAATATACCTCTTGCCGCATCAGCGATTGGCTCATTCATGTCGTCGCCTTCCACAAGCACTGTATATAGTCCTGTTATCGAGCCTCGGTCGGAAGTGCCGGCTCTTTCCATAGTTTTTTGCAATGTACTAAATACAGAAGGGGTATATCCTTTTGTTGTTGGCGGTTCACCGATTGTCAGTCCCACTTCTCGTTGAGCCATGGCAAGCCGCGTTACTGAATCCATCATCAACATTACATCAAGTCCTCTGTCTCGAAATGATTCGGCAATTGTTGTGGCTACCAAAGCGGCTTTTACGCGTACTAATGCAGGAGCATCGCTCGTTGCTACCACAACTACGGAGTGTTTAAGCCCTTCGGGGGTCAAATCACGTTCGATGAACTCTTTAACTTCTCTTCCACGCTCTCCAATAAGAGCAATTACGTTTATATCGGCAGTTGTGTTGCGGGCGATCATGCCTAATAACGTTGATTTTCCGACGCCAGAACCAGAAAAAATACCTACTCTTTGCCCTTTGCCAATTGTCAACATTCCGTCTAATGCCTTGATTCTTGTGTGTATTGACTGGGTTATGCGCTTACGTTGTAAAGGATTAGGCGCCTGGGCATAAATCGAGCGTGTTTCGCGACTTTTAATCGCCGGACCGCCATCAATCGGTTTACACAATCCGTCAACAATTCTCCCGAGCAGGCTGTCGCCTACGTTTATACTCAATTTTTTGCCCGTTGCTATGATTTCCATTCCGGGTGCGATGTTGCTGAGTTCGCCCAATACCATTGACAATATTTTTTTCCCGTCCTTGAAACCAACTATCTCTGTCTTGGTTATTTCATTTCCATCTCTGTCTCTGAGCGAACAAATTTCTCCGATTGGCGATTTTGGACCATCACTTTCGAGCACTAAACCGACAACTTTTGTAACTTTGCCTTTCAATACAAAATTTTGTTGCTGTTTGAGTACATTCTGGAGACTTTTCTTGAATTTGTCGGCGACAATCATACCGATTCCTCTTCAATGTCAATATAATTCTTTAACTCGTCGGCACCCTCATGTTTGGAATATTCTTCATTCATTAATTCTTTAATCTTATGGAGTTGTGTGTCAACTCTCGCATCAACTATTCCCGCATCTGTGTGTAAAATACAACCCCCGGGACCAACTTCGGCATCGGGTGATATTTCAATTTTGTTTGCTAATGTCTTATCGTTAAGTAAATCGAGCCGGAAATGCTCCAATATTTTATAGTCGTCGGGATTAACCGCAATTTTGAAAAGGGATTCCTCATCAATGGACTTAATTGCTTTGCGTACAAGCTCAAATACTAAATTTGTGTCATTGCTGAGTTCACGCTCAATAATATGTCTTGCAATAACAACCGCCAAACTTATTGAGACTTGTTCCAATGCAAATAACTCATTAGTAAATTGACTTCTTAATTCAGTTGCAAGTAAGTCAATACTCTTGACCCAATTTCGGTGGTCGTTCAGTTCTTTAGCATAGGCGGCATTAGATGATTCCTGCCCGTCGGAGAATCCTTTGTCGTAGGCGAACTGAATTTCTAATTTCGCATCTTCGACATTTATCATCTCGCGATTAATATTGTTAAGCGGAATTTTTATAGGTTGGTTTGAATCGGAAAAGGTAAATTTTTCAATGAATACTGGTTTGACAGGGGTTTTTGCCCTCAGCGCTTCTTGCTGTTGTCTTTTGGCTTCTTCCTGCTCTATTCGGGCTTTATTATAAGATAAATCACGAAACTTATGCTCCTTGATTTCCTGCTCAAAAACTTTTTCGGAGCGAATGATTTTGACATGACTTTTGTGTCGCGGTATTTTTATTACAATTTCGCCCAAGTGAAATCCTTATGATTTATTATACGAACACGTCTTCTTTACCGCGGCCGCCTACGGAAATTTCTTCACTTTCTTCGAGTTCTTTTATTACGTCAACGATTCGCATTTGTGCCGCTTCGACATCTTTGAGTTTAACGGGTCCCATAAATTCGAGTTCTTCTTTGACAACTGCGGCGGCTCGCTCTGACATGTTTTTGAAAATTTTTGTTCTGATTTTTTCGTCAGCAACTTTGAGCGACAGGGCGAGGTCTTTCTTGTCAACATCGCGAAGAATTCGCTGGATCCCCTTATCGTCAATGAGTACGATATCTTCGAACAAGAACATGAGTCGTTTGATTTCGATAGCCATATCGGGGCGTTTCTCCTCGATATTCTCGAGCATTGCTTTCGCAACAGCATTGACACTTTTGTTGAGAATATTTGCTACAAGTTGAGCACCACCGGCCTGAGCAAGATTTTGCGATAGTGTTTGCTCGGCTATTTCGTCAACGACAAATTCGATTTCCGAGACAAGTTGGGGCGATACTTTACCGATTGTGGCAATTCTCATTATAGTTTCAGTGCGCAAATCGTCTTTAAACTCCGCAAGTACTTCGGCAGATTGGTCCGGTGGCAAATGGGATAAAATTAGAGCAATTGTTTGGGGATGCTCTTTTGATAGAAAGCTTGCAAGCTGCTGCGGGTCGGCTTTTTTAAGTATGTTAAAGCCTCTCACAGTAGTCAGAACGCGAATTTTTTCGATAATTTCACGTGCCTTTTCAATACCGTAAGTACGTTCGAGCAGTACTTGAGCGTATTCGATACCACCCTCGACCATGAAACTCTGAGCTGTCATCAACTCATAAAATTCTTGTATAACGTCCTCTACCACATCAGGGGGTAAATCTCGCAGATGGCTTATTTCGACGGCAATTTGCTCTACTTCTTTCATTTCGAGTTCTTTGAAAACTTTTGCCGCAACGTCTAAATCCATAGACATAAGCAATACCGCCGCTTTTTGTCTGCCTGTCAACTCACTCGAATTTATTACCTGTTTTTTCATTTGTCTTGTATCGAAATTTACATTTATTATACATTTGCACTTTCAATTTATTGCAAAATCATCGGTTTAAATCTTGAGAAATCATTAGTCTGATTAATTTTACAGCGTCCTCGGTCTGTTCGTCTAAGAACTCTTCTACTTTATTTTTCAATTCAATTTTCATCATTGCTTCTTCGGTCAGTTTCGGAGCGAATGCTTCATTAATTTGCACTCGAGCTCGCTCGGCAAGCGAAGCTTTGTCGTATGATGTATCGTCAAGCAACATGGCTTCCTCGCTTCTCTGACCGGATACATCATCGCGTTCCCCTTCGAGTAGGAACTGCTCAGGGAGCTCTGCCGGAAGCAAGAGCATGTCATTTTGGTCAACGTCGAGGTCTTCCAATTTACTGTCAACTTCTTCCATTTCTTCTTCTAATTCTGTATCAACTTTCTGAGGCAATTCCATTGCGATCCGCATTCTTTCCTTGACATGTTTGGATTGGAGTATTCTGTACATTATCAAGAAAGTAACGAGCATCGCTAATGCAAGTACGATGAGTTTCTGATAATTCGGATTTTCCCACCACGGTATTTCTCGGGCGGTAAGCGGCTCAAGCTCATCGGCAATAGTCTCGAATTGCACGTTTATTACTGAAATTTGGTCGTTTCGCGAAGGGTCGAAACCGATTGCATTCTTGATAATTTCCGTCATGCGATTCATCTCTTCGTCGCTTCTCGGAGCATAAGCGTAATACTTAACTCCGTTAGAATCGGCTATGCTGTATGTGCCATTAATCATAGCCGCGACGGAGAGTCGCTTGATATTTCCCGTACTGTGAATAATATGCTCTATCGTTTGCGAAATTTCGTAATTGGAAATGATGTTGGAATTCGCTTGGTCTGTACTTACTGTCGGATAGGAGAGAGAATCTGTTGATTTGTTCGAACCGGCTATAGTTTGTTCGCTCCTAATTACTTGGCGGTCTGGGTCGTAGTCTGTCTTAGTTTGTTCAATTCTGGTAAAGTCAAGTTCGGCTGTAACACGCACATTTGAATTATCAACGCCTATTACCTTGTCGAGCATGGATTGTACTTTTTGAGCTAAATTCTCTTCGACTTTTCTCTGTTGCTCAAGTTGCTGTGCAGTTAGCCCTGCGACAGTGCTAACATCGTGTGGCGGCTCGGAAATCAACTTACCCTTTTGGTCAACGACCGTAACATCATCGGGCGACATACCTTCTACGCTACTTGCGACCATTGTCTGTATTCCCTGAACAGTTCTTTGGTTGAGACTTCTACCGGATTTCAGTTTCAAGGTTACTGAAGCTGTGGGCTTCTTTTGGTCTTTCTGAAATAATGCTTTTTCTGGTATTACGAGGTGAACTCGCGAGCGATGAACTTCATCAATCGAACTGATTGTTTTTGACAACTCGCCCTCCAAAGCGCGGCGATAATTCAACTTTTGGACAAATTCCGACATACCAAGATTTGTCTTGTCGAATAATTCATATCCCACAGCACTTGTCTCGGGTAGTCCTTCGCCGGCTAATTCCACACGTGCATCGAGTACTTGAGCTTTTTCCACAAGAATTGTAGCACCGCCGTCAGTCAGCTTGTATTTCATCTGACGATTTTTAAGACTTTCGACTATCTTTGATGCATCTTGCTGTTCAAGCCCACTATATAAAACGCCGTATTCTTTCTCGGTACCGAGTGAAATCAGATACACCAAAGCCGCTATAATAAGTAAAGGTGCGGCAATGATGATTACTTTTTGCCATAATGCCAAATTGCCGAAAAATGTACGCATTTGCCCGGGAAAATTTTTCTCTGCCATTTTAAAATATTAGTATGTTAAACTTGCATTCGGTTGACTTCACGGTACAAGTCCAAACCCTTGTTTCTCAATTCGAGTAGGAGTTGAAATGCAGTTCTTGCCTTTTGGGCTGCTATCATGACGTCGTGAAGCTCAACCGGTTCGCCCTTAATGAGCCTTTCTGTCATGCCGGCAGATTCCTTTTGAAGTTGATTGACGTCGTCGATAACTTCTTTTAAAGTATCGCTGAATTTTGTACCTGCGGGTTCAGTCGGAGTGACTTGAGATTTTTGCCATTCTAACGGCAGATGCTCGCCGATTCTTTTTAGCTCGTTGATAATCATCGTGAATCCTTTCAATTTATGAACATCCGTTGTTCTATTTCTATATTTTTCCGTCCACAATCACGCCCTTGTTGATTTGCGGAGTCGTTACTTTGCCATTTCGATTGAATAATACGTGATTTTCGATAATTGCTGAACTTTCCGGAAACATTTTGATAAAGTATTTTCTTTCTTGCTTAGTTATGATTTTATCGGTATTTATACTGTTACCGACGAGATTTTTGTTTGAAATTATTATCTCATCTTTGATTTTCTTGACCGCTTCATTAATTGCAGTATTTCTACTGCCGTTAACGCGGGCATTCATCAGTTCGGTTTTGTCTTCCGAACTATTGTTTGTATATGTATTGTAAGCGTTTATTCCCGGAATTTTCATTCGCTCCTACCTATTTCATTATATTTCAAGTGAATATCGTGCCACGTTTTTCGCCGCATCAACCACTTGCGTATTTGCATCAAATGCTCTTTGTGCGGTAATCATTTCAACCATTTCAGTGACAATGTTGATATTTGGCATTTTCACATAGCCCTGCTCATCAGCTTCGGGGTGGTTGGGGTCATAAACCAATCGCGGCGGTGAGTTGTCCTTAACGGTTTTGGCTTGCAATACCCGAGTATCTGGCGGATACTCAAAGTCATTGACATTTGGTCCGTGTGATTGATGATTTGTTGCGATTTTGATTTGTGCTTCGAGTTCCCGCTCAAACGGACTGTCTGGGATTTCCCGTACCACAACTACTTCTCTGCGGTAGGGATGACCGTCAGGACCTTTTGTTGTATTGGCATTGGCAATATTATTAGCCACGGCTGACAGTCTCATTCTCTGGACTGCCATTCCTTGACTGCTTATATCGAAAGAGGTAAAAACATTACTTGCCATAATATATTCTCGTAACCATATTTATTAATAAAATGTAATTAAAACAAGCGTAATTTTACTGTCCGCTAACGTTTCCTGAAATCACTTGCGTTAGTCCGCGGAAGTACTTACCAATCATTTGAGATGCAAAACGGAAGCGTATTTGGTTCTGAGCCAAATCAGCCATTTCCTTGTCAATATTGACATGTGTCTCACCTGAAAAATACACTTCATGCGGTGCTACAGGAGCATCATCGCGTTCGGGTGTTGTAATATCCCCGCGTGAAGCACCCATAGGTATATGTCGCGATTGCGTTTGCTCGCCTTTTAGTACTTCGCTATGCTCGTGGAAAAACTCCTCGAATTTTACCTTTTCGGGACGATAATGCGGTGAGTTCACATTCGCAATATTCTTTGCGTGCACTTTTTGCCTTGCCGAATAAGCATCAAGGGCACTATTCATTAGAGGCAATCTATTTTTGAACATGTGAAAACGTAAAATCATCTATTTTCCCTGAATTTTAACATGCCCATACAAACAAAATCAGTGCCAATTCGGAGTTACAGAATATTTTTTGCAGTGCTGACGATTTTTCTAATAGAGCAGGACTGAATTGAGCGAATAATTTAGAAGCGTTGAAATAGTCGGGGAAATCGACAATGAATGCTAAATTGCATATAAATATTACGCAGAAAACTCTAATTTATGAGGAATATTATACTGTGGCTCAAAATAGCCAAATTAGCGGGCTATTTTGAAAGTTCCCGAAAGTATAAGCAGTTCAATCTCGGCTAACTTGGCGTCATATCTCGCATTGTTGCTGCGCTCAGAGCTACGCATAAGATTGAGTTGTGCATCACGAAGTTCCAGGGAAGTGACCCGTCCCAAGTCATATTCGGCTAATGTTCGCTCTAAATTGCTGACTGCCGTATTAATATTTTTTTGTTCCAATTCGTATATCGAGAGACGTCTTTGGTAATTGTCATACAAATTATTAAGCAACATATCAAGATTGGCTCTCATCATTTCGATGTTAATTTCCTGAATTTCTATGAGTAATTTGGAATTTTGTGCATTGATGATATGCCGTGAGCCGTCCATTACGTTCCATTGCAGTGATATTCCGGCATTTAATCCCTCGGATTGGTTTACGAGAAAGAATCCTGCATCGGCTTCCGTACGAGCATATGAATATCCTGTATTTAGAGTGATTCTCGGATAAAATTGCGATAGTACGAGTTTACGATCATATTCGGATATTTGCTTGTTTTTGATTGCTTGCATCAATTGCGCATTATTGCTAAACATGGCTTCGCGAAGCATGGATAAATCGAGCTTTGGTTCGAAAGCAACAACCGTATCTAGTACAATGTCTCTGATAATATTTGCTCCCGTCAAATAATTGAGCGCACGCAACAAGTTATTGTAAGCCAATTCGGTTTGCATATAAGCCGAGCTATCCGCATTTCTGTCAACTTCGGCGCGTAATAGCTCGAGATTCAATGCTACGCCATAATCTATGCGATTTTTTATTTTCGCGATTCGGCTGTTTGTCAAGTCTAGACTTTTTTTCAAAATTTCCAAGTTTGACTTTTGTTTTAGTGCTACGTAGTAATTTTGAGCTAATTCACGTATCATTGTCTCAATCATTATTTTCAGTTCTATACGGCTTTTGTCTCGCAATTCCTGTAATTTCGAGTAATTAGCAAACATCGCCAATCCGTCGAACAAAGTCAAACCCAACTGCAAACCGGCATTATTGTTCTTCGTAATATTATCTAAACTGCCGATACGCTGACCTGTGGAAAACTCCAAATATATATCCGTCATTGAATACGATAGACTTCGAGTAATATCAATTCGCGGTAACATTCCGGCATTACCTATGTTAACATTTCTGTCTGCAATTTTTTCACTTACTCTGCCGATTTTTATCGAATAGTTATTGAGCAAAGACTCGTTAATTAAGTCTTCCAATGTTAATGTTTGGGCTTTCGCGACAAGGGTTGTCAGTAATAATGTTATAAATATAATTTTATACATCGGAATCACACTAATTCATATATTTGTTTATTTTGTATTCCTCAATAATCGCGGGTTCGACTTCTTCTTGTGAGAACTTTTTGCCGGTGATAATCCTTTTGACTATACGACGGACATCACTTAACAAGCTCAAGAATACGGGCAAATATATCAACACGAACAATGAACCCACAAGCAGCCCATAAGCTACCGAAATTGCCATTGGAATGAGAAACTTTGCTTGCAGACTGCGTTCAGCAAGCAATGGGAATAGTCCCAGAACTGTAGTAGCTGTCGTGAGTAATATCGGCCTAAACCTGTTTATACCGGCTTCGAGCAATGCATCATTGACTTTCATGCCGTTCTTGAGATAGCCGTTATAGGTATTTGTGTAAACAATGGAGCTATTCACCAAAATCCCCACAAGAGCTATCAAACCGTAAGCTGACATAATACTTACGGGCATATTTTGTGCGAAATGCCCCCAAAATGCACCTATTATACCGAATGGTAATAATGCAAACACTACCGCCGCTTGTGTGAATGACCTGAAACTCAGCACAACAAGAAAAAACATAACGACAAATGCTACCGTTAAGCCCGTTCTCCCTGTGGTGGCCATTTTAAGCACTTCGCGCCTTTGACCTGATTCAACAGTTGTCACGCCCGGGTATTTTTCGAAGATTGGCTCTAATACATTTTTGCGAATTCTCTCTAAAATTGGCGGTACTTCCGCATTTTGGTCAACAATATCAGCACTGACGTTGACTTCTCTTTTTCCGTCAATGTGATTGATGACCGTTTTGCCTCTGATTATTTCATAATCAATCAATTCGCTGACAGGATATTCGTTGCCATTTGACATTCTGAGCCGCATATTTTCAAATCTTCCTAACGAAGAACGGTCAAAATCTGAGTACCTTACCCATAGTTTAATTTCATCGTCGCCTCTTTGGAGCCGTTGTACTTCATCACCGAAATAACCTTGCCTAATTCTACGAGCGACTTCAGCATTAGTCAAACCAAGTAAATAGGCTTTATCATTCAATTTGATTCGAATTTCTCTTAGCCCCTGTGGGTCATTATCCGATACGTCATCAATTTCAGGCATATTTTGCATTGCGACTTTCAACTCTTCTTTGGCTTTTTCGAGAAATTCAAGATTTGGTGATACCAGCGAAAACGATATCGGTTTACCGAATATTGAGCCACCACTGTAAATTAATTTATCAGCTTCATAGACATTTCCTACCTTCTCTCTGATAGCATTTGCTATGCGGAAACTTTCGAGGTTGCGTTGCTCGCCCTCCATCAGAACGACTTGTACTACTCCGTCACTTCCGGTAGCTACCGAAGTAAATGAAAGCCCCATGCCGCCGGTAAATGATGCTCCTATGGCAACTTTTTTAATGACATATTTTATTACGTCCTGCTTATCTTCGCGTTCTGCCTTCAACTCTTCATTGACTTCCCAAGCGGCTCTTTCGATTCTGTCCATAACTTTTTCGGTCAAACTGTCACGTGTTCCGGCGGGTAGCGACAGCGTTATGTCGAAAGCATCGGTATCAATATAAGGGAAAAATGTAAACTTTATATGCCCGCCTCCGATTCCTCCCGCTGTGACAAGAGTCAGCAACACGAGTAATCCGAGAGCAATTAATCTATATTTAAGGAAAAATTGAATTGATTTTCTATAAAGGACATCTCGCAGATAAGCAAGTAAAGTATCAAGAAATTCTCTGATTTTGTGCTGAGATTTGGAGCTATGCAGTGCTTTGGAATGAGCAAGATGAGAAGGCAATATAATCGCCGCCTCTATAAGCGATATAATAAGAGCAAATATGACAACAAAACCCATATCACGCATGGCTGCGCCCGAACGTCCGTCGAGAAATAAAAACGGCATGAACATTACAATCGTTGTCAGTACAGCAAACACCACCGACGGTAATACAGCCAAAGTGCCTTCAATAGCTGCAACGAAGGGCTTTTTCCCCTGCTCGTAATACTGATAAATTTGCTCGGCTATTACTATGCCGTCATCAACCAGAATACCCACCACAACAATACAACCAAACAGTGAAATTGCATTTATCGTCAAACCAAAAAGGTATCCTACGAGAAACATGCCCAAAAACGACAATGGAATTGCTAACGAAACCCAAAACGCAAGTCTGAAATTCAGAAACAACGTCAATGCCAAAAGTACAAGCATTGCTCCTTGCGAGCCGTTCGTTACGAGTGTGTCAATCCTTTTTCTGAGGGATTGAGTAAAATCATTCAGCACCATTGCCTCGAAATTCGTATTTAACGTGTTGAATTCATCAACATACAGTTTAATATTGTCCGTAATTTCTAAAATATTTTCGCCGATTATCTTGTTAATTGTAAAAACAACGGCTCTTTTGCCATTGATATAGGTTCTTTTGGGGTTATCTTCCCAAGTATTTCTGATTTCGGCTATGTCTCTAATCCTGACAATTCTGCCGTCAGGCAAAGCTAAAACGGGAATATCAGCCATGTCCTCGGCGAAATACTTCTTTTGGTTTAATCTGATTACCATTTCTTCGCGTTCGGTCTTAATCGTTCCGATTGTAAGTTCTATATTCGCAGAGCGTAAAGCACGAGTAACTTCATCTATGGATATTCCGTAGGTTCGTAAATCCACTTCTTTGACGTAAGCTACAATTTCTTCTTCTGGATAACCGCTGATTGAAATTTGAGAAATTCCCGGTATAGAACGTAAGTCGAATTCGATTTTCTTAGCAATAGTTTTCAGAGAGTTCAAATCATCAGGACCTGTAACGCCGAAGCTGATTGCAAATTCACTTGCGGGCGTTTTTGCCACAACGGGCGGCTCAATACCCAAAGGAAAAGAATTGATTCTTTCGACTGCATTTTTCACATCCATCAATACTTCGCTAATGTCGTGACTGCGGAATACTTCCACCATAACGCTTGCGAAGTTTTCTTGTGATGTAGATGTGTATCTGTCAATACCTCGTATTCCTTTGAGATTATCCTCGATTTTCTGGACTACACCTTGTTCGATTTCTTCTGGAGAAGCTCCGGGATAGGCTACGGTAATCGAAATCATGTTAGAATCTAGTTCGGTGAAAAACGAAGTTTTCATGTTGAGCAAAGCAACAAGCCCAAAAATCATGATAAGGAGTTTGATTACACTAGCCCAAGCAGGATATTTAATGAACCAAGGGAGTAAGCCTTTCATTTAGCACCCGTAACCGAATTATTGAATATCGGTGATAGTTTCATGCCGATTTCGGGATTAACGAGGGGCTCGGTTACGATTGTATCGCCAACAGCAACACCCTTGATATACACTAAATCTTTTCCGATTTTTAGGATTTCTGCATTTGATGAAGCTAAAATACCATTTTTTATCAAGAATACAACACTGTTATTTACCAATGCGGCTCTCGGTAAAGCAATACTTCCGGGCAATTTTGAACCTTTTGCGACTGCTCGTAGATACATACCTTCTTTCAGTCCATGACCCGATAAATAGACATATGCTTTGACAGTTTGTGTAGCGGGGTCAATGCTTCTTGCGATTCGGACTATTCTGCCTTGAAATTCGGTACCTGAGTCGTTATGCTCGATTTTTACCGTCATTCCTTCGCGGAGTAATTTAACATCATCGGCGGAATATGTCAACTCCAGTTCAAATTGTCCCGTACCCGATAATTTCCCGAGTTTCTGACCGATTCGGGCGATGGTTCCTGGTTCAATCAGGCTTTCGGTTACGATGCCGTCGAACGGAGCGCGTATAATATGCTTATCCATGCGAAGCTCGGCATTTTTTACATTATAGTAATTTTGAAAGACCTTACGGGAAGCGAGGAAGTATTTTTCTTTTGGTGAGGCATCATCGGGAAGTTCGTCAATAGCTTTTTTAATGTCATACTGCTCGAGATAGCTGCTCCATTTATTAAATTCCGACGGAAAATCCGCCTTGATATCGGGCATTATTGATGTAAGCAGACTCAAGAACTCGCTTTTGAGCGAGAGAAGATTGATTTCTGCTTCTTCGGGGTCAATTTGAATCATAATATCGCCACGTGAGAAATAATTGCCGACTTTGAATCTTCCTGAACTCAAAGTCATTTTGCCACCGACTTCGGAAAATACTTCTACGGAATTCAAAGCTCGCAATCTTCCGAATGCTTCAATTTCGGGCTCATGCTCTTGATATTCTGCTATTTGGGAATTTGCATATTTTAATGCTGAGAATGCTTTAACATCGGGTGGTTTTGGCTTTTTAGAAGTCATTGCTTTGAAGATGAAAAAAGCAAGGGCTACGAGTACGACAAAACCAAGTAAACTAAACATACCTTGTCTGTTCATTTATCTTTGCTTCTGAAATTTCGTAATTGTCATATAGACTTTTAAAAGTCGTTTCACGAAAGGGCATATTTTAATGTACTATGTTTGGAAATCCACAAGGTCGGTGTAATATTTAATAGTTTTTACCCTACGATGCCATCATATGAACTATAAGATTTGTTG
>CAZWXI010000006.1:9969-60235 GCA_964637845.1 uncultured Hyphomicrobiales bacterium | reverse complement strand
CACCCCGACCCTCTCCAAAGGAGAGGGAGTAAGAATTGATGTATCGCAACTGCCTGTGGGCGTGTATTTTGTGCGGGTTGGCAATCGGGTAGAGAAGTTTGTGAAGTGGTAAAGTGTTGCCCCGTCATTCTGAGCGGAGTGAAGGAAACCGGGGAAAACTTGTTCCTTCGCCCTTGGCTCAGAATGACGACTGCTTTTAATAAGTTTACCTTTTGAGACGTCCCTATCTCAAACGGCGAAGATTAAACCTTTTTGTTGATTTTAGTGTCTAACTATTTTGGAATCATTGTTTTTTTTATTGGTGGTGAGATGAAAAAGATTGTAATACCTTTAATTGTATTGCTTTTTGCAATCAAACTTTTTGCGATTGATGGAGTTGTTATTCAAACATCCTTTGTTTCTCAGAATACCGGCAAAGCTATACCTTTTTCGATTTATTTGCCGCCTCATTATGATGATGGGACTGATATTTTTCCGTTAATATTTCACCTCCACGGCATTGGTGGCACACATAATGGAAATCAGATTACATCAGTTCCCGAAAGTTTTGAAAAAGCATTGAAAAAGGGGTTAATTCAAAAAGCAATTATTGTTTTCCCTGATGGTTTCAAAGATGCTTTCTGGAGCGATAGCAAAAACTCGGATAAGCCGGCTGAAAGCAATCTAATATTTGAATTGCTCCCACATATTCAATCAAAATATAGAATTAGTGAAGGTTGTATTGCGATTCAAGGATTTTCGATGGGTGGCTTTGGTGCTTCAAAGATTTTTTCTAAATATCCTAATTTGTTTTGCTCATTAATTTCTTATGATGGTGCTTTTCTTAATATAAACGGGATGATAAAATTTCATAATAATCTTTGGAAAGAAATATTTGACGAAGATTCTGTTTATTTTAAGGAAAATTCTCCTTGGGAATATTTTAGAAGTAATAAAGAAAGTATTATTAACAAGCCAATAAGAATTCTCAAAGGTAGCTTAGGGTATAACGTTGATTTTAATTCTCATTTATTGAATATGAGTTACCATCGCGACTACATCGAAACAGGCTGCGAACATGTATTAAAATGTTTATTGGATTCTGAAGGAGAAAATTCATGGATTGCAATCTCTCAAGCCTTTTCAAGTTGTAAAGCTACGGATGTTATTGACAAAAAAGAGAGTAATATTATCTCCCTAAATCTCACTTCGGAATATATTGAAATCAGAAAGACTTCAGAGGGTTTGGAACTTTCGGAAGATTCGGAAATCAAAATCTACAATCCCTTCGGTGAATGCGTCATGGTAGAACAGACATCCCTGTCTGTTCAAAATGGACATTCTTCTAATGGTCAGACGAGGACGTCCAACCTACTACGAATTAATATTTCACATCTTCCCGCCGGCATATATTTCATTAAAATTGGGAACTATTCGGAGAAATTTTTTGTGATGAGATGAAAAATTATAAAGAATCAAGAGGACTAATAACTTTTGCAATATTTGAAGTACTTATTTGGGTATAAATTTGTGTAGTTTTAATTGAGTTGTGTCCAAGAAGTTGCCGAATAACTCTTATATCGGTACCTGTTTCCAACAAATGAGTGGCAAAGCTGTGCCTTAATGTATGGACAGTTGCATTTTTCTTTATATTGGCTTTTTTAAGAGCATCCTTAAAAATTGCTTGTATTGAGCGAGTTGAGTATTTATCGCCTTTCTGTCCTTCAAGCAAATATTCTTTAGGTTTATATTCCTTGTAATATTCACGGAGAAGCAACAAAAGTCTTTCCGATAACATCACATAACGGTCTTTCTTCCCTTTACCTTGAACAATTCTAATCAACATTCGTTTTGAATCAATGTCTTTCACTTTAATTTCAACAGCTTCTCCAAGACGTAATCCAGCACTATAAATCAATGATATGATTGTTTTGTGTTTTAAGTTTTGAATAGAAGCGACAATCAACTGGACTTCCGATTTATCTAAGACAACAGGAAGTTTCTTTTCTGCTCTATCTGGGTATAGATAATTAAGTTGATAATTTTTCCGCAACAATTCATTGTAAAACAACTTAATAGCACCAACAAGCACTTTTTGGTATGCTTGAGATATATTTTTACCCGTTACCATTGAATTAATAAACTGCTCGATTTCATAAACCTTAATATCAGAGGGTTTTATATCAGGAAAAGCAGACAAAAAGATTTTAATAGCATTAGAATAAGATTTTATAGTTCGATAACTATACCTTTTGATGTTTAAAAGTATTCTAAAATCATTTAAATAGTCCTTTTCTGGTTTCACGTCCATATGTATAATAGTATATTATTTTAGAAAGTTTGACGCAATTAATAAAATATTATTGTAATAGTACGTATATGTTATTGTTGTGCACCATTTTATGACTGAGCATTTGAACATATTACTGAGCAATAATGCGGGTATTAACAATGACATTTTTGCTGTATGTAGGGACATTACGGAACACTACAAAACACTTGTACCTAATGGTCCACCACTTGGACAGAAACCATTACATGTGATACATAATCCTTCGACACCTATTGCATGCATAAACGGACTGCCTCATTATTATTCAATCGGCCTGACAACCAATGAGAGATTTTACGCTCAAATAACATATCAATTTGCACACGAATTGACCCATATTTATTGCGATCCCAGAATAACCAATTGGTTCATTGAATCAATTTGCGAAATGGCATCCCTATATTTTTTAGACTATTTGTCTAATAAGTGGGAAACCCAACCTCCTTTTGAGAATTGGAAAGACTATGCAATAAAATTTAATGAATACAAAATAAATAGAATCGAAGAAGTAAAAACTAAGTTGACTATTTCTAACGAGACGGAATTTCAAAACAAATTCAAGTCAATAATCCAGATAATCAATGAACCATATAACAGAGACAATAATACTATCATAGCATTACAACTTATTGAAGTCTTTAAAAAAGACAATACCTCATGGAGTTTGCTCCCACTTGTTGGACTTTCAACTGACAAAATATTAACAGACGGATGTTTCTTTGAAAATTCAACTCCTGACTTTGACAAATTGATAGCCACTACTACAGACAATGGAAAAGAAATAGCAAAAAGCATTAAAAAAATAATGAAAAACGGTGCATAACACGGGTTTTGCGTCAGGCGGGATGACGTGCAAACTTGGAGTTTTGTGCTTCTAGTTAAGTTCAGTGCGGGTTGACAGTTTTGTGCTCCGAAACCCGCCCGAACGCAAAGCCGCGAAACCGTTAGGTTTTATCTGTATAAGATAAAACCATATATTAATCAGCGGGCAACTATTAAAGTATTTTAATTATTTAATATAAACAAAAATTATACAACTATGAGAACAGTATTATTAGGTATCATTTTACTTTTGGTTCATACTATTGCAAATGCCCAAGCGCCGGAATTTGTAATTAAAACGCCTTCGGGCGGATGGTATCAGTATTCCTCATCGGTCAGCAACAGTTTATTAACAGCAACGCTAACAAATAATGGCAACATATGGAAACTGCATATCACTGCAAACGACAGCATTAAAACTGTGCTATTCCCTTGGGAATCACAAAGACATCCGGTTGACAACGATATTACTGATGATATTTTTTACTACCCATATCTTGCAGGCGTAACCGAAAAAGCAACAGCTTGCAATAATGACTGGGAATGGCGTGGCGTCTTGCCATATCCAGGCGGACTATTTGCTCCTTTAGTAATTGCAGCAGATGCAGACAATGGACGCATAGTTGCGGCAGTAAATAATCCGGCAAAAAAAGTAATGCCCTATTATGCTGCCGAACGCATTCATTTTGCATACGACAACATAAATCTCTTACCTGGCGACACTATAACTTTCTCTGCATTGATTGACACTGTCGTTGCAAATCCTTCGCAGGGCGAAAAAGCATGGATGCTCGCTTTGGATAAATACAGGAACTGGCTAAATTCTGTTATGCCTCCGGTTTCGTATCCCGCCAAATTGCAAAATTCAAACGGGTATTTGGCTATAGGGCTAATGAATCATACTGTTTTTGATTACAATAGAATGAGTCAGTTGTGGGCGCAATGGAGGGACAAACTTCCGTGGATGCAAATATGGGGGCAGATGAGCAACTATGCCGGACCACCTAATATGGCTGTTCCTCCTTTGCAGCCGGGAGAACGAACCGGATGCTGCATTCTTGTCCAGAATATGCACACGAGATACATCCCCTCGCTTATTCAGTTTATGCAGGACTCTGTTGTAGGGCTCGGATACAGCGGAGCTTATTACTCGGCTCCTTTTTATGGTGATTCGTTAAATCCTCAACTATTATTAGATACAGATACGGGCAAAGCATGGCTTTTTAATTGGCTTGACAAAAACCAGTACCAATACAAGGCAAACGCATTCTTAATTGATGTGTTGGGAAGAGATTATAGGGGTAATCCCGATACAGTGCGAAATTTGTTTGATGGTGTGCGGATTCGCCCCATGACTATGATAGAAGGCATGGTTGATATTTACCCCGCCGCCGGAATATTGAGCGGAAGTTTTGTAGGCATGGCTGGTTGGAACGGCGGACCGGGGAGGCTTCCCGAAAATTCTGACAGAACAACTTTTCCAAATATACAGAGATACTTGCTTAACGACCGCGTAGTGTTTACAGGTCAATCCAATGGTGACCATATATTTTGGGGACCGCCAGCAAATTACTGGTTGGAGCGGCAAGCGTTTATTTTAGGTGCAAAATATGAAGCATGGACCCCTAATGATAATAACAATCCCAATACTCCCAATCCTGTACTGACACTTGGTATCGCTCTACGAAGCAGTGTAAACTGGTGGCAGCGTAAACCTCTCTACCTTGACACAAGAGGCATAACAAATATCCCTAATGGAATTGAAGTCAGAAGATTTGTTGATACAGCAGGTTGCAATTTATTTGCCATTGACAACTGGAACCAGCAAATAGGACAAACCTTTATTTTTCAGGGACAACCTTTCAATATCCCTTCGCAAAAGCTTTCCATTATTGTTGATTGTTCTACTTCGGGTATTCATGACATGTCCAATGACCTAACAATTAATGTATATCCAAATCCTTTCACATCTTCCGTCACTATCCAAGCAAGTGTATTGTTAAAAAATGCTACCCTCACTGTTTACAATATATATGGACAAATAGTAAAGCAGTTAAAAAATATATCGGGGGAAACAGCGCTTTTGCTTCGTGACAACTTGTCCTCTGGCATATATGCCCTTCGACTAACGGAGAACAACAGGCAATTTACAACGGAAAAAATTATAATCATCGACTGACATAAAAGACAACAGTACAGGGTTCCGTACTTTACACAACAGTTCATATGCTCCACAGTATGTTCGACAACTCCGGGCATGCGCTTTTTATTTTGCATGTTTTGCTTCGCTCGCTTTTTCGGCAATAAAAACGTCATATATGCGAAGACGTAGTGCACAATACTAAAAATAGACGACCAAATTAAACTTTTCGAATAAAATGATGCCTAACATGAAAACAAATATTAACATGATGACAAAAAAATCGCTGGACTTATAATCGGAATTTTTGCAAGTCTATCAACATTTGGACAGACAACTTTTCAGGGTGTGCCTGGGATTTTCTCTTTCGGTGGTAAAAACAATGTTACATCGGCAAAAGTATTCTCAAAGCCATCAGATTACATTGGATGGGATCCGATTTTTGTCAATCGTCTTAAAATGATGCTCCAGGCGCTGGGCACAAGATATGCCAACGACACTAATCTGATTTATGTTCATGCAATTTCAGGAACTATGGTACATCTTCTTCTCAGTAAAGATATTAATGGCAATGATTTTTGGGTTACATACAATTATAATCCCGATACCGTAGTGGCAAGAATGAAAGAAGTGCTGGATGTATATATGGCTGTTTTCCCCAATACCCCTGTTATGGAATTTGTTGACCAGATATCCTTTGAACCCTCCGCTTCCGGTAATCCGAAATTGTATGTGGCTACACAATATTCAAACTATGGTATTGCAACTTATCCCGACAGGCTTGGCGTATGGAAAGACAACCTTGGACCATGCACAAATCTTGCTTCAACCACAAGCGGGTGGGGCATTCTTGCAAGTAATCCGTGCAGAAATGGCGCCCAGCCCATTTCAAGCGTGAACGATACTGCAAGGATGAATAAATGCGGAATTACACCAAACACTAATCTCACGATACTTGATTCTATGATGAAAAAAGGACTTTCTATTGGCATGTTGTATTACGAAATTTACGAAGGAGACGTAAACAATGCTAGTTTATCAACAATGCTGCAAATCTATCATGATAGCATTATGTCAAGGCATGCCAGTCAATGTGCAGCGACCACAGATATAAATGAAATCCAAAATTCATCGGCATTATTTACAGTTTACCCCAATCCCTCAAATGCAACCATCACCATTCAATTCTCCGGTGCCATCAATGAAAATACATCTGTAAACATTTACAACTCATTGGGTCAGTTGGTAATTAGCAGAAATGATTTAGTAAAAACAAAATCATTGACAATTGACATAAACGATTTGCCGGAAGGATTTTATTTTGTTCAGTTAAATCGAACAGGAAAAATTTTAGCACAGAAAATAATCATTAACTATTAAATATAACAATTATGAAAGCAAAAATATTTATCTCCGTAATCGCTCTGTTTACTTATGCAAACTCCTTCGCGCAATTTGTAAGCACATCAGAAGTAACCATTGCAGGTGGTCCTTATGTTGGCAATGCAAGCTCCGATTTCGCTACCCATGTATCCGAAATCTATAAAGTAATCATTGATGCTGATGATCCTAATACAACTATTGACGACATGCTTACACCCTTAAATGCTATTCTCACAGTGAGATATAAAATTGGAACTCCTCTTACAAACCGATGGATAGTTTTTGAGTCAGGCGGAAGCGGAAGAGGATACGCCCAAACCTTTGGGAGTGTTAAACCGGGAGATTATGTAGCGGGTGGAAATTATGGCGATGACCTCATTCGCTGGTATAACGACAGCGGATTTGTAACTCTTGATGTCACTTTTGAATGCGACAACACAAATTGCAGTGACCCGAATCTTATAGGATGGTGCCTTCCTTACACCACAGAAGCTACTGGTTGGATGCGCAACACAGGGTAGGGTGGCTATACTCCCGCCTCAAGCCGTACCCGTGCGATACTTGAATGGGTTTTGACAAATAATGGAGGCAAGTGCATGGGAGTTCATTGTCATTCATCAGGTTCAGGCAGAATAATGACAACACTTACACGAGACGGAGGAGAAAAGTTTTTTAACACGGTGGTTTTTGACGGAGGACCTGTTTTTGCTTATATCCCTTGGTATTGCGAAACCGATAACGGCCCTTTGGGACCCCGACCCGAAAATTATACCATTGATGGCGGTAATTATGGAATCAATGTCAATTCTGGTTGATGAAGTTGAATCCTTAATCTCAGCAGTTGGTAATTCATCTCCAAAGGTGGAAGAGCTAGAACAGTCGTCATTCTGAGCAAGGCGAAGAATCCACAAAAACGTTCCGTCATCCTGAGCCTAGTGAAGAAACTAAAAAACCCGCCACTAACGCTAATGCGAGGTAGAATACTTGTTCTAACCACTTAAACCCCAATGTTTTATACACATGTTTGCCTTTTTTTACATAATCATTATAATTGCTTTTTATAAACTCGTAAGGCAAAGATATAAGAAACAACCATTATTCCAATACACCATGCAAGAGCTATCCAGATATCGTTTCCAACTGGTTGACTATTGAGTGATGCTCGTATCGCATTTACAATCGATGTTACAGGTTGGTTTTCTGCAAAAATGCGTACCACATTTGGCATTGTATCAGTTGGCACAAAGGCTGAACTGATAAATGGTAGAAGATGAATTACAAAGGCAAATGCACCTGCACTATCTGCTGATTTAGCAGAAAGTCCGGCAATTACAGCGATCCATGTCAGAGCCAGCGTAAACAGCGAGAGCATACCAGCCACGGCAAGCCATGGCAATACCCCTACCGTTGAACGGAAACCCATAATAAAGGCAATAAGAATGATTACAGTAACCGAAATCGCATTGGATACTAAAGAGACAAGCACATGTCCCCATAGTCCAGCCGAACGGGCAATCGGCATAGAGTGGAAACGCTCAAAGATACCACGTTGCTTATCCAGAAGCAAGCGATAAGACACGTAGCCGATACCGTTTGCAATGGTCATCAGAAGAATGCCGGGTAGCAGGTAATTAATATAGTTATCTGTACCGCTCTGAATTGCGCCGCCTAATACGAAAACGAATAACAACATAATTGCAATCGGCGAAATGGTGACTGTCATGATTGTATCCATACTACGAAAAATATGACGCATGGAGCGACCAAGCATCACACCCGTATCGCTGAAAAAGTGTCCTTTTGTTGCTTCCATTTATTTGCCCTCCCCTTTGCCGATGATTGCGAGGAATATTTCCTCCAAGCTCGGTTGTTTTTCAATGTACTCACTCTTTGAGGGTGGGAATAGCTTTTTCAACTCCGCCAGTGTGCCGCTTGCGATAATCCTACCACCATGCAGAATGGCAATTCGGTTTGCAAGCTGTTCCGCTTCTTCTATATACTGCGTCGTCAGCAGGATTGTTGTACCGCTGCTGGTAAGCTCCTTGACGGTTTTCCAGACTTCAAGCCGTCCCTCGGGATCAAGACCCGTGGTTGGCTCGTCGAGGAAAATAATCGGAGATTTTCCAACAAGGCTCATGGCAATGTCAAGTCGGCGACGCATTCCACCCGAATAGGTAGAAACTCTACGGTCGGCAGCATCAGTTAAGACGAAACGGTTTAGTAGTTCATCTGCAACCTCACGAGGATTTTTAAGATGACGTAATTTGGCAATCATAATGAGATTTTCCCGCCCGGTCAATATCTCGTCCACGGCTGCAAATTGCCCTGTCAGGCTGATCGACTGCCGTACATAGTCGGGCTTTGAGGCGACGTCAAATCCATTAACGACGACCGTGCCTCCGTCATGTTTAAGCAGTGTTGCGAGGATTCTGACAATCGTCGTCTTGCCCGCGCCGTTGGCGCCGAGCAGTGCGAAAATACTGCCTTTTTTTACTTCAAAATCCACCCCCTCCAATACTCTGACATTTTTATAGGATTTTGTGAGATTTTGTACTGATATCGCTATTTCATTTTGTATCATAGTTCATTTCCTCCTTTATTCAGATAATAATGTGTAATAGTCAACGTTTAATCTGACAGAATGAGTTTTATTCGGCATAATTGACAGGAATGAAATTATTATTAGAGCTTGGCAAATCACCAACCCCATGACCATTCCAGTCAGACAAACTATTCCTCATAGCTTGCTCTTCAGCAGAGCCTATTACCCATTCGTCTAGTCTAATTAAGGATTCAAAATCGGACCACTTTTCGCAGATAACTTCATCATAGCCGACCAACTCTATAAAGCATTAGCAAACAAAGCAGTTGACGAGCTACTCTATCTCGATACTCCCGAAGCAAACCCCTACGCACTCGACTTAGCCCAAAAGTACGAAATGAAAAAAGTCTTCGAGACTTGCCGCATGTACACACGCAAAGAACCACTCATCGAATTGCAAAAAATCTTCGGCGTCACCACATTCGAGTTGGGGGGAGAGAGGGGAAGATATTAAGTTAAAGCAATAATTTCGAAGCCGCTCATTTGGGGCGGCTTTATTTTTTGTGCACTCACCCTTTCAAAAAGCCGTATTCATAGACTTTGGGCTCGATTTTCTTAGCTAATAGTTTTAGCTTATCACGCAAGTTGCCTATCAGTCTAGTGTATTCGGCATCAGAACTTTTATTATTCATTTTGCCTTTGTCATTTCTGACCTGGAAATGCTCACGTATATCATATAAGGAAGCATTCACATTGCAGTTGGGCTGCTTGTGGTAATATCGCCATAACTCTCTGCCGGCATCAAAAACTGCCATTGCTTCTTTTGAAAATTTCAGCGGAGCCCGACCATAATCTTCTACCGGCTCGAATATAATCGAAAATGTAGTAATAGATTTCTTTTGTGGTTTAGATTTCCCTTTTACGAAATCGCTCATAAAATTGCTGTCGAATTTCTCTCTTGCGTTTACTTCCTGCTCTGTGAAAGGAATCCAGTGGTTTGTGCCCTCTTTTGAAGTTATTCTGTTCTGACTGTGAAAAAGCGTAAATGTCAAGCAATCATTCTGAAATTCTGTATCTTTTTGCCATCCGTCGTTTGGGTAAAGAAACTGGTCTCTATCGTTAAGCCAAGAAGCTTCTATGCAATGGCGAACAGCAAAGTAAATAGCCGCATAAATCAAATTGTTTTTATTAATGTAAAATTTGGTTGAACCACTAAATAAATTTATAGGATTTACAATCATTACAAAACTCTGATGCTGGAAGTCATTTGTACGGGGAATTAAGCCGCCTATGCTTTCTATTTCAGAAGCATTAAACTGTTTAATCCAATCGTTTATGAACTTCAACCCATCGTAACTAAAATATGAATAGCTACCAATTGAATTACCATTTTTATCGTATATATAAGCTTTACAAGTTTTAAATACTTCTTTTTTGGTAGTATCCCAAATTTTAAAACCTATTGGGAACTGTCCTTTAACATTATCAAACGTATCAGCTGGAACAACAAAACATTTTATTAATTTAGCACGAAAAATTTTTCTGAATTTTTGAAAATTTGGTGCATTTAATGTTTTTAGTTTAGAAAATTCAGCAATTTTACAGCCTGAAATTTCGAAATATATTCGTATTAGAAACTGAGCAAAAAGTTCAATTTTTGCGTTGCCAATATCACTTATAATTTGTTGTTTAGATATATTAACCCCTTTCAAATTGCTTTTAAATTCTTGTTCGCCGCGTGCTTCCGCATACGGAGGATTAATATAAATCACTAATTTCTTTCTTTTTTCGGGGTCATTTATTATATCCTGTAATTTCTGCGGAAGTTTTGTAAATTCATCGTTCAAAAAATCGAACTGGAAAACGTGGTCTTCAAGCAAGTTTGCACCATTTTTGATACGGTCTTTCATCACTTCGACGTCTTGTTGGTCGAGCGTAGAAGCCCAAATATTATACTTGTTCGTAAGCCCTGTGAGAAGATTTCCCGTTCCTGCGGCACAATCCCAGATATAGTATTCGTCCTGCCAATCCTCGCCCAAAACATCGGTCAAATATTTTTGTGAAAGCTCCACCCAAATTTGCGGAGTAAAGAAAGAGCCCTTACGTTCCCGTACGTCTTGGGGAACGAGCAAATCACGCCGCTCGACGATATAATCCCAATATTCCTCTTTCGGTGGTCTTTGGTATTTGTTCCAAAACTGATGATGAGCAATTTGTCCGTCATTGAATGAAGTCGTCAGCGAGCTGAACAACCCGGATTTGTCAATTTTTCGGTCAAGTTCATAGTACGCCTTCTTGAGCAACACAAATAATTTATCTTTGAGCGTTTCATTTTCCTGAGAAAGTAAATCCGCAAGGTAGAAATCGCCGTCAATTATGCCACTCTTTTTGGCGACTTCCCAGTTCACTGCAATCGAAGGCTTGACAGAGACGAGCCATTTATTATAAATCACCATGAAGTTATTCTTGTCAATCATGGTTTTTGAAATCCCGAACCTGCCAACAACAAAATTATTCTTTATGAACTTGTGGAGTTCCTTATTATCTTTTTCATAATCGAAGAGCAATGCATTCTTTTCAATAACCGCTTTCACTCTATCGAATATGATTTTAAATTCCTTCGTCTCATGATTGGAAGGTGTAACATTCCAATTGAAATCATTAAGATAGAAAATTTCGCTGATATCATTATACGGAATGAAAGCGATTTTGCCGCTATCAAAAGCCCCAAGCATAGCCGGAGGAAGATACTTATCGAAAGTTCGTGCCTTTCCAATTGTCAGAATCAATTGAGTGATAGATTTGTACATATCGGCAGTGCCTTTCTTAGCCTCCGCCCATAGAAGCGATTCCTGCTCGTGCGGCTCCTTCTTATTGTCGTGCATCGAAACACAAAAATCCACATTTCCGATTATACGAGTGCAATCGTATTGCCAAAAGAAATCAAGTGCAATCTTGTTCTTTAATTCTTCTTCTCTTATATTAATGTATGGCATATGGGGTGAAGTGGGTAATTCTAATTGAAAATACTATCTTGAACAATATGTTTTGGTCTAAAATCACCAATAATGACAAATGGATTAAGTGCAACATAATGGTGGAGTTTTGTAGTACCTAAGAAAAAATAGTAATCCTTCGTTTTGGCAAAATCTTCAAAATATTTTTGCCTAACATCCTCACATGCTGATTTTTCATCACCCGCATGTCGTTTCAGTGAGTTCCAATAAAGCATACCGGTCTCCCAATCTTCAATCATCATAGTTGATTTTTCCCCTTCACCATCTTCAAATACAAAAGAGAACTTATAGGGTACTTTGTCAACAAGTTCAAACTTTTCAATATCATTTTCATCTTCATTGTCGAACAAGCTACCTTGTTCGTCAATAGCTTTAAGCTTCTGAAGTTTAGTTTCATTCCATGCTTTTTCAATAGGCTTATAGATAAAATCTGTAATTTTGCTTGGCTTGAAAGTAGCTAATGAAGTACAAATTTGTTTATTTTTGGCTTGTTTTATTAACTCACTTAAATTTGTATAAACTCTACTATTGAGTACATATTTCCTTCGTTCATCCCAAGTGCCACTACCAGTCTCTATGTGCCCTACAATTTCAATATCTTCAAATTTTGTCGGTCTGTAGGATTCAGGTCTGAAATCGCTGTCGTTTCTAACTAAATCCAATTCAATCCAATCATATTTTTTAAATCTGTTTTTGTAGTCAAGTTTTCTAAATGGAATAGGATATATCCTAATCCAATCACCGTCTTCCGTAATACCGGCAGTACACACCGTTTCGCCATATTTAGTAGAAATAGCCGGATATGCTTTTACTGTAATTAGAACTTTTTTTTTCATACTATTCTCAGATATGTTGAATATTGTAGCAATTATTTAAATTATTATGCAATGCTTCTGCCGTTCTACTTCTGTGGCAACATTGATAGTCTGCTTCAAAACAAGTAAGAGCGATTCTTTTAAACTTTTGTAAATTATCAGCAAGCTTATCTATTCCGGAATTATTCTTGGGCAAAATATTTTCGACATAATCTGCAAGTAACTTATTGTAATCCTCAGGCGATTTAAGTTCCTGTCTTTTACTTGATTCAATTCCAAGCTCAGGTAAATGCAAATACTTGATTCCTACATTTTCGACAATATTTCTTATTTGATTTTTAGAAAAACCATATTTCATACTTAATGGATTTTTCCTAACATCACATAGGACTTTAACATCTTCTTTAATTAATTGATTTACATATTCTTCAACTGATTTTCCTTCATATCCTATTGTAAAAATTACGAAATCACTTTTTTGTGGTTTAAAGCTACTTACATATTGAAAATGCTCAGTATCAAGAATTCTTTCTGCTATTTCACTATTGATAGCATAATATGGGTATTTTTCATAAACGTATTTAATTAGCACTTCACCATGAAAATCTTGAAATTTATTATATAAGTTAATTAAACCAACTTTATCATCAAACTTCAATTGATGTATATAACTTGTATTGTCAATAATTTTCCATTTTGAATTTGAATCTTCGATTTGATTATACTTAATCATTGTTGATACATCTTGATTTGCTTGGAATGAAAAGCAACCATACTTATATGGTACGAAATGAAATGATGGCTCACTTTGCGTTTGAGAGAATAAAAATAATAACTTCTGTAAATCGGTTCTTGATAAAGCTCCGCCGAATTGTTGAACTAAAGCTAAAATTATTTTTCTTCTATAATACATATATCCCGCATGCTCTCAATAATCTCTTTACAAATATACAAAATTCTACAAATAAAACACCTGATGACAAAAAAAGCTGCCCATATGGACAGCCTTTGTAGTAGATTTAAGGTGCTTTTACATCGTATCAATAATGTGGTTGAATATGACGCTGGGGCGCATCACTGCGGTGGTTTTCACAGGGTCGGGCATATAGTAGCCGCCGATATCCACCTTGACGCCTTGCACATCAAGTAGCTCTTGCGTAATTAATTGCTCGTTAGCTTCGAGAGCGGAGGCAATTTTCGAGAATCTCGCCTGCAAATCGGCGTTCTGAGTTTGCTTTGCCAACGCTTTTGCCCAATAGAACGACAGATAGAACGAGCTTCCACGATTGTCAATTTCCTTTACCTTTCGCGATGGTAATTTGCCGTTTTCGAGGTATACGCCAATTGCTTCGTCAAGCGTTTCGGCTAAGATTTTCACTTTCGCGTCTTGTGTTTTTTCGTAAGCCAATTCAAGCGACGGTACCAAGGCGCAATATTCACCCAATGAATCCCAACGTAAGTGATTTTCTTTGAGTAGCTGTTGGACGTGTTTCGGAGCCGAACCGCCCGCACCTGTTTCGAATAAACCGCCGCCATTCAGCAATGGTACTATGGATAGCATTCGGGCACTTGTGCCTAATTCCAATATCGGGAATAAATCTGTCAAATAGTCACGAAGTACGTTGCCTGTAACCGAGATTGTATCGAGCCCTTGGCGCGTGCGTTCGAGCGTAAAGTTCATTGCGTCAACGGGTTTCATAATTCTCAAATCAAGTCCATTAGTATCGTGTATAGGCAAATATTTATTGACTTTTTTGATTATTTCGCGGTCGTGGGCACGGTTCTCGTCTAACCAAAATACTGCGGGAGTAGATGAGGCTCTTGCTCTTCTGACAGCAAGACCGACCCAGTCCTTAATGGGCAAATCTTTTGTTTGGCACATACGAAAAATATCGCCTTTTTCGACTTTTTGCTCCATAAGCAAAGTATCGTCCGATGCAACCACACGGATAATACCATTCTCTGTGGCTTCGAAAGTTTTATCGTGTGAGCCATATTCTTCAGCTTTTTGAGCCATCAGCCCGACATTTGAAACCGCTCCCATGGTAGCGGGGTCGAACTGCCCCTTAGCTTTGGCATCTTCTAAAATCGCAGAGTACATTGTGGCGTAGCTTCTATCGGGAATCATCGCTATACAATCCTGCAATTTATCGTCATTGTTCCACATTTTACCGCCGTCGCGAATGACATTCGGCATCGAAGCATCAACGATAATATTATTCGGTACGTGCAAATTCGTAATACCATAACGGGAATCCACCATAGCCAAAGCGGGCTGATTTTCGTAAACCTTTGCAATATCGGCTTCAATTTCGGCTTTTTTCTCTGCGGGCAAACGATTTAACTTTTCGAGAACATCAGTCAGACCATTATTTACATTGGCACCGATTTCACGCAAAGCATCGGCATGCTTATCTAATGCTTCTTTGTAGTAAACCGATACAGCATGTCCAAACATTATTGGGTCGGAAACTTTCATCATTGTAGCTTTCAAATGTAGCGATAGAAGCACTCCGTCTTTGCGGGCTTCCTCGATTTGCTCGGCATAAAATTGCCGTAACGACGCAACGTTCATCACGGCGCAATCAATTACTTCGCCTTTGAGTAAAGGAATGTCGGCTTTAAGTACTTTTATGTTACCGCTTATATCACTAAATTCAATCCTTATATTGTCTGGATGCTCCATCGTCATTGATTGCTCCGAACTGAAGAAATCTTTGTCTTTCATATGAGCAACACGTGCTTTAGAACCGGACCCGGGCCAAGGCTGCATCATCTTGTGAGGGTACTTTTGAGCAAATTTCTTAACGGATGCGGAGGCACGTCTATCTGAATTACCTTCACGCAAAACGGGGTTAACAGCCGAACCAAGGCATTTCGAAAATCGTTCCTGTAAAGCTTTTTCTTCGTCATTTTGCGGTTCTTCGGGGTAATCGGGTATGTCGTAGCCCTTTTCCTGAAGTTCCTTGATAGCGGCTTGAAGTTGGGGAATAGAGGCACTTATGTTGGGCAGTTTTATGATATTAGCTTCAGGCTGTTTCACAAGCTTGCCTAATTGCGATAAATAATCGGGAATCCTCTGTTCATCAGTCAATCTCTCGGCGAAAGTGGCAACAATGCGCCCTGCGAGCGAAATATCGCGGGGTTCGACATTTACGGCAGTTCCTTTGGTATAGCTTTGCACAATCGGAAGCAGACAATATGATGCAAGTTCGGGGGCTTCGTCAATTTTAGACCAGATGATAGTGTAGTTCGACATTTATAAACCTATAAGTATGTAAAAATTTTAATTTCAATTCCCAAAATAGCATAAAATTCAAATTTAAGGAAAAAATGAAGAAGAGCAAGAAGAATAAATAAAAGAGGAATGATAAAAGAATCAAGAATGTTTTTGTTAAAATTATCCTGATATACCAACCGCTATTCAAAATGTATATTTGATAGCCCTGTTGGGATAGTATGTCGCCTATCATGTTGGCTTTGAATGCTATATAAAAGTCGTTACCCGGAAGTATTATTTTAACCTATCATATGTAATATTTAACTAAGTATTAGAAATTTTCTAAGTAATTTGCAAAATTTTGCGACTAAAAACAAAATAAAAACATGCAGGTGCTCAGTATGTTACGATACTTGTTGTAATAGAGATATTTTTGTTATTTTGCATATTTGTTAAATGTCAGAATTTGAAATTCTATAATGAAAGCGAGAGTCAGATTTGCACCATCCCCGACGGGCTATCTCCATGTGGGGGGATTGAGAACAGCTTTATACAATTACTTATTTGCCCGAAAAAACGGTGGGACGATGATACTGAGGATTGAAGATACCGATAGAACACGGCTCGTGGAGAATGCGACTGAACGTCTGATATCATCTCTCAAATGGGCAGGCATCGATTACGACGAAGGTCCAGACAAAGGCGGTCAATTTGGCCCATATGTTCAATCAGAACGTCTCAGTATTTACAAAGAATATGTTGGCATGCTGGTAAAATCCGGTCATGCATATTATGCCTTCGACACTCTGGACGAAATAGCTCAAATGCGTCAAGGGAGAGTTGATTCGCACGATACGAAATATGAGCGTGAGGAAATGAAGAATCAATTTACTTTAGGCGATGAAAAAACATTCGAATTGCTTGAGAGTGACTCTGAATATGTCGTAAGGCTTTGTGTTCCAAAAAATGAAATCGTGAAATTTAATGATTTAATTCGAGGCGAAGTTACTGTAAGCACAAACGACATTGACGACCAGATTCTATTGAAGTCCGATGGTTTTCCTACCTATCATTTGGCAAATGTAGTTGATGACCATACGATGGGAATTACTCACGTTATTCGTGGCGAGGAGTGGTTGCCTTCTACGCCCAAACACGTTTTGCTTTACAAGTTTTTGGGCAAGGATATACCAAAATTTGCGCATCTGCCACTGCTTTTGAATCATGACAAAAGCAAACTCAGTAAACGTCAAGGCTCTGTGGCAGTTGAAGACTTTCGTGATAAAGGCTATCTAAAAGATGCGTTTGTGAATTTTATCGCTCTTTTGGGATGGAATCCGGCCGCTGACAGAGAAATATACAGTTTAGATGAACTCATCGAATCTTTTGACATTGAAAAAGTCAACAAAGGCGGTGCGGTTTTCGATACGGCAAAGCTTGATTGGATGCAACAGCAATACCTAAAGGAACTTGATGCGAAAACTCTGGGAGTTATGTTAGCTTTAGAATTGGATAAACTCGGGATTAAAATTGATGATATGAAAAAAGTTAGCTCGATAGCTTATTTATTTCGGGAGCGAGTCTTATTCATGAGGGAACTACCGCATTTTGCCTTATACATGTTCAGCGACGAATATGAAATTGACGCCGATTATTTATCGAAACAATGGAATGACGAAGTAAAAAAACTCATTACTCCTCTTGTAGAGATTTTCGAAAGAACCGAGGATTTTTCTAGCGAGAACTTATCGTCTGTGACAAAAGAATATGCTAAAGCGTCGTATAAAAAAATGGGGGAAATAATCCATCCGCTGAGATTGATGCTAACAGGTAAACCTCATGGAGCAGGCATGTTCGATACTATGGAAATCTTAGGTAAGAGCCGATGTATAGATAGGTTCAAAAGATTTTTGGAGAATTACTAAATCATGTTTCGCTTTTTTCTAATATTGCTAATTGTCGCGTTTGTGGGGTGTTCTTCGACACCGAAAAAGCTGGATTGTATAGGTAAGCGTACTAAAAATATCGAAATTATCTGGGGTGAAATGACCGACGGCGGCAAGCAGAGGAATTATTATACACTCAGAACCGATTTGCATATTACACATAATTCGATACCTAAAACTCATGATGAACCGATATTATTAGCTAAGATTGACAGTAATACTTTTTGCGAGATTTACAACGATTTGATGAATCTGATGCTCAAAGTTCAGACCTTGTATGTATTTGCTGATTCCAGCCATTTCGTCGAGTTCATTAATCCAGATATGAATTACAGATTCAGAGCAGTATGGAATCCAGCAAACGAAAACAAAGGTAATCGGGAATTTAGACAATTTCACGAAAGATTAAGCAATTTAATAACGACACATTCGATAAATAAGTGATATGAAGATTTTAATTATTGATGATAATAAGGATTTTGCGGCAACTATCTCAGAGATAGTTGAATCTAACGGCTTTAAGACTCAAGTAATCAATTTCCCCGAAGAAGCCATCAATTTAGTTCAGCGCTATCATAAGCAGTTCAGCTTGATAATGCTTGATATTGAATTTGGTCCCGGTGAAAGTTATGACGGACTTGATTTGCTTGAAATTTTCAGACGTAATCACCCTTTTATACCCGTAGTGATGATTTCGGGCAAGGGTACAATTGAATCAGCTGTTAGAGCCACGAAATTAGGTGCAGTTAATTTCATCGAAAAAAGCACAATCAGTAAGGAGCGAATTAAGCAGGTACTTGAAAGCAGTTTGCCGAGAGAATCAGAAAATGAAATGGAAGAAATACGCCGCTTTTTGGAAAGTCATGGACTCATGGGGCGAAGCAAAACACTCATTGATGTAGGCGATAGCATAATCAGATACGGTAGAACAGATTTGAATGTCTTGATAACAGGCGAAACCGGTACTGGCAAAAAACTTGCCGCAAAAGCCATTCACGCGATTAGCCGTAGAAGCAAGCATCCCTTTATTACAGTTGACATCCCGAATATTCCGAGAGAGCTTTTTCAAAGTGAATTATTCGGTCATATCAAGGGTTCGTTTTCCGGTGCAACCGAAACGAAACGCGGGCTTTTCCATGAAGCCAATAAAGGTACCCTCTTTCTCGATGAAATCGGCGAAATGACTCTTGATTTACAGTCCAACTTGTTCATTCCGATTGAAGAAAAGGTCGTTCGTAAAGTCGGCTCAGTTAACAGTGAAGAAATGGACATAAGATTTATTTCGGCCACGGACAAAGATCTTGTAATCGCCATGCGTGAAACAAGGTTCCGTGAGCAACTTTACCATCGCCTACGTGAATGTGAAATCAATATGCCTAATCTTTCGGAACGCAGGGAAGATATTCCTATGATAGCCGAATATTATATCCAAAAGCATAATGAGGATTATCAGGATAATAAGTTTCTATCCCCGTCCGCACTTGAATTTCTTACTGAACATCAGTGGCATGGAAACGTTAGAGAACTTGCAAGTGTCATCAGAGTCGCCATGCAAACCACGAGAATGGAAAAAGTAGAAGTATCGGACCTTTATAAAATAATCAACAGCGGCATTAAAAATCACCGAGGAGAATCTCCCGATAAGTTTATTACCGGAAATGCCACACTTAGAGAGGATATTGCAGTGGTGGATAAACGTAAAATCGAAGCAACTCTTGAAAAAAACAACGGCAACGTAAGCAAATCTGCCGCCACTCTTGGGATTAGTCGTGAAACTTTACATAATAAGATACGTAAATACGGAATAAATGTTCAAGTTTTTAGGGTTCGTTCAAATAAAAGGTGATAAATTATGAAAAAGTTCCTCTCAATACCACTTTTGGCGGTAATAATTATGCTTTTTAGTCTTAATTCCCATTCACAGGATGAATATTTTGACGATGTTGTTGATGACAGCATTGATGAAATGATGGACCAAACCCCGCTGATTATTTTTTCGAAAAGTTCTGTCAGGATCCCAATTATTTCTGTCAATTACGGTTTCGTCATCCCGTTTTTACACAAAGATGCTTATGGGGTTGAATCCGATGATATTTTATCCACAAATAGCATCAATGTACGTTTAGGTATAGGGACCATACGTCCTTTGAGAAGCGACCCCGATTCGGTTGTCTTCTGGCACAGCCAAAGTTTGTTATCAATAACAAATTATAACACAGAATATGGTTCGAAAGAAACAGGTGTCACCGGAATCGCCTCCGATTCTTGGGGTTTCGGATTGGAGAGCGGTGGTGGATACGGGTTCAAATCCGGTGACCGTGACTTTTTGTATTTAAACAGTATTACGGGCTTGACATGGACAATCTTCGATTTTATAGGAACGGGTGCTGAACCAGTTACACCTTTACCTAAGAGTTTAGAAACATTCGAAGGTCAGGCGCGTTTCGGTAACAGCTTTGAAGCAAACATCGCCCTTTATCCAATCGAAAATATCGGAATAACAGTCGGTTACGAACGCTCCATGATTTTCCCCCGCCATATGTTTTGGTACTGGGCTGGCAGTTCAATCTTGCAAAGTATCGCAAGCGGTCTCGGAGATTGGTTCGCTAAAGAAATAATTAAGAAAAGTCCCGTTGCAGGAGCTATGATGCACTTTGTACTTAACAATGCGATAAACTACGGGTTTTATGAATTAAGGAAAGTTGCCATGAATTGGCCCTTCGATACTGCTCATCCGTTTTTGTATGATTCTTTCAAAGTCGGATTGGCTTTAAAGTTCTGACAACTTCATGAAGAATAAACCGTCTTCGATGTAATGAAGTTTGTAATTAATTTATTGCTGATTTTTGCGGTAATTTTTTCAGCTTCGGCTCAAATTGATGATGAACCGAGGCTGATTCGCTTTTTTAAAGAATTCTATTCGAAACCCGGCCACATTAACAATGAATCGCTTTTAGCCGCTCAATATGGGCTTTCATTTGCATCCTTTGGATTTGACGAATTTGAGTCTAAATTGGCAAACACTTACAATTTGGAATTTGTTTATGGTTTTGTAAGATTAATCGAACTTGAAGAATTTTCCGACTTATTTAAGCATCAGTCCGAATATGCATTTTTAGGCAATATTTCGACTAATTTTAAAACATTTGACATTAAAACAGATGGAATTGTTAGCGATACATGGCGATTTGGTTTCGGGTTGAATGATGGTTATGGATATAATTTCGGAGAAAATTCTCATTTTTGGCTGATGCACAATACGGCAATCAGTTGGACCCGAAGCGATTTTATTGATAGACATACAGCAACATTCGATGATTCGCTTATGAACGTTTTTGACGAGAGATTCAAATTCGGTGCGGTTTGGAGCGGTGGCTTGAGAATGCAACTCTATAAATCAATACATGTTGATTTGATTTATGAGCATTCACTTTACTACAAAGAATTTTTGCTTGCCGAATGGACCGGTATGTGGTTGTTTGATAATATTACACAGCGAACTATGGAGATTTGGGAACCTGAACTTTTCGAATATTTTGGAAGAGATTATCCATGGGTCAAATTTGCATATAAAAATCTTCTATCATTTATTATGAACGAATTCCGACGCAAACAGGCATTTTTTCCTTTCCATGGTGAAGGTTCGCTGAGTTTCGACTCTTTCAAATTATCATTTACACTTAAACTGTAAGATATCAGCCGAAGCATTCTTTGCCGACAATTTCATCAACTTTGGTAAATGTATCGCTAAGTACATCATTTACAATAATATAGTCGAAATCCTTTGCAGATTCAATTTCCATTTTTGCTCTTGATAAACGGTTTTTAATTTGCTCGTCCGTTTCTGTAGCTCTGGCGTGCAATCTCGATTTGAGTATTTGCAAACTTGGCGGGGTAAGAAATATCAATAAGGATTCGTTTGGAAATGCTTCTTTTATTGAGTATGCGCCTTTTACGTCAATGTCGAAAATCAGCAGTTCATCGGAATTCAGTACCCGAGATATTTCCACGCTGAGTGTCCCGTAATAATTATCAAAAATTTTTTCATATTCGACAAAATCATTATTTTGAATTCGCTGCTTAAATTCATCTTTGCTCATGAAATAATAATCTTTCCCGTCAATTTCGTTCGGCCGCGGGGATCTTGTAGTAGCGGAAATTGAAAATTTTATTTTTGGATACTTTCTTATTAACTCTTTTGCTATAGTAGTTTTGCCGCCCCCGCTGGGTGATGATAATACTATTAACTTTTTATTCATAATAATTTCCGGTTTTAATTATTGATTGGCTTATTAAATCTTTTCTCGATTAAATTCAAGTGCTTAGCATCACTAATCAAATGTTGGTTATAATGCAAAGCTTTAATCAACGATACTGGTGCATTATTTATGAATGTCTCGAATAATTTTTTTTCGCTGCTCTTAATATCTAAATAAGGAAATACTGTTGCAAGATTCGCAAGAGCATTGATATTTTCAATATTGTCTATTATTCGTTTAAATAATTTAAAATCAACTTTTTTTCTGTCTATCAAGCCAAGACAAGCATAATTACGCACAATAAACAATTCGTCATTGAGCGTCTTCAATAAATTATCTGCAGTGGGGTCGGAAAGAGCTAAAGCATAAGCTGCTGATGCTCTGACATATGGATGAAAATCATCAATCAGCGTTCTAAGGATTACCGAATAACTACCCTTGTTGAATCTGCCGATTAGACGTGCTATATGACCTCTTACAAGCCAATTAACGTTATTACATTGTTCGACAATTTTATCAAAAGATTTTATGGAATTTAATTCGACGAGTAATTCAGCAGAATTTGTTATTACATTTTTATTAACAGAGCGCAAAGAATCTTCAAGCATTTTAATTATTTTAAATTGGTCCAATTCATTATAAAATTTTTTGCAAGCAGGAATGGCAAAATCAGCATCATAGCTTAATATTATTCCGAATGCCACGTAAGTCATTGCAGTATCTGCGATAATTCTGTCCAAGGCAGATTCATTCATCTGAGTAGTTAATTTGTCTGATGATGCAATTAGCAGTAAGTCATTTAATTCATTAGATAATTTCGGCTCTTTGAAAAATGTTCTATTGAGATTAAGACTTGTAATAGGGAATTTGAGTTTGCTTAATTCGTTTGAGGTGTTTTGATTTTCGAATATTGTTTCAATTTTTAATGAATTAGATGAAGAAAAAATATATTTATGCCAATATTTCTGCTCAATGTCTTCTACAAACTTATAAGTAAGAGTATCATTTAAGCCGGTATTGTTAATAATTATCCCGAGCCCGCTGGAATTGTTAAATTTATTGTTTGAGTTCAATATTGCATTATTAATTGCAGAAATTCCCGAAAAAGCGAACTTATCTGAAAATGCTTGGGAAAACGAGTTCGCTCTGAATATACTTTCAGTTGAGAAATCTGCTAAAATAGAATGTGAATTGCCGATTGAAACAGATTGAGCATAGTTATCTGCTGTATATGTTGCGTTGCTACCGTAATTAATTAGTGCGGTAAATCCGTGACCGATTGCAAATGATTGAGTTACGTTCGTGCTCGAGAATGTGTCAATGCCCGCTTCATCAATTAAAACTGCGATGCCTCCGCCCCATAAATCGTCTAATCCTACAGATACTGCTTGAGAAAATGACATTTGGGTTCTCTTCGTTTTAATTATATATCTGTCATTTCCCGCCTTATCATGTAGAAATGAAAATGACTTAGGTCCTGCAAACGATTGTGAGAAATGTGACGCTGTATAGGAATCGTTTCCGGAATAATCAATAAGAAATCCCATACCTATTACCGATGATGCTTGCGAAAAAGAATGCGACTTGTAGGTGTCGTTGCCTGAATAATCAATTATGCCACCAAGTCCGAAAATGCCGCAACCGAGAGAAAAATCGCCACCCTCATAAGAATCGTTCCCGGCTAAATCGAGAATAAGTCCTACACCGAAATATCCACTTGCTAAACCATAGCTACCACTTCTGTACTTATCATTCCCCATAAAGTCAACTATAAGCCTTAATGGATATCTTATAGCATCATTTTTAGAATTAATTTCGATATCATAGACATCGTCGCCTCCTAAATCAACTATTAAAGCGAAATCACCTTTATAATGGTCATTTCCGGTTCCTCCAAGTGCGATTTTGCCATACTTTGTTTCAATAATGGTTGTTTTGATATGTTTCTTGGCATCTTTAAAATTTATTTTGAAATTATCATTAAGTTTAATAATTTCAATCAAAAAAGAGAATCCGGCAGATAATATCCTTAAAGAATCCAAATAATAAGATTGGCTAATTACATTAGCGGAATTATCTTTTATTTTTTTAAGATTATCGCTGTATTCATAAATGTTGTCGCTATTGTAATTAGGATTATATATAATGGAATCTGCATATTTTATTAATTCACTTAATTCGTTGAAATTAATGTTATTAAAGTTCTTATCCAATATAGAGCGACAAGCTAAAAAATTTGCTAAATATCTGCTCATTATTATAGCGCCGACAGAACCAAAAACCGAGTCAACATTTACTCCAAGCATATCGTTGAGCATTAGTCGCGGAATCATTGGATTTAGTTCGGCAATTTCTATTTTGGCTAATCCCAAATCATTAAAAACATGACCAAAAAATGGTTCAAAGGTATTGATATTCAGGTTCTTAATCTCTGACTCGTAAAACGATGCAATGTCAAATGAATAAATATGACTTTCGAGCAATCTCTCGTTAAAACGATTACGCCCTGGGTGAATCTCGTAATAATCTCGTGGTAAATATATATCCTTACTTGTCAATGTGTTACGAAATATCATACTATCAATACAGGGAATTAATTTGTTAATTTGACAGTAAGAAAAATTACTAAATATTAAAAATAAAATTAACAAGATTATGTGATTTTTTAAATTCATTGGAGCATTAAATTAATCTTTCAAGACCTGCCGAATATCAGAAAGGCGGCCATCAATTCCGGGAGCAGGTCTAATTCCGAATATATCGCATAACAAAGGATAAATGTCAATTGCATTTAGTGAGCCCGTTAAATATCCCGACTTGAATGAAGGTCCGCGGGCGATAAAAATACCGTGCATGTCTAAATGGTTATTATCATAGCCGTGTGCTGCTAAATAAGTTCCCGTCCATTTGTCATCTGTTTGAAGAAGCCATCCTATATCTGCTAGTAATATTATTTCTGTAAGAAAAGGATTTGTGCTGTAATTATAATTCACGGGCATTTCATCTTTGAGGAAAGTCTTGTAGCCTCGTTCATGTTTTTGCAAAATAGTATATGTCGTGCCAAGTTTGAATTTGGGCGGTTGAATGAATGCGTATGCCCCGAGTGCGGAAATATAGACATCATCATCAGGAATAATTTCGCGTAAATTAATTATTCGCGAAGGAGCAATTGTAGTCATTCCATGGTCCGAGAGTATGATTAAATTGACGCTGTCTCTTATTCCGAGCGTTGCCAACCCTTCGTCAAGTTTGCAAATCATATTATCGAGCAAAGCAACTGCCTCATTGAGTTCGGGGGAGTTTATTCCGTGAGAATGTGCTTTGCTGTCTGCAACATCAAAATAGAGTGTGATAAAACGCGGGCGAATATTATCGGGTAGTGTCAACCATCTAAGAACGCCTTCAACTCTTTTTTCGTATGGTCGTGAATGTTCGTATTTTTCGTAAAAGTCTGGTCTGCGGGTAGCATCGACTAATTCACTGCCGGGCCAAAAATATGATGCAGTTTTTATTCCATGCAATTTAGCAGTTTCCCAGAATGGCTCTCCACGCCACCAACGGCTTTCGTAAATAGATGTCGTTCCGAGAGAAAACCGTTCCCCTGAGTGCAAATCATGGAAACTGTTGGCTATAATGCCGTGGTTGTCAGGATGTCGTCCCGTGATGATGGAATAATGACACGGGAAAGTTGAAGTAGGAAAAACGGGCTTTAGTGACAAAGCTTTTACTCCAGAAGATGCAATTTTATTCAAATACGCACTTTCAGGCTTTTGCAAATAATCCCACCTGAAGCCGTCAAGCGATACCAATATAGTCGTAGGCTTACTATGAGAAAAAGCCGATAAATTTAATAATATAAATATTATCGCAATACTTAATTTGCAATTAAAATATTTATTAATTTGCAACATCAGCTTTGAGGTACGTTAAGTGATTGAAATATATGAATAGTATCTTCAATTGCTTTAGTTCCTAAATCGCCTACTCCGTGTTTTCTCAGTGAAATTGTCTTATTTTCTTCCTCTTTTTGTCCGACAATAATGGCATAAGGGATTTTCTTTTGCTCTGATTCGGCAATTTTACGGTTGACTTTTTCTGCTCGGTAATCCGCTTCAGCGCGAAAGCCTAATTCGTTAAGCAATTGCAGTATAGATTGAGCATATTCATTTTGATTTTGACTAACGGGAAGTATTGATGCCTGAACAGGAGCAAGCCAAAACGGGAAGTTGCCTGCATAATGTTCAATTAATATTGACATAAATCGCTCCATCGAGCCAAACGGCGCCCGGTGAATAATGACAGGGCGATGCTTTTGGTTGTCGGAGCCTGTATATTCAAGCTCGAATCTTTCGGGCATGACATAATCCACCTGTACGGTGCCCAATTGCCATTTTCTGCCAATTGCGTCACGCACGATAAAGTCAACCTTAGGACCATAAAATGATGCCTCGCCTATACCAATGAAATAGTCAAGTCCCATCATGTCGGCAACTTCCTGAATCTCGCGTTCTGCTTTTTGCCACATTTCGGGATTACCCGCATATTTTGATGAGTCGTCATCACGGAATGAAAGTCTGGTTGATACTTTCATATCAAAAGTTTTGAATACAAGTTGCGTAAGTTCGATTGCATTGATTAGTTCATCTTTTAATTGAGATTCCATGCAGTAAATGTGAGCATCATCTTGAGTAAAGCCGCGCACACGCGAGAGCCCATTGAGTTCGCCCGATTGTTCGTAACGGTAAACAGTGCCGAATTCGGCTAATCTGAGCGGCAAATCACGATATGAGCGTGGTTTGCGAGAGTATATCTGGTGGTGATGCGGACAGTTCATCGGCTTGAGCAGGTATTCTTCGTCCTCGACTGTAATCGGTGCAAATTGCGAATCCTTGTAATAGGGGTAATGCCCTGAAGTTTTATACAAATTAAGATTACCTATGTGGGGAGTGATTACCTCTACATATCCTCGTTTAATCAATTCATCTTTGATAAAAGATTCGAGTTTGCGTCTCATGAAGGCGCCCTTAGGCAGCCATACAGGCAATCCACCCCCTATTTCGGGTGTAATCATAAATAAATCGAGTTCTTTGCCAAGTTTACGATGGTCTCGTCTCTCCGCTTCTTCTCGCATATGCAGAAATTCATCGAGTAATTTCTGCTTAGGGAAGCTGATCCCATATATACGGGTCATCATTGTTTTAGTGGAATCGCCTCGCCAATAAGCTCCAGCAACCGAGAGTAGCTTGACTGCCTTGATGTAAGATGTCGAAGGGATATGACCACCACGGCATAAATCTGTAAAAGTTCCTTGTTTGCAGAATGTAATTCTCTCGCCTTTTAGTCCTTCTAATAAATCGAGTTTAAATTCATTGCCCGAGTTTGAATAGTAATCATATGCCGCATCCCAGGTCATTTCAAACATATCATATGTAGATGCTTTCTTGGCAAGTTCTCGCATCTTTTCTTCAATTTTTGGTAAATCGTCGTTGCTTATTTTCATTCCTTCCGGAGGATAAACATCATAATAGAAGCCGTTTTCTATAGATGGTCCGATGCCGAATTTTGTCCCAGGGAACAATTCTTGGACCGCTTCAGCCATCAAATGCGCCGAAGAGTGCCAATACATCTGCTTTCCGTCGTCATCATCAAAAGTAGCTATTTTAAGTGTTGCGTCGGATTCAATCGGTCGATTCAATTCGTAATATTGTCCATTTACAACCACACCGACAGCGTTGCGTGCTAATCCTTCGGATATGGATTTGGCTATTTCCATGCCTGTGGTACCGATTGGAAACTCCCTCACACTTCCGTCGGGGAACGTAATTTTCATCATAACTAAAAAACCTAATTTTAAATTCAATAACTTACAAATATATGAAATGCCGATTTATCGGCGAAATGCGAATTGATTATTAACATAAATTTAATCTTTGTTTACAAAGTCGAATAAGTAGTATGATGCTATAATCATCAATCCGCTATATGCAACCATCATTTGTAAATCCTTCGCAGAATCTACAAAATCGGTACCTTCGAAAGACATTTTCGTTAAGCCGACCCCAAGAATGATGATTGGAAGCAATATCGGGAAGGATAATACGGGGAAAAGAGCATTTTTGGTATTTGCTTTCGCTATTAGTGCGGAAATAATTGTTGTTGCCGAAGCAATCGAAATACTTCCCATAAATACTGTTGAAATGAATACCGCATGATTTCTTATGACAATGTCGCCCAAAAAGAGAAAAAAAAGAGCGACGGCAAAAAAATTCAATGAAATACTTAAAATTATGTTAAATAATAACTTACCGAAATATATCGAATATGACGTGCACGTCAGTTGTAGTAAAATATATGTTCCTCTTTCTTCTTCGCTTACAAAAACTTTAGAAAGTCCTGTCATCGAGGCAAAGAACATGATTACCCATAAAATCCCCGCCGCTGTTGTAGGAGCAATGAATTCTCCTGCGGTAGAGAAAATAATCATGGTAATGGTAGTCAACACGAAAAGCAATACAGCCGATATGGCGTATCGAGTTCTAAACTCACTCTTAAGTTCTTTGACTAAAACTGCCATAATTCTGCCGTAAACAGGACTCATTGGTTATTTAACCGAATATTTTACACCGAGTCGCAATTTTAATACCTGAACCAGCCAATCTGTATCGGTGGCGATATCAAAGGGGAAGAAATTAATGCCTGCCTCGAAAAAGCCCGAAAATCTGTCATAAACCGGAACGCTGGCGCCAATTCCCGCATACAGTCCAAAGCGAAGCGACCGAAGCGACTCGAGCTTGTCAATTTCATTTAACTTCATATAGCGTGAGCCATTGGCATAGACATAATGATCGGGGATGTTGATTTTCTTTTGGAAGTTTACAGATTTGCTTAGTGCGAGAGAAATATTAAAACCTGCATTCAGATAGAGTAATCGGTTGATGAAATACTCTATTCCAATACCCATATTAGCATATATGTTATCAAGTTTCAATAAATGTGATTCCTGGAATGGAAGTAGTTGTCCCGTAGCAGGGTCGCGTCTGCTTGATATGATGCTGTCGGGTGCATTTAATTCGCCCCCGATACTTTCAAGCGATAAGCTTGCGGCGATGTTGATGCGAGGGAAAAATCTTCTCGATGCATAAAACCCAAACCATCCGCCTGTGCCAGAAGCCGATGAGAAACTCCCCGGGAAGTTGTAATTACCTGTACGGCTAAAACTTGCCGCATGGTTGGATAGCGAAAATTGTCCGAATATACCGACGGTATAGCCCGGGTCTGCTAAGCAATGCTTGCTTAAACCCGTAATCATAGAATAAATCAAATTCCCCGTTGCCGGATCGAATGAATAGCACAATGTGTATAATGCTTTATTCCGAGCCATATCTGTAAGTTCGAGTATCATCGAACCTTCGAAATTTGGGTTTAATGCCTTGACGGTAATAAGAGTTTGGGGCATTCCTTCAAAAATTTTCGGAATATTAGCTATCATGCGTGTGCTGTCAATCACCTCAATTTTCATCAGCCCGAGGTCGTCAACACGGTCGTCGCGAACAATTATTGACATTACATTATCAATAATTGTCAATTCAGCCATCGGAGGTATAGTATCGGTTTTGGGAACATAGTCAAGAAATGATTGCCCGCCCATGTTTCCGTAAGCATCATAGGCATCAATTTCGCCAAATCCGAAACCGTATGAATACAGTCCGAATGGCTCGTTTCCGCGGATATAGTGAGTGCCGAAAGGGACATCTATGAATGCTATTGAATATCTTGTAATTCCTAATTGAACGAAATCGCGAGCGTCCATTTTTCTGCCATTTAGCTCCATGCTTGTTATTGAACTGTTCGGTACAACAACATTTACATGGTGGTTCCAACTGCCGTTAATGGGAGTTGCGAATCTGTATTCATTCAAAAATTGTTGCGTGGGACTTATCAGCAACATCATTGGGTCGCCTATCTGGTCCCCACTTTCATATCCTTGAGAGTACTGAGCGACAAGCACCGGCTTATCGACAGTAACTTGTAAATCTTGGTTTGAATTTCGCTCGATAAATTGTCCCGCTTTGAGTGTGGCAATCAGTTTTGAATTCTCGAAAACCTTTGTATTCGGCTCATGTGCCAGTACTCTATAAGTATAAAATGAACGCCCTTTGAGTCTTCCAATGTAGAAATGTTTTCCCCAAGAACTTATTGGCGGAATTTGCTCTACAAGGTGATTGCACGCTTTTATTCTTGGTGGTCCGACAGGAACATAACTGCATTCGTGGCCGCTGAAAACAGCAATTTTCTTATTCGCTCTAATCAATGAACCCGTCAAATCAACTTCTGTGTCGCGGATGCCAAATTTGCGTAACTCGCGAGATTCCGTTTCGGCGCCTACCTGATAGACATCACCCCTATTGAGAGTTACGGTAAATTTTTCGTTGCGAGGTTTGCCCGTGTAGGTGATAGTCGAAGGCGTTATCTCTACTATTGTATTATTTTCAGTAGCAACAACTGCGAAAATCGGACTCAGGCTTTCGGTAACGTGATAGCACATAACACGGTATTCATTACCAAGCACGTTTGTCGGCAATCCAAGATAGGTATCTGTTGTCTGATGGCGGCGGTTCAATCCGTAAACCGAAATCGGGAAATCGGACTTCACATGAACGCCCATACCCGACTCGACTACCTCGTAAGTACGCAACTGAGCCATTGGGTCAACGACAATACTGCGTACGGTTCCTGCTGGTACGAACATTGTTTGGCTGTAATTAATTTTCGGGACGGTGATTGAGACAGTAGCATCATGGTCCCCTGTTATGAATAATTCCAAAAGTAGTGTATTTTTGACGTTGCCAGGCTCTTCATTGAAATTTGTCATAAAACAAAGCCAAAAATCAGTACCAATAGGTTTTTTAGCTATTATGTCAATATTCGGGTCAGTATTTTGAGCAGAAATCCCGGGTATTGAAAATATTATCAATAATGCAATTAATAGATTTTTTTTCAATTTTTCTCTAAATTACTTGAAATATATAAAATTTGTTTTATAAACATTATCCTGAACGGTCATCACAAGATAGTAAGCACCCGAAGATAGTTTCCACGAATATGGCGTCAGCCGCAATCTGTATCTTCCCGACTCGAAAATATGCTCATTGTGATTTTCGATTTGGTTGCCATGTTCATCGAAAATTTCAGTAATAAATGCAGGGTCGGACAGACTGACGCTGTGTACATTTCTTCCGCTCAAAGAGTATAAAATGAAGCTGACTTTTGTGCTTTTGTCAACACTGAAAAAGGCTTCCGTATAAACAGAAAAAGGATTGGGGAAATTCTGTCCAAGGCCCTCAGTTAATTTTGGACTTACGGGGACCGATTGTACTGAAATAATTCCGCCGACGAAAGTTCCCGGGACTTCGTTACCGCCGACTTTGAGGACTATCGGGGTGACAAGCGTGGAAGTATCGGGTCCTGCCAGACCTTCGACTTCGAGATAAAATAGGATCCCCGTGAAAGGTTTGCGGTAGCTATTGCTTTTTACGAACAATGACGATGATTCTAATTTCGAAATGTCAACATCGAATGTGTGGGATTCGTCGAGGCAGGTAGTCGCATTTGTTATTATTCGTTTTACATCAATGACGTATGCGTTAAATCTGAGAGATAGTTCTAATTCGCCCGTTAATTCGGTTCCTATAGTTCCGTAAACGGGTACAAGATTCCCGCTCCCGCGAGCAATGGATGTGTCACGTAATTCTACTTTTGCACTCTGGGTTTGCACCGTGGGAACAAAAATCAGATTAATTAACACACCAAATAAAAAAGTGCCAAATATTCTATACATTCTATACATTTTTTACCAGTATTTTTTTTCTCTGCAAATATAAAAATTATTAAAATACAATTTTTTTATATCAGGTTTTCTGCTTTTTCTTTTTCGCTGCGGGGAACAAGATGTTGTTCAAAATCAATCTGTATCCCGGAGAATTCTTGAACAGATTCAAATCCGTTGGCGGGTCACCGACTCTATGAACATAGTCCTCGGGATCGTGTCCGCCCAGCCAAGTATAAGTGCCTCTGCCGATGTTGCCGTGAATGTATTTTACTTCGTTGGTACCTTCTTTCATGGCGAGAATAGTAACGGTATTTTTGAGCAAATCTTTATTGAAGGCAGTTGTTTGACCCATGAAACCTTTGATTACGTTTACGTGATTTTGCGTGAGCATTGTCGGTACGGGGTCATATTTTGCGGAAAAATCAAACAAAGTGAACCAGTCTGACGCGGGATTGTTGATATTGTGATGCCCTACATCAATATTCGAAAATTCCACTTCCATTGGGTCAAGTATCAATCGAAAGTTTTCGAATGCAAAAGTCTCTTCGTAATTTAGTTTCTCGTTTGCACGCGGGTCATGTGGAGTGCCGTTGAACATAGTGCAGCATATATCAACATTCTCGACCGATAGAGCTATATCGAATGAATCGGTGGCAGTGCACATGGCAAAGAGAAATCCGCCTGATGCGACATATTCTCTGATTTTTCGCGCAACGGCTTTCTTCAATTCACACACATCGGGGAAGCCAAGTTTTTTAGCCATGCTTTCATTGAGTGCCACTTGCTGAATATACCACGGAGCGTTGCGATATGCGACCCAGAATTTTCCGTGCTGCCCCGTAAAATCTTCGTGATGAAGGTGCAACCAGTCGTATTCTTTCAATTTTTCGCTCATTACTTCTTCGTCCCATATTATATCGTGCTTTACTTCGGCATATTCCAGTGCGAGCCGAACGGCATCATCCCAAGGTTGGGCACCCGGAGGTGCATATACTGCTATTTTTGGGGGTTTTTCGAGTTTTACTGATTCCATGTTCACGTTGTCGCCTTCCACTTGGCTCAATATTGTTTGGGCTTGCGATTCGCTGATTCGCTCGAAGGAAACACCTCGGATTCTGCATTCTGCGGCATAAGTATCTGTATAATCAGTCATAAATGAGCCTCCACGGTAATTTAGCAACCAATCCGCTACACCGCCGTTCTCGAGTATCCAATAAGTTAAACCGTATGCCTTTAGGTGGTCTGTTTGAGCCAAATCCATCGGAATAAGTAACCTATCAGCCTTGAGAGACGAAGCTGAAGTAAGAATGACCCAAATCAATATATGCAAAAATCTCATTTTCATCCAAATTTGATAGTACATGACTATATAATTAACGTTTCAGACGAATGAAAATTCTAAACGTCACAGAGGAGGGGGACTTTTTTGCTTGGTGATTTGCCCCGTCCTAAAAAAGGTTGGCGGTTTTGAAAAATTATTTGCCAAATTCTTTCTTTTTGTCAGGGAATTGGGGAACTGCCGGTATTTTAGGTTTGGTATCGGTTTGAAGTAAATCGAGAATAATCTGGATCCCTCTATTGAGTTGTTCGTCAATACCGTTATATTCCTTCCACGGGTCATTGTCCACTTCGATATCCGGCACCATACCGACATCTTCGAGTATCCACTTGCCGTCTGGGCTGAAATTTGCAACTTCGGGCTTTCTGACATCGGAACCATCGAGCAATGGAAGAGTACCATAAATGCCAATAACACCTCCCCAACTTCGCTTGCCTATTACGGGACCAAGTTGTAACCGTTTGAATTGATAGGGGAATAAATCACCGTCAGACATGGATTGTTCGTTTATCAGGCAAACCATTGGTCCGGTCATAACAGCATCGGGGCTTGTCAGAATTTCCTCTTGATTGCGTCCGTATTTAACAATTGCCAGTTCTCGTCGAAGTCGCTCAATAATCATCGGCGAAACGTTTCCGCCTCCGTTATAGCGGTCGTCAATTATCAATCCCCCCTTTTTGGTTTGCGGGTAGAAATATCGAACGAACCAATTTAGTCCATTAAACGGGGACATATCGGGAATATGTACATAGCCGATGCGTCCGCCTGTTGCTGAATCCACTTTCCGACGATTATTCTCGACCCAATTATAATAGCGTAAGTCTTTTTCCGATTTAATTGCTTTGACAAAAACTTTGCGAGAACCAACTTTCGTCGGTTGATTATTTATTTCAATTTCGACAAATTTATTGGCTTTGTTAACTAATTGAGAGTAAGGTGTTTCAGTAGCATTCAAAGTTACACCGTCAATTGAAATTATATAATCGCCTTCATTAATATTTAATCCGGGTTCGGTAAGTGGTGAACGCAAATTTTCTTCCCAATTCATGCCCTGTAAAATTCGCTTAATCCTATAAAATCCGTTTTGACTGTCAAATTCAAAATCTGCTCCGAGTAGTCCGACGGGAATAGGTTCGATTTTTGGCATGTCTCCACCACTTACGTATGCGTGCCCTGCATCAAGTTCGCCTAACATCTCACCGATTATATAGGTTAGGTCATTCCTATGCTTTACGTATGGCAGCAATTGTTCATATTTTATTCTGAGCGAGTCCCAATTATATCCGTGCATGTTGGGATCATAAAAAAAGTCCCGCATATGCCTCCATGACTCATGAAAGACCTGTCTCCACTCTTCCATCCTGTTAAGTTGAACTGTTAATTCCGTTAAGTCAAGTTTGCCGTCTTTTGTTGTAATATTCTCTTTTAGGGAGCAAATATAGAAATCATCGTTCGATTTGAATAAAATAGATTTTTCGTCGCGACTGATAATGTATTCGGAAAATTCACCAACTTCCTTTTCCTCTCTTTTTACAGCATCGTAATAATAAAATTTTGGTTTTTGCCCTGATGTACTTCTGACGTAGTACATTCTGTAATTCATCGTGGGAGTTATGTTTTGATAAGTTCCCGGGGTAATCGGAAATTCAAAAATACGATTTTCAATATCGCGGAAATCAATTCTAATCGGATTATCGGCAGTTGGGGGTTTTTTTTGGGGAGATTTTTTTGTTTCATCACCTGTTTCTTCATCGCTCAAAAACATACCGAGCGGATTCAGAGTAGTATCCTGCAACGTAAGTCCATATATTTTAGCCATGTCTGAATATTGGAAGTTATATTCAAAAGCACCAAAAGATGGCTTAAAATTTCTGTCGGAAATGAAAAATAGGAATCTTCCTCCGGGCGAAAACTTTGGATTGTAACTGTTGAAAAATTTGCTAGTTACGGGATAACTTTTATTTTCCTTAATAGAATAAATATATATTTGAGCCGTTCGGAGGTCAGAGTAATTTGCGTAGGCGAGCCACTGATTATCGGGGGACCAGTCGAAGTCCGAGATATTCCAAATTCGGGATTTTGCGATATATGTTTGTTTTTTCGTTGCTATGTCGAACCAATAAAAATTACGTGTGTTGTCATAAGCGGCTAATTTTTTGCTGTCGGGTGACCATTTTAAAGCAAAACGATAAAAATTACCGTTATTGGTCAGTTGCAACTCATTGGTGCCGTCTTGCAAAGTAATATAAATTTCATCACTACCTGTTTTGTCGCTGATATAAGCAATGTAATTGCCATCGGGTGACCAAACAGGATTGCGTTCGTGTACACCTACACTTGATGTCAGGTTACGAATTTTTCCTTTCGAGGCGGGTACCGTGAAGATGTCACCGCGTGCAGAAAAGACAGCTCTTGCTCCGGAAGGCGAAATGTCGTAGCTTGTGATGCGATTTTTTGCATTAACAAAAGAAGTGCGTAATTGTGGAAAATCTTCTCTAACTTCAATACTGACTTTGCGGACATTTTCATTAGCGAGGTCCATTAGATATATATACCCGGCATTTTCAAAGGCGATGTGGTTTTTCCCGAGCGAGGGAAATTTTACATCAAAATCGTCGAAGTTGGTTATTTTTCGTGTTTGCTTACTGTTTGTATCATAGACAAAGAGATTCATTGTAAAATCACGGTCTGATAAAAAGTAAACCTTATCGCCATACCACATTGGAATTATATCTTGAGATGGGTTATTTGTTATATTTTCGAGATTGCCTGTTTTGAGGTCATACAGCCATATATCGTCAGCTTGTCCGCCGCTATAACGTTTCCAAGTGCGGTATTCACGAAAAATACGATTATAAGCTATTTTTGTGCCCGTCGAGTTGTAAGAGGCAAAGCCACCTCGCGGTACGGGTAATTGTTCGGGCAATCCACCACTCTTACTCACGGTAAATAGATGACCCGTGAGAATATTCCAACTATTTTGGCGAGAGCGATAGAGAATAGATTCCCCGTCGGGGGTCCATTGGAAAATAATTTTATCGGGACCTTGGCGTTCGGCTACGTTCTCTTCGGTAAAACTGTAAGTTAATCGCTTGGGGACTCCACCACTTGATGGAATGATATATATTTCATTGCTCCCGTCATATTCAGCTGTAAAGGCTATTGTATTTCCATCAGGCGAATATTTTGGATATCTTTCTATTCCTTCGGAAGTGCTTAATCTACGTGCTAAACCTCCGTTGATGGAAGTGGTGTAAATGTCTCCACCATAGACGAATACAATTGAGTTATCGGAAGTATGCGGATATCTGAGCAATCGCGTCTCAGAATGTAAGCCAATTATTGTAACAAAAAATACTGTAAATGTGACAAAGAAAAGTCTCATATTATAATCCAATGCAACAAATGAACAAAAAAATCTTAGTCGTAATTCCTTGTATATTATTATTAGATGCAAATCTATTTCATGAAATAAAAAAGGGCGACTGAAGCCCTCTTAGTGAAAAAATATTATATAAAAATTAATTTTTGACAAATGGATAAAATTTCGTGCCGATTCGAATGAAATATGTTCCCGGTGTTAACGCTTTTGTATCAATTTTGACTGAGTTACTGTATTGTGTAACGATTGAATTTTGCAAGGTGCCGAGAGCGTCAAAAAGTTGAATTTCGAAGGCGCCGAGAACCTCAGTTGATTCGAACGCTAAATTAACGAAATCTTGAGCCGGGTTGGGATAAACAATGACATTGTTGAGAATATTATCGATGACAGATGCAACAGTATAGCACATAATGTCTTTATTTATTGCATGCATTATACAAAAAGTTTCACTATCTTCGGAACTGACCAACGCCGCCCAATAGGGTTCATCAAGATTCGCATTAGGTGTGCCTCCATTGACAAACAAAGCCAAAGCAAAAAAGTCATGCTCTTTATTGTAAGCTTCCATTAATTGATTTGAACCCCTGAATGTTTCTGCTGCCACATCACTATCAGGCCATTCAAAATCATCTAAAGTCTTTTCCGTTGAAATTGGAGTATATTCAGAGAGAATATCTTCCGGCTCCACCGGAACGGCACTAACACTTCCAACAGCAGATTTGAACAGCATGTAGCCTAAAAATGTCTGGAACTCAGCGTCTGTAAATACATAGAACCACACACCGGCAGTACCGTCTTGCATGTTAAAAGTTGACGGTACCGGCAGCCCGAAAAGAATAATCTCTATATCTGCAGTTGCAACAAAGACTAGTTTAGGCTCTGCCAAGCCGTCAGCTATTGCAGCTTCGTAAGCACTGCTCTTCACTTCTGAGGCAAAAGAGTTTTGGATAACTTGCGAATAGTTATTTACAGACATTAATATAGTGGCAGATAAAAGAAGAAATAATTTTTTCATAGAAGCTCCATAATTAGTTGATTATATTTGTAAATTATAAATTCTATTACGAAAAAGTATAAAAAAAGTTCTAATTTGAAAAAAATTATTTTAAAAAAGACTAAATTTGACGACAATCTCCGCCAAACTTCGTATAAAATAAATTATCAGCAAGAATTGAACTTAAGCCAATACGAAGTTGTTATGCACTCGGAAGGCCCCGCTCTCGTTGTAGCAGGCGCCGGTACGGGCAAAACAAGAACGCTAATTTATAGGGTAGCTCGACTCATAGAGGATGGAATACCCCCCGTAAACATACTTTTACTTACTTTCACACGAAAAGCGGCACAAGAAATGTTATCCCGAGCATCTCTTTTACTTGACGGCAGAGCAGAAAACGTATCAGGAGGAACCTTTCACTCGTTTGCTTCGCTAATTTTACGACAATATGCTCAAGCAATAGCTTATGCCTCGAACTTTACTATACTCGACCAAGGCGATGCCGAAGATGTTATTAATTTGCTAAGACACGATTTTGTCAACAAATATGACAAAAGGCGATTCCCCACAAAAGCGACAATTAACAAAATATGGAGTTTAGCAGTAAATACTCAATCACAAATTAATGAGATTTGGCAAAAGCGATGGAAAGACTTGGAAACACTCATTATAATAGCCGAACGCTATCGCTCATTAGGTAATTTCTTGAATGAATTATCACTCGACCCCCCGAATGAATCAGTTTCAGAATTGACTCCCGAAAGCAAAGAAGAGGAGTTTCTAACTTTATCAACTATTCATTCAGCTAAAGGTCTCGAGTGGAAAGTTGTATTTTTGATATGGGCACTAGTGGGAAAGTTCCCTTCGGCAAAAGCATCTGATTCTATTGACAGAATGGAGGAAGAGCGAAGGTTGTTTTATGTTGCTTGCACTAGGGCGAAAGATCAACTATACGTGACATATCCAACAAACATTTTCGACCGCGAGTCGGGCTTTGTACTGAGTGAACCATCAAGGTTTTTATCGGAAATCACAGATGGAATTGCAGAGAGATATGTACTGACCGAGGAAGACGACGAATGAATCGGAAGAAAATATTATTTTTAACGACACGGTTCCCTTATCCGCCAATCGGCGGCGATAAACTCAAAGCATATAATCTGCTGAAAATTGTCACTAAGTATTACGATGTTGACTTACTGGCGTTCAGTTTCAGGAAGTATCCTGAAAAAAGGTATATTGAGCAACTCGAGTCACTTGAAAGCAAAGTTAAAGTATTGAAATTTAACCCCTTTTTAGGCGGATTGAACTGCTTATGGAACATTTTTACCGAAAAGCCGTTTGAGGTATCATTCTACCATTTGAAAGAATTTGGTGCTGAGTTGAAAAAACGTCTTGAAAAGACGAATTATGATGTCGTGATTGCTTTTTTCATGCGAGCCGGTGAGTTCGTAAGAAATATTCCAAACAAAAAAATATTAATCGCCGAAGATTGCCGAACAATATACCAGCAACGCTCTTTCGAGCAAACTCGTTCACTCATTCAAAAACCAATTCGCTACCACGAATGGAAGAAGTTACAAAAATATGAGCCAAAAATGATGGACGATTTTGACTTGGTCTCTTTTGTGTCGAAAACCGATATTGAAATGATGCAGAAAATACATCCAACCAATAAATATAGACTTTTAAGCAATGGAACCGATATTGAAAAATATAAACCAAACAATTCACCGAATCAGAATACAATATTGTTCGCAGGAAAAATGAATGTCCATTCCAATCAAATTTCCGCTCAAATTCTGGCACGTGAAGTATTTCCGATAGTCAGATCGGCAATTACCGATGCGAGATTGATACTCGCCGGTGCCGATATGGACAATAATGTGCGCAAACTCGCAGGCAAAGGAATTGAAATAATCGATAATATCCCTGATATGTCTGAAATATACACAAAAGCGGCTATCTTCGTCAATGTTCACAAAGGTGGCTCAGGAATACAAAACAAGAATATCGAAGCCATGGCTTCAGGTTGTGCTTTAGTAACAACTTCAACCGGTAATCAAGGCATTGAGGGCGAAAACGGTACTCATCTGTTGATTGCTGACACACCGGAAGATTTTGCAACTAAAATAATAATGTTGCTTAAAAATAATGCATTTAGGCATGAGTTAGCCACAAATGGGCGTGAACACATTGCTAATACCCATACTTGGGAACATGTCGAACAACAATTTTTAGCTATAATGGGTGAACTTTTAGATGAATAAAGCAGTCTTTTTCGACCGTGACGGGATAATCAATAAGCGTTTGGTTGGCGATTATATTAAATCACCTGATGAATTTGCATTCATCCCCGAAATTTTTGAAATATTGAAACATGTGAAGTCCAAGGGATATTTAGCAATCGTAATCACAAATCAACAAGGCATAGGCAAAGGACTGATGAGTGAGACGGAATTAGCCACAATACACGATTTCATGCAAATAGGGCTTGAAAATAACTGCGGAGAAAGATTTGATGCAATTTTTTATTGTCCGGATTTAGCAGAAACAAATAATTATAGACGTAAACCCAATCCCGGGATGTTTGAAGAAGCGCTCGCGGGCTTTGAAATTGCCCCTGAATTATCATTTATGATTGGCGACAGCATTTCAGATGCAATTGCCGCAAATACGATGTCAATAAAATGTTTCCTTATCGGAGAGCATGACTACGAGCATCCGAACACAGTAATAGTGCCTTCTGTGAAGGATTTGTTAATAAATATAAATGAGTTAATTTCGTGAGAATGCTTTTAGAAAATCACAAAAATAAATATGTTTGAATTAGCGATAGATTTTTTAAGCGCAGTACCGTGGTACTGGGTACTCATAATAGCATTTCTGACAACTTTTACCGAAAATATCTTCCCACCCGCTCCGGGTGATTCAATATTAGTATTTACGGGGACTTTAATCGGTTTGGGAGTTGTGGGGTTTATTCCATTGCTTCTTACCTCGACGTTAGGCTCGACTTTAGGTTTTGCCGTGATGTTTTATTTTGGGTCGAAATTCGATGCTGCACTCATGAAAACCGATAAATTTCAATTTATATCGCGTGATGCGCTGAAAAAGACGGAGTTATGGTTCAATATTTATGGCTACAAGCTTATTGTGGCAAATCGTTTCCTATCGGGAACAAGAGCGGTGATATCATTTTTTGCGGGAATGTCGAAGCTGAACTTCACAAAGACAATTATATTGTCAGCCCTAAGTTCTTTGATTTGGAATTCAATTCTGCTTTACTTTGGCTTCGCTTTCGGTGACAATTGGCAAGCAATTGATAACTACTTATCAATTTACGGCAGAATTATTTTCCCCGTTGCAGGAGCAATTATTTTGTTCTTACTAATTAGATGGTTTATCAGCTATAAAAACGGAAACGGAAACAAAAAAAGGCCCCATGCCGAAGCATGAGGCTCTTATAAATTGCAATATTCCTATCGGACAATCTTAAATTGGTTAGCGAACCTTCTGTCGCCAAGATTAACGACAACAAAATAAGTTCCGGTAGCAAAATCACTTACCGATTGTGTAAGTTTTTGCCTGCCAATTTCCATGATGCCTAAATCTTTCTTCAAAATCACATTACCTAAAGCATCGTAAATTTCGAGGGACGTTGAGGAACGTTCCACATTATCGAATTCGATATTTAGAACCTTGTCAGCCGGATTTGGTACCATTGCCAATGACGCTGAACCATAATGATACCTTACCGAACCACTTGACATGGTAGTGAAACTCCAAACATCGGACCATTCTGAAACAATTTCGCTAGCACCGGCAACTACTCGCCAATAATATGTAGTGTTTTCGCCGAAATCTGCCACCGTAACACTCGTGTCAGAAGTAGGTCCTATATAAAAAGTATAATCGAACTCAGCATCAGTGCCAATTTGCAATATCCATCCTTCGGCGTTTTCGTCGCTTGACCAAGTAAAGATAATTTCGTTGAAGGGTAAGTTTTCAGCACCGTTTTCAGGTGAATATAAAATAGGTTTTTCCAAATAAATTTCGCCGGGACCAATTATGAAATACCATACTTCGGACCAATCGGACCATGCTTGCCCATTGTTCACTGCTACACGCCAAAAATAAACACCCGCATCAAATTCATAGTCAAATTCGAGCGTATTAGTCATCCTTGGATTTTCGGAAAAGATTATTTCTTCGAAATCCATATCTCGTGCAACTTCTACTTTCCATGTGTATTCGGAATTTGCACCTTCCTCCCAAATTAGGATAGGAATTTTATTCTCGACAATAGAGCCGTTTTCGGGGCTAATAAGAATTGGTGGTTCCGGTATTACTATGTCGCCCTGCTTTTTGGTAGAAAAGTTCCATATTGATGAAAAATCAGAATAATAATCACCTTGCTTTGCTCGTACTCTCCAAAAATATGTGGTATTTTTTTCTAATGAATTGAGTATGTAACTTGTTTCTGTAACGTGATTATCGGTTATTGTCGTACTGAAACCCGGATCGGCTGATACTTGGAGATGGTATTGAATGCCTGTTTCTGCCTGTAATTCATCAACTGATTTGTCTATAACTTGGACTAATTGATTCTCCCATTGAAGAGTAACAGGCAACTCCAAATTTGCGGCATTGTTCGGTGGAGAAACTAATGTCGGCGGCTTGAGCCCTGCTGATGTCTCTACTTGCGAATAAGTAACAATCTTAATGCTTGTAGGGACACCCGGGAACCCAATGAAAGAAACATCAATGTAGCTAATGCTTAAAACCGGTTGGAATTTTGCCGCTTGATACCAATTATAATTGCGAGTGATAGTCCTAATTACAATAGGCGGGAATCCGGGGATGACATCAACGGAATCCCATATAGTATATTCATGATTAATACGATACACGTTCGGAACGGTACCATAAGGCATTTTGATTGTGCCATAGGCATCATACTTAATTTTAGACTCCCCATACCGTCCTACATTGACTTCGCCAGTATATATCATGCCTTTGAAAGTACCTGTAAATTCATTTCCGTAATTAAAAGGAAATTTCATATGCTGGTCTTGAACGCTGAGACTTTCGTATAGCTCAAATGCACCAACACCCATACGGAATAATCCCGCGGACGTCGTTCTATAATACACAGCGGCTGTGTCGTTAAGCTGTGCGATTGTCGCAGTCGGGAACTTATCTGATTGTGGCCCGAAAGAAGGCTCAATGAATGAAATTTCTGTTACGTAGTCCGAACCTGTAAGCCTGGTTAATTTGGAGAAGTCCCACGTGATGTTCGCCCCGGCACTACCTTGGGTAACGCCGGTAGAATCACAATCATAAAGTAAGAATTTATCGCCTACCTTAGGCATGCTTTGAACATTTACGGTCGGTTGAGCATAGGCGCCGTAAATTGACAATAAAACAAAGATTAAAAGTAAAGAGTACCTTAACATAAAAGCTCCTTAATATTAACAAATCTAATTCAAAAATACAGTTTAGAACTATAAAATAAAAATATTCGTTTCATTTAAGATATTAAGTAACATATATCTCTTAAAAACGTAATTACATATTAAGAGCAAATAATTTGCTTAATATTTTATCATACGGCACATAATTTGTAACTTTTACATTATTAAGTGTGTCTATGTAGCTGAGAAATGTTCATTATATCAAGTTTAATAGGGAGAAGTTTAAAATTCTATAAGTTGCATTGGGAGAGTAACTCAAAAGAGTGTTGAGCTTCTCCCGATTTATAAAAATATATTTGCGAAATAGCGTCAATAAAAAAGTTATAAAATAATTTTGAACTTTGGAAAATAATTCATAGTTTTGAAATATGAAAAGTACACTTTTAGTGATTTTTATAGCATTAGGACTGATAACAATCGGATTGGCATCCGATAGCGTCATACAGTCTTTTACCGCAGAATCATCAGGAGATAATGTATCTGTTAGATGGAGCACGTCTGACGAAAGTACGGTCAAAAGATTTGAGATTGAACGTTCAGTAGCAGAACAAAACTACAAACGCATTCATACAATTGTCGCCAAAGGCGTACCGAGCAATTACAATTATCGCGATGAAGAAGCTTTCATGAAAGAAGACACCGAGTACCACCCTGATTTGCAATCACAAAATTTTTATACCTACCGAATTAAAGTGATTTATAAAGATAATACATCCACGTTTAGTGATGTTGCCTACGTCAGACACAATACAAGCAGTATCCGACGTACTTGGGGCATGATTAAAGAGATGTTTAGGTAATTGCCTACATATGAAATTGGCATCTATAAATAGTGTCATGTTATTGACATTTTTGTTAATTGTATTTACCACAAATACAATATCCAAAGAATCTCCCGTGCATACCAAGTGCGGTTTTCATTATCTGTTTACACAAGAAGGTAGAGATTACCTGATGCGCCGAGTAAATTACGAAAACGGAGTACCCGCAGTTGGTCAAAAATCATATATAACGCCGAGCGGACTATTCATAATACATTATGATACAACCGGGCACAATGCTCCCGATTTGACCGACACAAATGACAACGGCATACCGGATTATATCGATTCGGTTGCATATTATGTAGACAAGGCTTATTACTTTCAAGTTGAACAATTAGGCTACAAAGCTCCCGTCCCTGATGGCGGTCGTCGAGGTACAGAGCAATATGACGTTTATATTTGGGATTTAGGCAATAGTGATGACGACCCTCAGCATCCAAATTATCATGCAGGTGGATTGTACGGTTTTACATTCTTTGATGAATCGGTTGATTTGATACCATCATCAGGTTTTGCAAGATTCTATTCATATTTAGTGCTGGATAATAATTACAGCACAAAAGACTCAATACGACCTCAAAGCCAACCACACCGTGCAAGACAGGCATACAGTACGTTCGGAATGGAAGCTTTAAAAATCACCGCAACCCACGAATTCCAACATGCAATACAGTTATTTTACGGGCGCAGCTTTCCTGCATCAATCGGCATCATGGAAATGTGCGCGGTATCAATGGAAATCAGACATTACCCTGAAATCAAAGATTATCACCAGTACGTAAGGCATATATTCAACAATATGTCAGCTTATCCGTTCGGAATTGACAGTCCGGATATGGGCTACGGATTCTCGCTATTTGCAAAGTATTTGATAATTAATTATGGTGATAGTGTTTTAAGGAGACTTTGGGAACTAGTCGAGCAACGAATCGATGTCTATACGGCGCTCGATAGCTCTCTTAAAGAAGTAAAAACAAACCTTGCCGACGAATTGCATGGATTTGCCAAGTGGGCTTATCATACGGGAACAAGAGCAATCGGGGGTAAATATTTTCCCAATGCATCAGAATTACCTGAAATAAAATTTTTCGGTACGCAAATTTTCTCACCGCCTTCCGTATCGGAATCACGCGATCTGTCCCCGCTCGAAATTCGTTCGCTGAGATTCATATTCCGCAACAGTAAGGACATAACAAACGATACGGTTGACGTCATGTTAGTCAATACAGACGTCAGTTCTGCGGCAAGACAGTTTCAAATAAAACGAGATTATTTTATCGGCATATCATTAATTCAACAAACGGGGTGGGAAAAATTGCCCGGGCTTGAGTATTATTATAACATTGACGTACCGAAAGTACTCACCAAGACACATTTGTTCATACGCAAAGGCGACTTCCTCTATCCGATAGCATATGCTTATCCGAATATATTCAATCCCTCAACTGATGAAGCTCTCTATTTCCCTGCTCCCGAATCTTCGAACTTATATGAAAATTTAGAACTGACAATTTACAACACCGATATGGTCGTAGTAAAAACCGAAAAACTCGCCGTCGGAGCACACGAGGGCAAGAAAGTCTTGACTTGGAGAAATTTCCCGCGAGATTTAGCAGATGGTATATACATATTCGGTATATACCAAAAAGATGATTTTAGCTTAGGAAAATTCACGGTTTTGAAAAAGTAAGATGCCGCAATTTTCATTTAATGCAGAGAATTTAGCAAAATCCTACACGGGTAAGCATTTTATTTTCAAGAACTTTTCACTTTATCTTAAACCCGGTGACGTTATTGCCGCTACGGGAGAAAATGGCTCAGGGAAATCCACTTTACTGAAAACCTTGGCGGGGATTATCAACCCGAGTATCGGCAAAGTTACTCTTGCAGTCCAAGACAAAGAAGTCGACGAAGATAAGCATAATTTACATTTTGGATATGTTGCCCCCTACCTCAATCTTTACGAGGAGTTTACCCCTAAGGAGCATTTCGAATTGTACGCCAAGTTCAAGGGATTGAGCAGTAAGCAAAACGAATTCCAAATATTGATGGAAAAGTTCAATATCCATAAGCATGCAAGCAAGGCAATACGCAATTTCTCATCGGGAATGAAACAACGAATGAAATATGTTCTCGCTTTGGTGGGAAATCCAGAAATCCTTATTCTCGATGAACCGAGTTCTAACCTCGACAACGCAGGCATAGAAATCATCGGGAATATGATTCTTGAAAAAGCAAATGAAGGCTGCGGTATAATTATTGCAACAAATGAAGATAGAGAAAAACAACTTTGCAGCGATTTTTTCGACTTAAAAGAATATCAATAATTGAGGTGAAACATGCGATTATTACTACTTTATTTTCTGTCAGCATTAATCATTTCTTGTAGTGAATCGGCAGATTTGAGAAGCCACGAAAATGATATCATCTCTCATTTCGAGTATTTATCATCATTAAAATTTCCAAAAGAGCTTACTTTTTGCGATGAAAAAATCCCCCTTGATGACATTGAGGTTCGGGAACGAGCCGAGCGAGAATTCTATTTATTGCTGCAACAACCCGGACAAATAATCTTATATCTAAAGCGAGCTGGAAGATTTTTTCCTATGTTTGAGCAAATAATCCGAGAGAATAACATGCCGGATGATTTAAAGTATCTTGCCGTAGCCGAAAGCGCTCTATATATGGCACGTTCGAGTGTTGGCGCAGTCGGACTGTGGCAATTTATGCCTGAAACCGCCAGGACCATGGGATTGCAAGTTGATGACAACGTTGACGAGAGAAGGCATCCCGAAAAAAGCACACGAGCCGCGATGAGATATCTAAGGCAAGGTTACCAATCGCACAAATCTTGGATCCTTACCGCCGCAGGATACAACATGGGTCATAGTGGCGTGCAAGAAAATCTAAATTTCCAAGCCGCAGATAATTATTTTGATTTATATCTAAATGAAGAAACATCAAGATTCGTTTTCAGAATTGCCCTGATAAAGCACTTCATGGAAAATGCTGACAAATACGGCTTCAAATTGAGTAAAAAAGACTTATACACACCACACGAATACGAACTTATAACAGTTGACAAGGCTATTACTGATTTATCCGCATGGTCAAGAACCATGGGATACAATTACAAACAAATCAAAATTTTAAATCAGTGGATACTAAAACGTTCGTTACCGAACCCTCCGAAGGGCAAAGTTTATGAAATTGCCGTTCCGCGTTAAGTTTCATTATGGAAAATAGAAAAATATATATAGGCACAATTACGGGAGTTCGAGGCTACAAAGGCGAAATGAAAGTCACTCATATTGATATTGAAAACCTAAATTTACCGTCAGGAACTGAGGTCTATATAGGATATTCACCAAATTTCTCAAATATGTATCTAATTAAAAAGTGGCGACAAACAAAAAGGCAAGCCAAAGTCGAAATCGTTGGGATTGACAATGAAAGTAAAGCCGCGGAGTTCCTTGAAGCAGGTATATTCATAGAGGGAGCAACATTGAATAATTTATCACCCGAAGCGACAATCTTATCTGATTATATCGGGATGAAAGTATTTAACGCGGAAACAGATACTTTGCTCGGAACAGTTTCTGATTACTGGGAACTGACAGCTAATGATGTTTTTGTAGTTGAGGGCGAAAAAACTTTTAACGTTCCTAATATACCTGAATTTGTCAAAAAAATCAAGAAAAGAGACAAAGAAATTTATATACAAACGATTCCCGGGTTGATAGATTAGATGCCATTATTACGTATAGACATAGTATCGGCAGTCCCTGAAATCATGGAATCGGCAATCAACGCAAGCATCATCAAAATTGCCCGCGAAAAAGCAATAGCCGAAATTTACCTTCATAACCTGCACGATTATGCCACCGATAGATTCAGACATATAGACGATTATCCATATGGCGGTGGAGCCGGAATGGTCATTCAATGTGAGCCTGTTTTCAGGTGCATCAATCAACTTAAAAGCGCACATCAATACGACGAAATTATATACATGGCGGCAGACGGCAAACGTTTAGACCAGACTATTTGTAATGAATTATCTTTGAAAAGCAATATAATAATATTAGCAGGGCATTATAAAGGTGTTGACCAGAGAGTACGCGATAAGCTAATCACGCGAGAAATATCAATCGGTGACTTTGTGCTTAGCGGCGGCGAGCTACCCGCCATAATTTTAACCGATGCCATTGTGAGACTGCTACCGGGTGTAATCGGTGATTGCGAATCCGCTCTGCATGACTCATACCAGGACGGACTTTTGGAGCCACCAATTTATACACGACCCGCAGAATACGAAGGATTGTCCGTCCCTGAGGTCTTATTAAGCGGAAACGCCGCTCAAATAGATGAGTGGCGTTACCAACAATCTTTGAAAAAAACGACCGAGAGACGTCCCGATTTACTCTCGCGGGATTAGATTAATCTCAATCTCCATATATGAAAACAATAAAACCCTGCAAAATATGCAAGGTTTTGCTATCAGTGTGTTATAAATTTAGATTCTGAAATCTATTCCTGCTACGAAAACTTGCGGTAAGCCGACTTTGATGCCTTGCGGGCGACGACTGGAGATATATCTTTCATCGAGCATATTTTTGATTGAAACAAACAATGTAATGTCTGGATTACTAATTTTATGCTCTAATGTGGCATTGATAATGAATCTTGAATCAATCAACCCGATTTGTCCGTTTGCGGATGCCTCAACTGTATTGAGTTCGTCAGCATAGTGCTCGCCAAAATACTTTCCCGAAAGGTAAACAGTGGTACCAAATGGTGCAGAAATCAATAAACTTGTACTCATACTGAACTCAGGTGCATAAGGTAGTTTGTTTCCCTTTATGTTTTGCTTTTCTTCATCTGAAATATTTATAAATCTGTCGGAATTATATGTAGAGCTTCCGTAGTTGAATGATGTAGTCAATGAAACCCCGTAATCGGTACTGAAAAGCTCGGCAATATTTAGCCCGATTGAAGATTCAACACCATAATGCAAAGTTGCGCCGCCGTTTACATATCCTGCATCAGTACCCGGACCGCCCGAAGATTCCGAAATCGGGATAATTTGGTTGCTGAAATCCAAGTGGTATGCTGTCAATTCAAAAGTAAGGAGTCTTTGATGGTTTAACCTTAAACCAAGTTCAGAGTTCCAACTCTGCTCAGCTTCGAGTTCGATAGCAGTACCGCTGTTACTTATTGCATCTTTTGTTCTTGGAGGAGCAAAACCCTTATGAATTCCGGCAAAAATCCCAACGCCTTCGGTAATATTATAATTAATGCCTAATCCGGGTATTAATTCTGCTACACTGCTTTTGCCGGATAATGATGTATCTCGCGATGCCACCCGATTGATTTGACGTTCATAGTCGAAATGTTCGAATCTGGCTCCGGGTGTAATTATCAGATTTTGAGAAGCAAACAATCTGTTTTGTATAAAAACACTTGCGGCTTTACCCGTGCGAATTTCATCGCTCACCAGAGCACCTTTGGCTGCACTTGCTATCGAGCCGTTAATGCGTTGCTCATATGCTCTTTCGAAATGAAAACGGACGCCTGTGGTGAGTTCATTCGCCATATCTCCAATGGTGTAATTGTAAAAAAGCTGCGGCTGTAAGCCCATAACTTCAAATTGACGGTCACGATTTCCCGTTTGATTTCGCATGTAAATTGCTCCACCTGTAATATTTGTATCACCATAAAACTGTCCTGTCCAATTTGATGGTTTAGAATATGAAAAATCTTGTCTTTTCCAGTTGCGAGTTGTCGTATAACCGTAAAAATTCGTTACTACATATGCGTTTTTCGATAAAGTGTATTGATGAGACAGTTGAGCCGAATATCTGCGAATATCAAGCACGTCATCAGGGGCAACATGCGTGAAATATTCACCCTTATCATACATACTCTGAGTGATTCCCACATAAGTTGAGTTTGACGCTTCATCA
>CAZWXI010000006.1:0-9886 GCA_964637845.1 uncultured Hyphomicrobiales bacterium | reverse complement strand
TAAACCTCAGAGATGAGCGGGGGTTCATGGCGATGTTGAATTTCAGCATTAGGTCGTTGACATTAAATCGAGTAATACCAAGCTCGGCAGCTTCTTTTCGGTTGTATTCAATTAGAAACCCCATGTTAGCAGATGAACTGCCATAAGCAATTTTGGAATTCAAGTAGCCTCCGTTACCACCATTAAGTCTAATCCCAAGGCCATCAAGGTCACGAGGTTCATTAGTCATAAAATTAATTACACCGCCAATAGTCTGTGGACCATAAACAATCGAGCCGGAACCTTTAACAATTTCCACTCCTGCCATTCTATCCATTAATGGTGTATAATACATTTCGGGCTCACCATAAGGAGCAAGAGCAGTCGGCACACCGTCCTCCAGTATTAAAATCGAGCGGCTACGGTCGGGGTCAAGACCGCGAATACTTAAATTAAGCCGCAATCCTACCCCTTCTTCATCGAAAACATTAAGTCCGGGAATCGTTTCAAAAACCTGCGAACCATTCACTCCACGTGTAAATTCAATCATTGATTTGGAAATGATGTTAACAGTACCCGGTGTGTAATCTATGGCGGTCAATTTAGCCCCAAGAATGTTTAACGATGGGAAAGTATAGCTTGTAGTGTCATCTATATTTGCAATTCCCAAATTTGCTGCCGAAAGCACGACTATAGTATAGATAATTAATATTTGCTTTTTCATGAATATACCTCATTTATATTTTTTATATGACATAATGTTAATTAATAGTCAGTTGCAAAAATATTATTAAAGGTAACTAAACTCCAAATTTTTCGAAAATTTGTAGTTCAAGTGTTGATAGTCTGAATTATAAAAGCACTCTAAAAAATAGAACCAATTTATACTTTACAAATTTATTTATGAAAAAATATTTATTTTCGTGCGATTCTAGTTGTATATGTGGTTTTTTTTTTGCAATTTTGAATATTAATTATTTCTCTGTTAAAAGCAGGATAGCAAAATGAAAGATAAACCCGCAAACAGGATACAAGACTACCTTGTCTTTGGGGAGTTTGGTGGTGTTAACCCATCAATAACCGACTCTTCGACATTCACATTCATGACATCTGAAAAAATGGCTGAAATCTTCCAACATGAAATCGAAGGATGCTATTTATACTCCCGGCATATGAACCCCATGAATAAATTCTTAGCAGATGCGTTGGCACTTCTTGAAAATACCGAATCAGCCCACGTTACCGCAAGCGGTATGGGAGCAATCAGTTCAACACTGCTCCAATTATGCGGTGCCGACGATGAAATTGTATCAAGCCGAACCATTTATGGTGGAACTTATGCGTTGATGCAAAACTTCTTGCCCAGATTAGATATTCAAACAAAATTCGTCAATATTGTTGACTTAGATGAGGTAGAATCAGCGATTACAAGCAGAACTAAAATAATTTATTGCGAAACCATGAGCAATCCCATGCTCGAATTAGCGGATATACCAAAACTTAAAGAAATCGCTTTAAGGCATGGGTGCAAACTTGTAGTTGATAATACTTTCACACCTATGCTTGTTACACCTAAAAATTTAGGTGCAGATATCGTCGTACACAGTTTGACTAAATATATCAATGGTGCAAGTGACACAGTTGCGGGTGTAGTGTGCGGGGATCATGATTTTATTGCTAGTTTGAGAGATGTAAATTCAGGTGCGATAATGCTTCTCGGACCAACTCTCGACAGTTTGCGTTCAGCGAGTATATTGAAAAATCTCAGGACATTGCACGTACGGATGAACCAGCATTCACGCAATGCCTCATTTATAGCCCGCCAACTAGAAAGACTTGGCATAAGAGTAATATATCCCGGGCTACGCTCCTATCCTTATCATCAGCAATTGCGAAAGATAATCAATCCGGGTTTGGGTTGGGGAGGCATGGTTACTATGGATGTAAAAACCGATGAGATTGCTCAAAAATTATTGCCGATGATGCAAGATAATTTAGTTGGCTATTTCGCCGTGAGCTTAGGATTCTACAAGACTCTGTTTAGCGCACCAAGTCATAGTACATCATCGGAATTACCCGAAGGGCTGAAACACGAAATCGGCATGTCTGGCAGTTTGATAAGGTTTTCTTTCGGTCTGGATTTTGATATTGGTCGCACGTTTGCAAGGTTAGTCGAATGTCTGGTAAACGTGGATTTAGTTGGCAAAGATGCTTTGAATAAAGCTCACAGAATAGCCGAGCATGTGAATTAAATAATAAATCCGGTATGTAGAGCAACACACCGGATTACATCGATTAGAAAAATTTAACCGTTAATTAATTGCATAGCTTGTTGGATAGTATTTTTTACATGTTCGGCAGATTTTGTAAATAATGCCATCTCGTCTTCGGTAAGTTTGAGTTGGATGATTTCTTCGATGCCATCTTTGCCGATTTTTATCGGAACTCCGACGCAAACATCAGTCATACCGTATTCACCGTCTAACAACACCGTACAAGGCAAAATTCTTTTTTGGTCTTTAATAATTGACTCAGCCATTTCAACTGCCGCAGCCCCCGGAGCATAGTAAGCCGAGCCGGTTTTCAAATAATTAACGATTTCGATTCCGCCGTTGATTGCACGATTTACTATTTCGTCAATCTTTTCTTTGGATAAAATTTCTGTTACTGGTATGCCAGCAACAGTCGTATAGCGAGGCAATGGCACCATGGTGTCGCCATGCCCTCCAAGCAAGAGTGCCTGAATATCTCTCATCGAATATCCCGTAGCCATCGAAATAAACGAACGATAGCGTGCAGTATCGAGAATACCAGCCATGCCGATTACTTTATGCTTGGGAAGCCCGGTGACTTTGAGAGTAACATACGTCATAACATCCAATGGATTGGATACTACTATAAAATATGCATCAGGTGAGTACTTTACTGCCTGGCTGACGCAAGATGTAACTATTTCAGCATTTTTTACCAACAAATCGTCTCGTGACATGCCGGGTTTGCGAGCAAGTCCGGCAGTCATAATAACGATGTGCGAACCCGCTGTTTCTTCATAATTGTCAGTCCCGTAAATATGGGAATCAGATTGTAAAATGGGCATGGATTCATACATGTCGAGAGCTTTGCCTTTAGCTATGCCCACAGAAATATCGACCATGTAGATTTCATTTGCCAGTTCTTTGTTTGCAAGAATTTGGGCTACGGTAGCGCCAACATTTCCTGCTCCTATTACGGTAATTTTCATTTTGTCTCCATAAAAAAATTAAAAAAACTATTTAAGTTTTATTGTCCTTTGAGCATAAGCATCAGTTGTTTCATAAACTCGTATAGTTATGCTTTGCAAGTTATCGAACTTTGAGAATTCATTTTGAGCAATGTCTAAGAAATAGGAAACCAAATTCTCTGATGTAGTCAGATAATTCGTTATTTCATACTTATAGCCGTTGCTTTTTAGAAAGTCAATCGTTGCCGTATCTTCCGAGTCACATAAAAACGCATGGTCGAGTCGTTGCAAGACTGGTTTAAATATTCTATCAACATCATAGTAATCAATAACCATTGCATTTTTAGAGAGTTCACCTTCTAATTCTATAATCATTTTATATGTATGCCCATGAATATTTTTGCAGGGACCTTCATGAAAAGGTAATCTATGGCTCATTTCCCATTTATATTCTTTACCGATTATTGTTAACATGTCAGCTTCTCCTATAAAATGCCTTAATGATTGATGTCATTCCACCGCGTGCTTTCCATTCAGTAACAATCTCCATTTCTCGCGGTTGACATGCTTCGACAAGTTCATCTAAAATGACATTAGTGACAGCTTCGTAAAAAATACCCTTGTTCCTGAATTCAAGAAAATAATATTTCAAGGATTTTAGCTCCAAACAAGTTTTATCGGGAATATATTTGATGGTGACGGTGCCGAAATCGGGTAATCCCGTTTTGGGGCAAACCGAAGTAAACTCGGGATTTATGTGCGTAATTTCGTAATCACGCCCGGAATTGGGATTCTCGAAGGTTTCTAATGACATATTTGCTCCAAAAATAAATTACTCTTCGGTAAATTACTAAACAGCAAATTTAAAACTATTTGGAGATATATGGAAATAAAGTAAAGAGAAAATCAATTCATGATATAAAATTTTCGTGAAGCGTAGTAAGGACCAGATTTCATTGTTACGATATACATACCGGAGGTCAATTTTGATAAATCAAGTTCATGAACGTATTCACCTGGTTCAAGAATTTGATTAGCAATTGTTTTGACTAAATCGCCATGCGAATTGAAAAGCTTTACTTCTGTTTCGGATTCGATAGCGACTGTATAAACAATGGCACTTGAACCAAAGGCATCCGAAAGCACTTGTTCGGTCCACAGATTATAGTATTTGCTTGAGATGATTATATTGCGAATTTCACTGCCACAATACGACATATTCATTTGACCGGGCAAATAAGTATAAACGACACATGAATCAGCGTCGAAAAAAGTCGCTGAATGAATGCCGACATCAATGGTTCCAGAATCTCCAAGCATTACTATGAAACCGGGTTTGACAACGTTTTCACCAAAAATCAAATCGCTCTCCCCTGCCCCGTAAATCTCCAATAGATTGTATTGAGAGTCAAGTTCTACCAAAAGACCTTCAAGGGTATGCCAATTTTCTATTCCCGCACCCCTTTCGACTATGTTGAAATATTTCAAATCGTTTTTCTTGAATTTCAGAAAAATTTGAAATTTGCGAATGTTTAGTTTATCGAGGTCAGACGAAATGAATGATATGGGAAATTCCCGGTTGAGGGGCATTCTTTCCCGTTTTAGAGTGAGCATTCCCGGGACAACGTTTTTCAGCGTGTCGAGTTTAATATCCATTTCATATTTGATTGTATTGACTTTAACAAGTGCTGTAGCGGTATCAACATCGGCGAATATCCTAATCAAGGCTTCGAAATAATTTTTATAAAAGATATTCGGGTTGAAAAATACATCAATTTCATGTGTCCCGCCGGGCTGGAGTACCACAAACTCATCAATGATTTTTGTCGTATCCACCCTGAAAGATTCAATGTCCCCGGAAATGATTTTTATATCCGTCAAAAAGGCTTCTTTGTCGGTACTGATATTTTTTAGTCGTAATTTCCCTGAAGTTTCTGAGCAATGGACAGCATCTTCGATAATTAAATTATCGAATGCCAAGACTTGGTTATAACCGACCCCGGTCACAAATACGATTGTTGAGTCAAATTTGTCGGGATGACTTACTCCCTTATAAGCATCGTGATAAATGATTACCTTTACACTACGTTTTCCTGCGCTTTCGGGGCGGAATAATACCGGCAAGCGAATAGAATTACCCCGTTTGAGTAGATAGTCTTTGGGCATATCCTTAGGAAAGAAGAAATCGGTTATCGCCGGCAAAGTTGATTTCTCAATTCTTATGTCTTTTATCTTCAAATTGGCTGTTTCGGAAAATGAACGTATGAACACGAATCCCGTATCGGGATTAATATTGTTTACGAGAGTTCTTTGAGTAAATTCGTATCCTTTTGCATAAATTTTAGGCAAAAATGCAAATCCACGAACATAATTGAACATGGCAATACTTTGATTGCCTTGAACAGTGGCTTCTAAGTTTATCCGTACTTCGGTGTATCCTTCATTGTTTGGCACATATAATACAGGTATTTGCAACTCCTTGATTAAGTTACTGCCATGAGCATCCATCGGGTGTATGCGAACGGGTCTTTCAAAAGAAGGAATGACTTGCTGATAGCCGTGGAATAATCTGTATTCTGTTGTTGTTGAATTAAAATATACACCTGTCAGGTCAATCGGTATATCGCCGTCATTCCTGACGACAATGTGCTTAATTACAGAATCACCTACTCTTGCGGTGCCAAAATCAACAGCTTGAAAATGTAAACCCGGATAATAAGCAATTGCTCTAAGCCGACAAATACTGTCCGGACCCTTTGCATTGCTCAAGAAGTGTACCGCATCGAAAAATTCGCCGGGTGTATCTGGTTCAAAACATATTGTATGGAAATACAAATCCGAATTGGGTAATACAGTTCTGTCCCGTATGCCCGGCATGATGGTTTCATTAATGTAAAAAGGTGCATATTGGCCCGGTCCGAGGTAAGAATCCAGAATTAATTGTCCCGTACCGGGATTGTGTATTCTAACTCCGGGTGCAAACGGATGCTCATTATTGCATAGCCTTTTACCAATAGAAACAGCTCCGAAGTCAATATCAGCGACTTCAATTAAGGGCAAAACGCCAACTCCCAACAATGATATGCCAAAACGCAAGCAATCGGTTTCGACAATTAATGAGTCTCTGTCAAGCTCAGAATTTGGATTCTTTCCGTCCGGAGTATATTCAACGCGAACTCTGATGAATTCGCCCGGCTCTAATATTCTTTTATCGGGCTCTGTGCTTTTTATACCGAAAACCGTTCCTAAATTTGTATAAATGCGTTTTATTTTGATTGTTTTATTGGTTATATTGGTCACTTTTGCTTCAAGAATAGTAGATTTACCGATGAAAACATTACCAAAACCCAATAAAAATGGAGCTACTTCCAATAATTCGGGAGAATAATTTACCGAATCAAACTGGAAGTTATATGCGGCATCATGTACGGCAAATACCGCAAATGCTTCTTTATACTTATCAATTACCGATAATTTGAAAGAAAACCTTGTATTGAGCCTGCCGTAAACAAAATCACTATTGAGAAAAATTGGGCTAAAATTGTAAGAACGCTCGGTTAAAAAAATTGGCTCGTCCTTAACTCCCAAATCAATGTTAATCGTGTCCTCATTTAATCTGATTCGGCGATTATCGGTGACTGCAATCGAGAATTCGCCACAATTAGAGCTTTTCGAAATCTGTGGAGGCAAGATATCTAGGGTATCTTTTTGAGAATAGGAATAAGCGTATGCCAAGCAAAAAATGCAAGCCAATACTGAAAATCGCAAACTAATTGTAATATTAGAAAGTTTGCTTAACATAAATTCCCATCATCTTTCTACTATAAACACAGAAAAATGAAAAAGATTACAAACAAAATTTAAATTTTATAAATATTTTTTTAAAATTATCAACAGATCTTGTATTTCGAATGGCTTGGATATGTAATCATCACAACCTGCCTCAATTGCCTTTACTCTATCTTCGGTAAAAGCATAAGCAGTTACGGCAATGGTTGGTATTCTATTGCCGTCTTGCCTGATAAAACGAATAGCTTCATATCCGGACATAACGGGCATTTTGAGGTCAAGCAATAACATATTTGCATCTTGGTGCGTTGAAATCAAATCGATTGTCTCTTTGCCGTTATTTGCCCTGACTACGTTCGCACCAAGTTTCATGAGGACTCGTTCGAGAAACCTGTAATTGAATTCTTCGTCCTCTGCCACAAGTATTTTCTTGCCTGTCAAATCAATCATCTCAAACCCCATTTTTTGGTGCAAAAATTCATTATAAGCAAGTACAAACAAAGACAAATTTAATAAAAATTTATTTAAGCACTATAAAAATCATAATATCTTTAGAGTGAATTATTAATTTACTACATTTTTAGTCTATCGGGGGCAGGTTCATAAATAAGTAATACACATAAGCAATATATATCAGAACGAGAAACGCTCCGTTTTTACGCCCAATTCGCATACCCATGAGTGCCATCGGAATAATTATAACCGAAGTCGCAACCATGACGCCGTAGTCTATAAAGCTTATTCCCGATGTGATGATAGGAAAAAATATCGCTGTTGCTCCTAGAATCATGAGTAAATTGAAAATATTTGAACCGATTGCGTTGCCGATTGTTATATCGCCCTCATCCCTTGCAGATGCAACAATGGAAGTAGCAAGCTCAGGCAAACTCGTCCCGAAAGCAACCACCGTCAGCCCGATTACAGCATTGGAAGCGCCGATGAACTTTGCGATTCTAACTGCACCTTCGAGAAAGGTATTTGCTCCTAAGATTAAGAGCATCAATCCTACCACTATCAGCAATATATCAAAAATTAGCTTATTTGTCTTAGTTTTAGGGATGTCAAGTTCAGCTAAGTCGGCATTTTTTTCACGACGTGACTGCCAAACATTGTAATATACATATGCTATTAGGGAAATGACAAGGATTACACCCTCGAATTTGGATATTTTGCCGTCAACGATGAAAAGAAAGACAGCAACCGATATAATGACCATGATGGTGATGTCTGCTTTAATTAAAGACAATTTTACGTGTATGGGGCGAATGAGTGAGGCTACTCCAAGAATCAGAGCTATATTGCAAATATTAGAGCCGATAACGTTACCGACAGCAATTTCACTGTTCCCTTGATAGCCGGCAGACAAACTGACGACAAACTCTGGGCTACTGGTGCCAAAAGCCACAACCGTCAAACCTATTATCAATGGAGTAATACCAATTCGAATGGCAAGCCGGACAGAACCCCTGACTAATCCTTCTGCGCCAAAATACAGCATTAGTACTCCGAGAATGAGTAATGCTATCGCAAAAGGTACGGAAGATGTAGAAAAATCCATATTTTATGTAAATTTAGTAAGACGAAACCATTTGCAAATATTACATTCATTCAGTTTTGAATGTTTATTACGAAGCTAAATGAACGATTTATGTTTACTTGTAATGGAGAAAATTTATTCCAAGTGAACGTGAAAAAATGTGTATTTTTAAACAACGTCGTTAGTATAAAATATTAATACGGCAATATATATGAAAACCGAAAATGAAATTCAGCACCTTCATCCAGATGCGACCAATGAGGAATATCGAAACCGGGAAATTGGAATCGCCGATAATCATGGACTAATGAGCAAAGATGATTCAAGTGATGTTTATGATAATTTCATGAAAGCAATCGGATTTCGAGTCAATTATGCAATACCACAATTGAATCTGCAAACACTGGATGAACTCTTGGAAAGGGACGACCTACGAGAAAAAGATGGATTCCCACGGCGCATCAAATTAGGTAAATTAGTACGTCCAGGTAAAACAAAACAACAAGTCGTGGTAGTACCAACAACAACCGAGCCTAAATTCTACCATGACGACTCAATTACCACGGATGAGGAAGAAACCGGCGGTACGGGAGAAGGCGAAGAAGGCGAAGTAATAGGTGAAGAATCCGCTCAACCTAAACCCGGTGAAGGCGAGGGGCAAGGTGCGGGACAAGGCAGCGGAGAAGGACATGATGTAGTGACAGATGCATTCGATTTGGGCAAAATACTTACAGAAAAATTCCAACTGCCAAACCTGAAAGCTAAAGGCAAAAAGCGTTCATTTACTAAATATACATATGACTTAACAGACAAGAACAAACGCGTCGGGCAAATTCTCGATAAAAAAGCTACGATGCGTAATATCATTAAAACAAATATTCTTCTCGGAAACATTGACCCCAGTAAGCCTTTTTCGACCGAAAATTTAATGTTGAATCCGAATGATGAAATTTACCGCATACTTTCCGCAGAAAAAGATTTCGAAACTCAAGCAATAGTATTCTTTTTGAGGGATTATTCGGGTTCGATGCAAGGCAAGCCAACCGAAGCAGTTACTTCGCAACATTTGCTCATATACAGTTGGTTGGTCTATCAATACAGCGGTAACGTCGCAACAAGATTTATTCTTCACGACCAAACAGCTAAGGAAGTTCCCGATTTCTATACTTATCACAATTCAACGGTAGCAGGCGGAACAAATGTTTATCCCGCATTCGAGCTTGTAAACAAAATCATCGAGAAAGAGCAACTCGTTCGCGATTACAACATTTACGTATTCTACGGTACTGATGGCGATGATTGGGATTCGGGAGGCAAACAAACAATCGAAGAAATGAAAAAAATGATTACAACAGCCAATA
>CAZWXI010000005.1:0-67821 GCA_964637845.1 uncultured Hyphomicrobiales bacterium | reverse complement strand
TAATATTGCTAATAAAAAAGCAGTTGTATAAAAATATTTAGAAATTATGATTCTAAGTATCATATATAATTGATAATATTACTTGAGTTTTATAAATTTTAGAAATTTATTATTAACCTTTAAAAAATAGAAACCTGCAGGTAAACTTGAAATATTAATTTCGTGGAAGAAGCTTCCTTCCATTAATACCTGCCCGTAAATATTAGAAATACTGTATGCACGCTCTCGCTTGATTAAATCTGTAACTCTGATAATATCTTGTGCGGGGTTGGGATATACAAGTGGCATTTTGGCATCATGCTCACGTATCAACTCCTGAACATTTGTCGGAAGTAAAATACCGCCTTCCCTAAAGACTTCAAGAGACGGGAACTCCTGCCAAATACCACTTTCGGCGGGTACAATCCATTTATTACCGTATTTATCAATTTTAATATCAAGTATTCTATTATTGCTTATACCAGAGTTGGATTTATTGAATTGCTTCCACTCACTTCCGTCGTATTTGATGAGCCCGCCCCATCTTGTAGCGAGCCACTTCGTGTCGTCGTTGTCAATTCTTACTACCGTTGTACTAAGTTGTTTAATTGATGGTTCCATGTCATAATGTTCCCAATTTGCACCATCAAATTTGACCAACTTACCTGAATTTGGCAGTGAGGGGAAATGAAATCCGGACATCCAAAGGTTATCTTGCTTGTCTATATCTAAACCCTGAATAGAACTTGTGCCTATGCCTGTGTTCGAAGTGTCGTAAATAATAAATTGTTCTTGAGAAAACTGCATAATGCCGGGACGGCGACCAACATCCCATAACCATAAGCTTTCACCGTCCGGGTCGAGCAATAAATTTCTGTACACTAACATAGCACCGGTTCTAGGGTTACCGTGTGCGAAATATTTAGCTTCTACTCCGTCGAATCTGACTAAACCTGTGTCTGTCGCGAGCCACTTATTGTCATATTTATCTATGGTAATTGCATGTATGAGTAAATTCGGTCCATTCCAAAACTGCTTTAAATTAGAGTTTGTATGGTCATACTTATTGACAATAGAATTATCTTTATATTTCCATAGCCCCCACATCCAAGTGCCAATCCAAACAGCACCCTTAGAATCTTCGGCAAATGAGTATGCTGTTACAGTTGGGTCAATAGTATCAAGTTCGAGTGTTTCTAAGCTCAATCTTCTAGTTCCCAAACCTGGCCAAGCTAAACCGATATAGATATAATCTCCGATTGCTTCCAGTCCTCTAACATCTTCAAGCTCATGAAAATACATCCATTCGGGATTCTCGGCATCGAGACTCAACGGAAAGAGCACATAGAGCCATACCATTATAACGGTGATTAATTTTTTATTTTGCATTTTGCCTCCTATATTAATTTAAAAAAAAATTTCTTTCATTTTCGAAATCCTACTGTCCGCCACACCGCCACAACTCCACTTTCATGTACTTAGTCCGCTCTGCTATGTTGCCTTCTTCCGTCATTTCGATACATTTTATAAAAATACAAACACACTTATCATAAAAGAAATAAAAAATTTCGGATGATACAAGAAAAATTTTTGAATGATGCAAGAAGAAATCGCAGAATGATAAAAAAAATGTATGATTAGATTAATCGTATTGGTTACGATGTACGATTTTTATCGCACGCCCGAGTGGAATCGAACCACTGACCCACAGCTTAGAAGGCTGTTGCTCTATCCTACTGAGCTACGGGCGCAATAGAGAAATTCAAAAGTAAGTATAAGCAGAGAAAAAAGCAAATTATTTTGGTAAATAATAAGATTTTGTTTATTTTTGCCATAGGACCAAGTCCTGTGTGGCTAAGACAAGCCCAATTCCGTCAGGTTCGGAAGGAAGCAGCGGTCAGTTTGTTCTTAGGGTGCATCAGTGCTTGGTCTCTTTTTTTTGAAATGGTTTTTCCGTATATTTGAAATTTAAGATTATTTGCTTTAATGAAAAGAGAGATAATAATACATTCGGCGATTAATGAAGTCAGGGTCGCAATTTTGGAGGATGGAGAATTAGCGGAATTCTTCATCGAAATGCCGAATAAGGAAAGAGTAATCGGAAACATCTACTATGGTCGAGTCAATAAAGTCGTTCCTGCTCTCAATGCGGCATTTATTGATATAGGGATGAAACAAGACGCATTCCTCCATTTTTCAGACGCCGAAGATTCTCTCGAAAAAACGGTCATCACCGAAGAAGAAGATTCCGAGGAACTGACAAAGCAAATACCCGATGAGAGCGAAAAAAAGAAGATAAAGGGCAAATCTCGGTCTCAAAAAAGCAAAAAACAGGAAACTCACTCGGAAGAAAGCAATAAAGCAGGCGATAATCTGGCAATATTCACAACTCGTAGGTCGGGCGAAGTTAAGATTAATTTAGTGGAAGGTAAAAGTGTCGTTGTTCAAATTACACGAGAAGCATATCACAACAAAGGTGTTAAAGTAACAAGCAAAATTGCGATTCCCGGTAGGTATCTTGTACTTATGCCATACGAAAAAATGATAGGCGTATCTCGAAAAATTGCTTCGTATCAGGAACGCAAAAGGTTGCGCTCGCTTGTCAAAAACTTCCTCGGAAGTGAATACGGTTGTATTATTCGAACTGCGTCAGTAGATAAGACTGAAGAAGAGTTAAAGAGAGATTGGCTTGAGTTAAAAGAAATGTGGTCTGAAATTGATACAAAAATAAAGCAAAGCACTCTATCCTCCTTGATTTACCAAGACATGCAAATGGCAACGAGTATAGTACGCGATTTGTTCACATCGAATGTCCAACGTGTGGTGGTTGATTCAAAAAAGCTATTCAAGGAAATAACATCTTACATAAAAAAAGTATCACCTCACCTTGAAAATCGCGTTGAGTTGTATGAGGGAAATACCGGCATTTTTGAAGAGTTTAACATTGAAAAAGAATTACTACGCAGCTATAAAAGAAAAGTCAATCTCCATGGTGGAGGCGATATCGTAATAGAGCAAACCGAAGCAATGACCGTAATAGACGTAAACTCCGGCAGAGCTTTCGAAAAAGATCAAGAAAAGAATTCATTTAAAACAAATATTGAAGCTTGCAGAATAATTGCTCGGCAAATCAGGTTACGTGACCTCGGAGGTATGATAGTTATAGATTTTATCGATATGGGCGATGACAACAATCGCAAAAAGCTCGTAAACGAAATGAAAAAGGAGTTAACCCGAGATAGGGCAAAAACTATAGTTTATCCCTTAACTCAATTAGGACTGATGCAAATTACTCGTCAACGGATAAATCTTAATATAGTAGAAAAAATCACCGAGATATGTCCTACTTGTAAAGGAATTGGCAGAATTACGTCAAAAACTGTCCTTGTGAATGAAATCGAGCGGTGGCTCAGGAATTTTCGAAAAAAATCGAATGAGTTCAGGATCATATTACAACTGCACCCATCAATAGCTGAATACATCACTGACGGAACTATTTCGATAGTTTCAAAATTCATGATAAAATACTTTTTAAAAATAAAAGTACAACAAAATGAAAACGTTCCGAGTGACCAATTTAAGTTCTTATCTGTACGTCAAAATAAAGATATTACAAACGATTTTTAAAAATTAGGTTTTGAAGAAAAAAGTAACAATACTTGGTTCAACCGGTTCGATAGGTGTGCAAACTCTCGATGTAATTTCGAAGGTTCCCGAACATTTTGAGATACTTTGTATAACTGCCAATAATAATCTATGTGTATTAAGCGAGCAAATTGACCGATTCCATCCTAAGACAGTTGTGATAGTAAAAGAGGAGTCATATTACGAATTCATACGAAATTTCAGTCACCAAAGCTGCGAAATAATCTGCGGGAAAGATGCTTTAATTAATGTTGCGAGCAATAGAGACAATGATTTGGTAGTATCGGCACTAGTCGGATATAGTGGTGTATTACCGACTGTCGCCGCATTGGAAAGCGGTATTAACGTTGCTCTTGCAAACAAAGAAACACTTGTTGTTGCTGGTGGTATTATGGTTGATATAGCTTCAAAAACCGGCGCGAAAATAATTGCAGTTGACAGCGAACATAACGCCATATTGCAGTGTCTTGCTGGGGAATCTACCGATGATATCGAGAAAATAATCCTAACCGCTTCGGGAGGACCTTTCAGGAAGTTGCCTTTACAGGAATTTGCTTCAATTTCGGTCGAACAGGCACTAAATCATCCAAATTGGAGTATGGGTAATAAGATTACGATTGATTCAGCAACTATGATGAACAAAGGATTTGAAGTAATCGAGGCACACTGGCTTTTCGGCTTGCAAAGAGATAGGATTGAGGTAGTAATTCATCCGCAATCCATCATACACTCATTTGTACAATTTAAAGATGCCTCCATCAAGGCACAACTTGGTTTGCCTGATATGCGAATACCGATATCTTATGCATTATTCTACCCTGAAAGAATGGTAAACGATTTTCCAAGACTTAATTTCAAGACTTTAGGCAGTTTCGACTTTTGGCAACCCGATAAAAATAGGTATCCTTGCCTATTTATGGCTTATGATGCTCTTGAATCTGGAGGCAACGTGCCTGCAGTACTAAATGCTTCAAACGAAGTGTGCGTTAGCCATTTTTTAGGAGGGAAGATACGATTCATAGATATTCCGGAAGTAATTTCGAGAACTATTAATTCAATTGAATTTATTCCCAACCCTTCGCTTGACGATATCGGCGAAATAGACAAAATTTCGCGTATTAAATCAAAAGAAATTATTGACAATTTATATTAAAAGATATGGAAATTATTTCAAATATATTCTATTTTATCATAGTAATAGGCATTTTGGTAGCCGTTCATGAATTTGGTCATTTTATTGCGGCGAGACTTACAGGTATGCGAGCAGATATCTTTTGTATCGGAATGGGCAAAAGGCTATTTGGTTGGAATAAAATAAACGGATTTACAACTGGTAGTTTACCTGATAATTTTGACCTGCAAGGCAACACAGATTATCGAATAGCGGCCTTTCCTATCGGTGGCTATGTCAAAATCGCGGGTATGGTGGACGAAAGTTTCGATACTAAATTTGTATCAAGCCATGCAGCACCATGGGAGTTCAGAGCAAAAGGAACATTGGCTAAATTATTCGTGTTGAGTGCAGGTGTATTGATGAATTTACTTTTGGCAGTTATCGTATTTGCTTTCGTAACATTTTCATACGGCAAATCAGTTATTTCTACAACGATAATCGGCAAAGTTGAATCGGGTAGCATTGGTGAAAAAATGGGCATTAAGACTGACGACAAAATCCTAGAAGTTAATTCGTCACTAGTTAATTCTTGGAGTGATTTTATCGAAGCAATTACCTTTAAAGAATTTGGCAAAGAGATAGAAATACTCTTGGTTCGTGACAACGAACAAACTACGATAAAAGCCGACGGAACAAAAATTCTAAAAGCATTGGCAAATAAAGAATCAATCGGATTATCACCCGGAGGAATCTTTGTTTATATCGAGAAGGTGCTTCCCAGACAACCTGCATATAATGCTGGAATATTACCCGGGGATACATTGATTGCTATAAACGATATTGACATAAATGGATTCAATATACTTCAGGAAGAATTGAAAAAAAGTATTGGCAAGAAGGTCAAATTAGTTCGTAAAAGAGGCGATTTGCTCATTGCTGATTCGCTTAGCACTGACGAAAATGGCATGATTGGTGTCCAACTCGGCTATGGTCCATTTTCTACTATAAGTTATGGTTTGATTGAGTCGGCAAGTATCGGCTTTCACGAAAGTATTGCCTCTGTTAACCTGCTTTTAAGCTCAATACAACAAATTATTAAAGGCAATTTATCTTTCCGAGAATCAGTGGCAGGTCCCGTATTAATTATGGACATGGCTGGCGAACAAGCCAATCGTGGTTTAGAAAGTTTCTTGAGATTTCTTGCCTTGCTTTCTATTTCACTTGCATTTATGAATATTCTACCTTTTCCGGCATTGGACGGTGGGCATATAGTTTTTGTAATGATTGAAGGTATCACTCGCAGAGAGTTGTCAACTCGTGTAAAAATAGCTTTCCAGCAAGGCGGAATAATCATTTTACTGCTTTTCATGGCATTTGTTTTGTTTAACGACATCACGAGATTAATTAAATAATTGTGGAAAAGAAACTTAATATATTAATTACTAACGATGACGGTATCAATTCTCCCGGCATCGAAGCATTAGCTCAAACCGCATCAAATTTTGGAGAAGTGACTGTTTTCGCACCCGACAGACAGCAAAGTGCCGTAAGCAGTGCTTTGACGATTAATCGCCCGATTAAAGTGCATAAGTTTTATAAGAACAGGGAGTTTTTCGGTTATGCTGTTGACGGAACGCCTGCAGATTGCGTAAAAATTGCATTAACTACACTTTTGGAAGAGAAACCTGATTTGATATTATCGGGTATCAATCACGGCAAAAACACTTCAATCAATGTGATGTATTCCGGAACTGTTGCCGCGGCGATTGAAGGCGTTATGGCGGGTATAAATTCAATTGCATTTTCAATCACTTCTCATAGCTTAAACGTACCGCTGCGAGATGCACAGTCTTACGCGGAGATGATAATAGAAAGCGTTGTCAGTAGGCATTGGGACAATAAAATACTGCTAAATGTCAACATCCCAAGTATAGACCATAAAAAATTAAATGGTATAAGGGTAACAAGATTGGCAAAATCCTATTGGAACGACTGGTTCGAGAAAAGACACGACCCTTTCGGCAATGAATATTATTGGTTTGCGGGTGATTATATAAGTTCCACTCATGACCCCGAAACTGACGATACAGCTATTGATGACGGCTATGTGTCTGTTACTCCATTAAAAATACTGTTTGATGATGCAGATACGATAAAAAAGATTAAATTCGTAGAAAATTTAAAGACAAGATGAGCAAAACTGTAAAATTGGAAGATGTAACACCCGGAATGATTTTAGCAGAACCGGTTCTAAATAGTTACAATCAGACTTTGCTAGCGGCTGGAATGACCTTAACGGAAGAAAAAATCAAAATACTTCGTACATGGAACATTAGAACTTTATATATCAAATCTGATGAAATTGAAAAACAGATTGAAATAAGCCGCGAAATCTTGGAAATATGTGCTGAGAAGCTCGAAAAGAGAATGATTTGGCATCCAAGAAACGGAATTGAACGCGATTTATTCGATTCTGCGGTACTGCTATTAGCAACTGAATATTATAATAAATCATGAATAAACAAATCATCAATATAAATGATATACTAAGAAAAATTGACGAGTTCCCTACATTGCCCACAATTTATTCAACACTAATGGATTTGATGGAAAATCCGCGAACGACAACGTATGAATTAGCTTCACTATTATCACAAGACCAAGCATCTGCTTCTAAATTGCTCAAAGTTGCCAATTCGGCTATCTATGGCTTTCAAGGTCGAATCAGCACAATATCTCAAGCGATTTTGTATATAGGATTCGATGAAGTAAAAAATCTGGTTACAGCATTAACAATATTAAGACTATTTGATTCACTTGAATCAAAACATGAAATAAATCCCGTTGACTTATGGAAACATTCAATCGGAGTCGGAATAATCACAAGGCTAATTGGTAAATCATCTGGAATCAGAAATTTAGAGAACTATTTCCTTGCAGGAGTTTTGCATGACTTGGGTAAGCTCGTTTTTTTAAAGATATTACCTATAGAATACGCAAAAGTTATAGATTTTTCAGTTGACTTCAAACTAACCGTTCGAGAAGCTGAATTGAAATTATTAGGCATAACACACACCGTTATTGGAGAAATGCTTGCGGATAAATGGCGATTACCCGCTTCAATCAGGCAAACAATACGATACCATACAAACGGCTTTACCGGTGACGAGTTCGATCATCTTATAGCATCAGTTCATGTAGCGAATATAGCTGCCAACATGTACGGAATGGGATATTCATGGGAGAGTATCGTGCCTGAGCCAAATTTCGATTTGTGGGAAAAATTAGTACTTCCAACGAACTTTTTCACTTACAATGTTGAAAGAATAGTGACTGAATATAATGAGTCCGAAGGACTTTTGTTAAGACTTAGAAATTAATCTGGATGAAAACTGATTATATAGATGATTTTTTTCGTGGAGACTGGAAAGAGTTTTTCCAAGCAACTGAAGAATATATTAATTTTAAAACGAAAGCAACGACCTCACATGAGATTTTACTCGAAGGTCTCAAGGTCTTTCAAAAATTACCCTGCTCACATTCTGTAGCTCTTTTTTTGATTTCACCTCATAGCTTGGCTCTTGAATTTAAACTATCATTGCCCGCTGACGCAGAAAAGGCTTTTACAAAGATTGCTGATATAACAATACATGAGGGCATTGTCGGTGAGGTTCTCAGCACGGGAAATGTGTGTGAATTTGAATTGAAGGAAAAATTATTTACTATGAATAATGTTTTGATGATTCCGCTGAAAACTTCTCGTTCGGTAATCGGAATTGTTTTTATCATTGTGACAAATCCTGAGAAAGAAATCAATCAGATACTCTATAAATTCAAAGTATTATACGCAGGTATGTTTGCCTCTGATATCCAATCATTGAATATACTAAGGGACCTTGAAAATACAAAAGCTATCTTAGAACAAAAAATATATGCAAGAACAATAGATTTAAAGCAAAGCCAAAGAGAATTAAGAACTGTCATTGATTCTGTATTGACAGGAATTCTTATAGTTGATAATTCGAATAATAGAATTATTCAGGCAAATCCTATTGCCCAAGATTTAATAGGATTAACTCAGGAAGAATTATTTGAAAAAGACGTGTCAAGCTATTTGTCAGAAAGTCCAGAGTTCATTGAAGATGCAGAAAGGATTTCCAAAGAATCCTATATGTTTGAAACTGTCCTCACGGATTCATCAGGGAACTATATACCGATAATACGTAAAACGACTCAAATTAAATCCGGGAACAAGGAACTTATCATCGAAAGTTTTGTTGATATTTCCGAAAGAAAGCAATACGAAAATGCACTAAAAGATACAAATGAAATTTTAGAGCTAAAGGTTAAAGAAAGAACTGAAGACTTGGAACTGTTAATAAAAAAATTGAAATTGGAAATTTCTGAACGCGAAAAAGTTGAGCAAGAATTGAGAAGATTGTTCCTCCAGGAAAAAGAACTCGGAGAGATGAAAATGCGTTTTGTCAACATGGTTTCACATGAATTCCGAACCCCACTAACCGTGATTAAAAGTTCATCGCAATTAATTGAACGTTATTATGAGAGATTCACACAATTGGAACTCAAAAGACAAATAGAGAAAATTCTACACTCTGTTGATAAATTGACTGATTTGCTGGATAATACAACATTTCTTGGGCGTAGTGAAGCTCATAAAATCCCATTACAATTACAAGAAGTTAATCTTACTAACTTTTTCGAAAATCTGATAAAAGATATCAAGCAAACTTATGCTACTACGCACAAATTTGTCGTTAATATTCAATCAGAAATTGATTATATATTTAGTGACCCTAAGCTTTTATGGCATATTTTAAATAATTTGCTTACTAATGCAGTCAAATATTCTCCATCGACAAGCCATATTAATGTTTTTGCTAAAAAGACAAATAGTGCGGTGCAATTTGAAGTACAAGATTTTGGTATTGGCATTCCAGAAGATGAACAGCATCAAATTTTTGAAATGTTTTACAGAGCGTCAAACGTTGGAGTTTTGCCAGGGACCGGATTAGGATTATCCGTTGTAAACGAATCTGTCAAAAAGCTTAATGGCCACATAAGAGTTCAAAGTACTCAAGGTAGTGGTACGACCTTTCTTGTACTGTTGCCGATAATGACAAATATTTAGGCAATTATCTTCTTTTCTTATACAGATAATTTTTTATATCGTTAATCGCACTGAGTAAATCATTTGGTTTAATGCTGGCAGTTGCTTCCATTTTAAGAAGATGATAATTCAGTAACGTCATTGAGAATAAGTAAACGGCATATCCAAGAGGCATTAAATAACTTAACGCCATCACTCCGAAGATTATGTAGGTTAAAAGACTCATTAAGGTAGAAATTATAGTATTAGTAAGCAATAATTTAACTCTTCCAGTTGCGATAACAAGGAAATAAAAAATTGTAAAAGGCAACAAAATAGCCATAATCAACATAACTTTGAACAAATCCAAGGATACTGCATATTTTGAACTTAAAAACCATTCAATAAACCCATCCAAAAGACTGCTTACCAAAATTAGAGATAAGAAGACAAAAGTCAATAAAGTAAATGATAATGACTTATTCAAAAGTTGTTTAAATGAAGTGAAATCTTTCGATTTAAGAAATCTTACTGCGGCAGGGTAAACTAAACCGTTTACACCGTTGATACCCTCCTCGAAAAACCTAAAAAGAGTTTTTGCTGTTTGGTATAGTCCAACAAAATGTAAATCGAAAAAGATTTTGATAATAAACAAATCTAAATGCTTTGGAATAGTATTAAGCAAATTAGTTAAAGTTATGGGAATACTAAACTTAATCATTTCTTTAAATGTTATTTCTCCACTTAACCCCATCTTGATATCTTTAGCAATTAATACTATGGCTACAAAAGAGCTTGCAGCAGCTCCCCACATATAAGCATTTATAGCATCATAAAAGTCAAAATTTAGCTGATTAAATCTTGCATCTAAGATATAGTAAGAAATCATTCCGAAAAAGATTACATCAGTCAGAAAAATCAAAAACATCTTATGATCTCTTAACATGAGTTTCTGTGCATAAGTTCGTGGAATCATCAATAGTCCAAGAAGTGGTAAAAATTGACCGATTTCACTAATTCGATGTTCATCAAATAGAGTGGATAAATTATTAGAAAACAACATAATCAGTGATGACAAAACCATCACAATCGAAATATGTAGAATTAGTGCATACGCATTAGCTTTACTGCGAGATTCATCGTTGAAACCAAATTGAATTACCAACTGCAGCGCAAAAGAATCAGTGATGACAAAAATCCAAATATTTAGGGCAATAAGTAATGCAAATAAACCCAATTCAGATGGTTCCATAATGGATGCCTGAACAAGATATACTAGACCATACAAAATATATACCGCCTTATCGGCAACCGTCCAAAATATTTTTCCGATGTGATGTTGGATTTGCATTATTTATCGAGCAAGTTTTTTGGCAAAACATTCCCGGCCTCCAAAATTGCTTTTCTCAAATTTAATTTTAATAAAACTAAACCGCCTAAAATAAAAAATATGGCGAGAGAAAAGATGGCGATTCTATATGAACCTGTCATTTGCAACGATAATCCAAAAACTAATGGTCCTATCCAACTTGTACCTCTTTCGCTGACTTCATATAAGCTGAAATATTCGTTCTCTTTCCCAGAAGGGATTAGAAGTGAAAATAGGGAACGGCTAAGTGCTTGGGTACCACCTAGAACTATAGCAATAACAGCAGCTACGACAAAAAAGCCCAGAGTTGAGTCCAAGAAAAGGTATGAATAAGTAACAACTAAAGTCCATATCAACAAACTGATTAAAAGAGCATTTTTAGCATTAGATAATTCCGATAACTTATTAAAAAATATAGCTCCGAAAAAGGCAACAAATTGCACCATCAGTATGACCATAGTTAAAGTTGAGATATCTAATCCAAGTTCTTCTTGACCAAATTGAGAAGCAACGACAATAACGGCTTGAACACCATCATTATACAACAAATATGCAACGAGGAAAAGAATTGTTTTGGGATATTTTTGTGATTCTTTGAGGGTTTTTATAAGAGATTTGAAACCGTAACTGATTACATTCGCCCCCTCAGGCAAAGCGGGGATTTGTCTCGATTTAAGGTAAACGGCAGGAAATAGGGTAAAAATTGCCCACCACAAACCTGCCGACAATAGAGAAATTCGGACAGCGTGTCCTGTACTCAATCCAAAATTATCTGCTTGCATTACCATGACTAAATTGATTGCGAGCAACAAGCCACCTCCGACATAGCCCCAAGCAAAACCATAAGAAGAAACTTTGTCTCTTTCATCAGAACCAGCAACGTCATTTAAGAAAGCGTTATAAAACACCATTGAAGCTCCAAAGGCAAGGTTTGATGTGATTAAAAGAATTCCACCGAGTTGAAAGTTGGTGCCATCAAGAAAGTACAATAACATGGCGGCAAAACTACCGATATAAGCCGAGGTAACTAGGAACTTTTTTTTATAGTTCGTGTTATCGGCAATAGCACCCATGATCGGCAAAAATAAGACTTGCAAAATAACGGACAGAGAAACGCAGTAAGTAAAGAATGAACCATGATAAATCGGTACTCCGAGTATGTTTAAGAATCCTTGTGCATCTGCGGCATTTTTTGCAATAGTGGTAAGATAGGGACCTAAGAATACAGTAATGACAGAAGTAGTAAAAGCAGAAACGGCGAAATCATATAAATACCATGCACGCCGCTGCTTGGTAATAGTTCTATTAGTCATTTAGTTCACTCCCGATTTAAAGTGATTAATACGTAAAGTGGAGAGAATTATTTAACTTACTCGTATCGAAGGGCCTCAATCGGGTCAAGTTTGGAAGCTTTCATTGCGGGATATGCTCCGAATGCAAGTCCCAAAAAGGTACAGATCAATATGCTGTATAGAATCCAATCAGCGGGTATGACTAAAGTCAGACCAAGTAAATTACCGAAAAGTGATGAAAGAATCAATCCAAGAGCAATGCCAAGTAATCCGCCAATTTGACATAAAGTGATAGTCTCTATGATAAATTGATACATAATCCATCTGCGTTTAGCTCCTACAGCTTTCCGAAGCCCTATCTCGCTGGTTCTTTCTTTAATTGTTACAAGCATAATATTCATTATACCGATGCCCGCAGCTAAAAGAGCAATAATACCGGTAGTAAACCCAAAAATGGAAAGATATCCTGTCAAACTTGCAAATTGCAATGATATAGTTTCATTTGTTTCTAATTCAAATGAGTTCATTTCCCATGGTTGGTCGCCCCTTATACCTCTTAGAATACCAATCGCTTCATCAATGGTAGGCAGAAGCATTTCTTTGGATTGAGCTTTAACATTAATCGTTAACGATTCCTCCCAACGAGTAGAATAAAATTTTAGGAATTGCGAAATCGGAATAATTGCTATATTATCTTGGCTTCTTCCCAATATAGCTCCTTTTGTCTCAAGTACGCCGATTATGCTGTAAATTTGTTTACCGATTATTAAATCCTTCCCTACTGGATCTGTATTAGGAAATAATTGAACCACAATGTCATTGCCAACAATTACGACATTACGATTGAATGTAATATCATCTTCGATAAAGGCACGTCCCGAAGCAACACTGATATTGTTCGTTTCGAAGTATGATGCATCTGTACCGGTGAGAGTTACGTCAGGATTTGTTTCGAAGATTGAAGTTTTAAGTATATGATTTGACGATGTGCTCATTGTGCTCACAGAAATAGCTAATTTCATATTGCGCTTAAATTCTTGAACTTGGGAATAATTAATAGGTTTCCGGGCAGCGTATTTCCTCCATGTATTGCCACCGAATTGAATTTTTGGCATACGATAAATTGAGAATGCGTTGTCTCCGAGATCAGCAATTTGGGTGCTTACAGTAGAATTGATTGATTTAACCAGTGTTATAGCAACAATGATAGCAAAAACACCGATGCAAATACTCAGTAAAGTTAAGAAAGCTCTCAATTTATTGACTCTGATTGAATCTAATGCCATTATTATGCTTTGGAATACTATCATCACTCGAACCTTAATGCTTCTACGGGATCTAATCTCGATGCTCTCAAAGCAGGTATTAACCCCGAGAGAACGCCAACGAATATCGAAACAATTGATGCGATTATTAACAATTCAAAAGGTAAATACGGCAATAAGAATGATGTTCCTTCCACAAAAGTCGGTAAAAATGTTGCAACTAAGTACGCAATTCCTGAGCATATTATCAATGATAAAAATGCACCAATCAAGCATAATGTCGAAGATTCAACAATAAATTGAAACATAATCGAGCGTCGTTTGGCACCAATAGCCATTCGTATGCCGATCTCTTTAGTTCTTTCTGTTACGGATACAAACATAATGTTCATAATACCGATTATCCCTACAACGAATGATAAGACTGTCATACCGATACCGATACCCCAAACGTATTGCTTTATTGTTGCAACTTGATTTTCGAATGCCTTCGTTTCATTAATGGAAAAATCATCCTCGTCGTTAGGTTGTAAGTTTCTAATTGAACGCATTATTCCCCTTGCTTCGGCTCGAACGTAATCCAGATAATCTTCCGATCCGGCTTTAATACCAATTGATATTGACCTGTTATGCCTTCCGTAAATAGAAATAAAAGAGCCTACGGGAATAAATACTTGATTATCAATAAAATCAAAGAACATGGTTCCCTGCTTTTCGATAACACCAACGATTAAATAGTTATGTCCGTTGATTTTTATAGTTTGTTCCAGCGGGTTTGCATCAGGAAAAATTGTAGTATAGACTTTATGACCGAGAACTACGACTTTGGCATTCAAATTTTCTTCATACGGAGTAAAATATCTACCCAAAATTGTCTCGCCTGCCGCAGTCATACCGTGGGCAGTTGTTGTACCGATTATGCTTATGCCATTGAAAATATTATTGCCGTATTTGATATTTCCGCCCCAAGTGCGAGCATTTGGGAAAATCAATTCGGCGTATGATAGTCTTTCTTGAAGTTGCTGTGCCTGTTCGAAGGTAATGTCTTTGCGTTGCCTAACGAGTTTCCAGTTTTTGCCCCCCGACCAGTCCCATTTATCAATATACAACATATCCACACCGATGATTCGAAATGTTTCGTCCATCGCAGATTGCAAACCACCAAGTATCCATCCCATAAGTATCACCGTAGATATGCCTATAATTACACCGAGTGAAGCTAAAAGTGAACGCAACTTGTTAGCTTTCATAGCTTCAAGTGCAATTATTACGGTTTCTTTGAATTCGGCGAGTTTCATAGGTTTTGGGTTTTAATTCAGATTAATCTCGTCTCGTTCAATTAATCCGTCGCGCAGTCGAATAATTCTTTGGGCATTTCGGGCAATACCTTCTTCATGGGTCACAAGAATAATTGTATTGCCTTTTTTCCAAAGTTCATGAAAAAGCGAAATAATTTCTTTGCCCGTTTTCGAGTCAAGATTTCCTGTTGGTTCGTCAGCTAGAATAATCGATGGAGTTGTAACAAGAGCACGAGCAATAGCTACTCTCTGTCTCTGACCACCGGAAAGTTCATTAGGTTTATGTGTAATTCTGTCTTCTAAACCGACATCGGTTAGCACCCTTGTAGCAATTTCACGTCTTCCCGATGCTGATACACCAGAATATACCAGAGGTAATTCGACATTTTTAAGAGCTGTGGCTCGAGCAAGAAGATTGAAAGTTTGAAAAACGAATCCAATCTTTTTGTTTCGTATATCGGCAAGTTCATTGTCATCCATATTACTGACGTCTTCTCCACCGAACATATATTTCCCACTTGTGGGTGTATCGAGACATCCTAATATATTCATTAACGTAGACTTCCCTGAACCCGATGGTCCCATTATGGCTAGGTATTCGTTTTTGTAAATTTTAAGTGAAATATCTCTCAATGCATAAACTGTTTCGCTGCCCATGTGATATAATTTTGAGATATTTTCAATATCAATGATTAATTCTTTATCGCTCATAACGGTTTAATTATTTTTTGTGAATCTGCGTTGTATTGTAGTATCCACTTTAATATCTGCACCATCGAACAAATCTTTGCTAACAGCCATAAAACTACCCGAAATTATAATATCGCCTTCGTTTATACCCTCTATCAATTCGATGAAACCTTTATCGCTGATACCTGTTTTGACTTGTGTTAATACCGCTTTGCCACCTTGGCTTTTAAATACAACTGACGGCGGACGATGAATTCTAACCCCAACGGTATTGCTATTAGTGCTTTCAGATACTTTTTCCTTGTTTGTTTCCAAATCTCTAACGGTAACTGCTTGTAGCGGCACAGCCAATACATTATATCGAGTTTCTGTCTGTATTTCAACATTACAACTCATACCCGGACGTAATCTTCGTTCTGGGTCAATCAATCTTACTTTGATTTGAAAATTAACCACTTGGTCTTGTGTCCCAAGTTGACTTGCTATAGCCGAGTGACCAATTTCAACAACAATGCCACGTAATTTTTTATCCGATATAGCATCAACTTCGACAAATGTAGTATCTCCAATGCTGACCATGACAATATCGTTTTCGTCAACATTGACGAGAGCATTCATGACTGATAAATCAGCAACTTTCATTATCTCAGTTCCCTGCATCATACCAGTACCGACCACCTTTTCGCCGAGTTCTACACCAAGTGTCGTAACTACACCGTCAATTGGTGAGAATATTGATGTTCTTTCCTTGTCTCTTTCGACTTGGTTAAGTTGAGCCAAAGCAGATTCATATCGAGCGATTGTAGCTTTGTAGGAAGCAACTGCGGCGTTGTAGCTGGCTTCGGCGGCATCAAATTCCTTTTTCGAGACAAATTCTTTTTTGAAAAGGTCTTGTACTCGCTTAAAATCAGCGGCGGCTCTATCTTTCTCGGCTTCACGAGCACCGATTTCCATTTTTATAGCTTCGGCGCTTGCTTGAGCTTGTTTTAATTGTGCCTCGACAATGTCAGGTTTGATGCGTACTAGTATCTCACCTTTTTTAACCGTATCACCTTCCTTAACACCAAGAAATATAACTTCACCCGACGTTTGTGACGAAATCTTAACTTGTAACTCAGGTTGTATTTTGCCAATTGCGGAAACAATCTGAGTAATGGTTCTCTTTGCAACTTTGGTTGTTGTAACGCTTATTCTTGAATCTTTTGGTTTTAAAAATGCCAAGCCTATCAAAACAATGGCAACAATGCCCAAAATCAAGAATATCAAAAATTTAGCTTTACTTTTTTTCTTAACCATTTTATAGCCTGTAATATTTTAAATCTTCTTTATAAAAAACTGCTGTTCTTGCGAACATGTCGTGAAATGCTTGTTTGCGTTGCCCCAAAACAAAGAAGCAACCAATAAAAATTATGAAAGTTGCCAAAGTGGATAAAAATCCGAGCATCATAATACTTGTGACTGTAACAAATGCACTTATTAATGATGATGAATGCTTGAATATATAACGCTTAATCAAAGCTATTGTTGAAGCTGAGGATTGCGAATCAGAGCCGATTTTTATTCCCATAGCAATTTTACCAATGGAAAAACCCCCGAAAATCTCAGTCAGATAATAGACCAAATGGAGTAAAGTTATTGGTAATGTAAATTTGGCTGATAATTCCATAATTTCAGCAATATTGAACATACCTCGACCTGCAACCTCCATTAATTCATGAAGTGCTCCTGTTAAGTACATCAAAAGTGTGATGAGCAACATTATTATTAAATTATCTATTATATAAGCCACAAGGCGTCTGCCGAATCCTACTCTGTTGTAAAATGGGTCAACATAAGAATAATCGGGCATGTAAGATGCATACTGTTGGTATTTGGGATCTTCAGGTGTTAAATTCTCACTCATAGTCACTCCGTTTATTTAATTAAACCTATTGAAAACATAACATCGTTCTTTGCTTGAAGGTAATTGTAAACAGCATTAACACGATTTATTTGCGAGGTAATTAGTTGCGAATTGGCAAAAGTTATTTCAATTATGCTGGCCGCACCGACGTTATAGCGCTCTTTATGACTTTCGTAGCTTTTCTCAGCCGCAAACAGAGCACGTTTTGATACTTCAATTTGCTTTTCGGCGGCCTCTAAGTTCAGAAAGGAATTTTGCACCGATTGCCTTATTTCTTGCTCTTTTTGGGCATATTGTACTTCTGACTGGAGAAATTGCAGTTTGGAGCTTTGTACTTGTAGATTTGTGCTGAAATTAGAAAATATTGGAAAATTTAGTTGTAACCCGAGAAACGAGCGTCCTCGTTCCGAAAACGAATTGAATTCGCTATGATTCCAAGTCCATCCCCCCGAAGCATAAATAGCCGGTAAATATTGACCCATAACAGAACGAACTCGGGCTTCGGAAGCTTCCATAGCTAACTTAAAAGCCTTTAGGTCTAACCTGTTGCTAATTGCTTGGTTCACCGCTGAATTAAAAGAGCCAATATCACGTCGAAATGATACGATTTCATAATCATTAATCGTATTGGGCAAACTTGATTCGAGAAAATCTGCGCCGATATCAGGCGATAATCCCATCATGGTAAGCAATGATGCTTTAGATTTATCGAGTGTGTTTTCCGCTACAATTATTTCAATTTCGCGATTTGCAAGTTCTGCCTCTTGAGAATATATATCAGTAATTGAGATGGAGCCTGATTCATAAAGCGCTTGGAGTCTGTTCAGTTCAAATTTTGCTCGCTCGAAATTTTCTCTTCTGATCTGAACAATTTTGTAGTTTTTTATTACTTCTACATACTGCGCATAGACCATTTGTCGTAATGATAAAATAGCCTGCTCATTGTTTAGATTCATAGCACTAAGATTGGTTTGTGCTCTTTTGTAATTTGCTTCTCGCGAAAATCCATCAAATAAAGGCATAGATAGACTTACATTCATCGAATATGAATCGGGATTTGAGCCGGGAATTTCGAAGCTTATGCTGTCAAGATTTACCGTACGGGTAGCATCGGGATTCAAAACGCGGGAATATCCCATATTAAAATCCATTCTTGGTAAATAATTGCCAAAAGCATTTGTCAGGTCCGCACTGGCCGCGGTAACTTGCTGGCGAGCAACCATGAGGTCGTAATTGTTCATTACTGCAATATCAAGACATTCTTGAAGCGAATAAACCTTTTTCAATGAATGAGTGACATCATCGGCATAAAGACTGAAATGAAAAATAAAAAATAATAAAAATAGATTTTTAAACGGCATCAATATCTCCAATCTTAAAATCAAACACTATTACTACGATAAGAACAAGAAATATGTTGCAAAGATTATTTCAATTGTCGGGATAAGAGACGATTTTAGACTTTTTGTTGTTTAGCGCAACTGCTCTGATTTTGAAATTAAATGGTTTGGATTCGTCCTTCGGGGAAATCTCAAATACTTGTTGAGTCAAGATTTGTTTGTCTTTAACGACTTTTTGTGCTCCTATAATTTCTCTGTAAACTGCGTTGCCTTCAGTGATTTCAATTGTTCTTATATAATTTTCGCTACCCTGCCAAATGCCGTAAGAATGAGTAAATACTCTGACTTTATTTCGCTCAATGCGTGCTATGCGATATATTTCGGGAAGCGGAAAGTCCTTTACAACGATTTTATGTCTTATCCCGACTAATTTATCATCGATGTATCTTTCGATAAAAAATTCCTTATCTATGTCCGAGTTAGTTGGCGAAAATATGAAGGGTACATTATTTTCGGAAATATGTATTATTCTACCTTCTGCATTGACCAATTTTGTTGTTGAAATAATATTACTCAGCATCGGCAGATTTGGTTCGATAGTATATTTCATATTCGGGTACATGATTTCAGAAAATGCAGGAGCATCAAGCAACTCTGTAACTACACGAAATTCACGTGAGATTTCACGTCCGTCGGCATGCCTGACAAGGTTTATTTTAACTCGCATTGAACCAAACTCGGGTGTATCGCCTTCAATAATTATGGTATTATTAGTAAAACCAACGATTTTTGCTGTCCCTTTGTTGTTTCTATCTGGAATATGAGTTATTTCAAGGACGGGCTGGCGCCTCAGGTCACGGTTCAAATCTAAACCATACACCAAGACTTCGTTCCTCCATTTTGTATAGGCAATGCTCCGGATAATTTCATCAGCGGGTGCCATGAAAAGATTTGCAGTCAGAACATTTCGCTCGTCGTTGCCAAAGTTTACCAGAACGGTATCAATTCTTGGTAAATCGGTTTCATTGGGTTCTAAAGCTGTTGCAACATCATCGAAATCATACATCAATTGATAATTCAAAATAAACTTAATTCGGTCTCTTACAATTGCTCCCAATGTTTCGGGGTCATTGCTTTCGCCCCTGGCAGTAACGGTAACGAAATAAGTATTGCTTCGCAATTCATTCATTATGGGATGCCAATAAAATCTTATATTTTGGTTCTTTATGTCCTCAACGACTCTGAAGTATCTAGTTTCGTCTGCATTACCATCGGATAAATTTATTTTGCGGTTTCTGCTTTGCTCTTCGATTTCAACGTCGAATTGGACGTTTTTAACATTGCCCGTAAAGTATATTGTATTTACCGTATCGGCATTTATCAGCGATAAACCTGTCGAATCAAATGAAACCAAAGTGTTCAACACGTTTTTTTCAGCTTTTAAATTGAAAGGTAATTGGAAAATACGTGTTGAGCTATCGCTGTTACGCCCGGTTTCATCTTCAGTTTTTTGTGGTATAAGCAAAATAAGAGCGGCTAAGTAAAGCACAAAATAAATTTCGATCACCCTTCTTTTACGATTATAGCTCATCAGGTCAAATCCTTAGGTGCAAAATACGTTCCAACTCTTTTCTTACAGCGGCCTCGATTTCAGTTCTTTTGATAGAATCAGCGGCTTCGTTTAGCTTACTAATATTGTCTTTAAGGTAATTCAATTCGTGGTTGGTTTGCTTTAAAATAGAAATCATTTCAGGATTTGGTTGATTTAGCTCACTCAACTTCTGATTAATTGAATTGAGCTGCGAGATTAAATCAGATTGATTTTGCAAAAAGTTTTTCATGTTATCGACAATTTGCTCGAGTTGAACCACAGCTCCGGCAAAATCAACAGAAATTTCACCAACTTCCTCGATTAACAGTTCTGAGTCGCTTTTTCGTTTTGATAATTCATATTTTTCAGGTTCATCTTCGGGCGTAAAAAGCATTACTATAAACATTACTGCAAGCATACCCGCCTCAAAAATGACCCCGGCAATCACGATTTCATCTGTAAGCAAATCGCTAAAACGCCTTAAACCAATCAGGACAATCAGAATTGCCGCACCAAAATACACAAAGGAATTAATTACTGCGAAATAATATCTGTTGACGACTTCTTGCATCCAAAGCATGGTGCCACGCCAAAAACCAAGTGTATATTGTATTTGCACTTCATAATTAGTGTATTTATGCAAATCCTTTTCAAATACACAAATTTTCCATAAAGCCAACAATACAGCCCAAGAGCCAGACTGTTTCTCGTATCGTATTTTATGGTACATGTCTCGGATGAGTGCCCTGCCTTGCAATGACAACAATGAATCAATTTTTTCCATTTTCGATTACCAATTATTAAGTTTTTGTTTTAAATATAACAATGAGACCGGCAAGAAAAAAGATGACATTAGCCGTCCAACCGGCAAGAATAGGCTCAATGCTGAGTGATTGAGCAATAGGTTGGCTAACTTTCAAAAATAATATATAGAAAAACGAAATCACCAGTGCCGCACCAATTTGTATTGCTATACCGCCTTTGCGTTTAACAGAAGCAAAAGGTACGCCAAAAAGTATTACTATAAAATTCGCAAACGGAAAAGCATAATTTCCGTGGTACTCAATCATAAGCTGGGTTACGTTTCTACCTCCGCTTCGCAAAATTTCAATAAATTGTGCTAATTCATCATAGGTCATTTCATCTGGCGATAGCTTTAATTTGCCGATTTTGCTGTCGGTGATGTTTAGTTTGAGGTGCAAAGAATCATACTTTTTTGTTAATATGTTGATGCCCTCGTAATTTCGCTCAATCACTTGTATTAATGTCCAGCTTTGCTTATCTTCATTCCATCTAATTGTATTTGCTTCAAGACGCCTAATCAATCGAGGTGCCTTTTCGGACGAGAAATATTCTACTGCAACGCGACTTCCGGATTTCATATCCGAATCATAATATTGCATAATCAAATTAGTCCTTGGTTCCTCGCGAAGATATAAATTATAAATCGGTCCACCAGCATGTGTTCTTGAAAGGTACTTATGTGAAATTGCATATTTCTTTTGATTTGCTCCAGGTACGACCCATCCATTGAAATAAAGATGCGAAAAACTTATGAGTAAAGATATTACGATAAACGGAAGCATTATTCTGTATAAACTTATTCCGCCTGATTTTATGGCTGTGATTTCGTTCAATGTTGACATTCTGCCGACGGTGAATAAAGTAGAAAGTAGTGTTGAAACCGGTGTCATAAGTTTCAATATTTCAGGAATATAGTATAGGTAATACTTTGCAATGATTGTCCAAGTGGCATTTTGGTCTAAAAATCGGTCTAAATTGGACATCAAATCAATAATAACAAAAATTACACTAAGTGCCAACTGAGCAAATACAAAGGTCCAAATAAATTGTTTCAATATGTAGCTATCAATAAGTTTCATTTATGTTAATTTGCCAGTTAATTGAACTTTTGAATGATTTTAAAACGATTTTGTTTGAATTTACTTTTTTACCGTATTCAGGGGCGAACTCATAAATTTCTTGGCTCAATGCACCATCATCAGTTGATAATTGGATTTCTATGTCGTAAATCTTGAACATTGCTTTGTTTGGAGCCATATCTTTAATAAGCACTTTGGGGTGAAGATGGAAATGAACATATTTTTCCTCGATTGATGCTATGGAATCAGTACAATAAATTTGTGACTGTTTAAACTCCATGTAACGGTATGTTCGCTGTTCAAAACCTCTATGTGATGCGGTAATTTTATCTTCGTTGATTTCTTCTATTTTGCCGAATGTACGTTCTCTCAGCCAAAATAAGTCTCCGGACTTGCCTAATGGAAGAGGATTTTGCTCTCTACCATTAATCTGCATGACATTGTGATATGCTGTGGAACGGAATTTATTCCTCATCTCCGGATACCCAGTATAATTAAATGAACCCGGATCAACAATTACATCGTAGTCTTTGACATATAAACAGAAACTCAATTGGTCGTTATGAGCATGCCCCCCTTTCCCTTTTTGTCCTAAACTTCCACATCTGAAATAAATCGAATATAGCTGCTTGTTAAAAATATATAAGCCAAAATCAGGAAATTTCAACAAATCGCGCCGAGATTGGGGATAATGGTAGTTGAAATTAAAATCAAGTCTTTTTGCAATCTGAAGATTGTCCAGACTAAAAGGAGGCGCTACTCTGAGAAAAAAGCCAGAATCATCATCGCCGATTGAGGGGATTTTCCCGCTTATAGTGGGCACATTATAATTGAAATCAACTATTGCCGAAATCCTTTTTTCGATATTATGAGTAAAGAAGATATTTTTTCTGACGTTAAATTTAGTGCTTTTTGGTAAATTTTCGGAAACATACTTCAAATCTTTATCAGGTAGCGAATGTATAGAATCCAATGCCGTAAAAAGCATATTCGAAACAAAAAAATGATATGGTAACGATGCTTCGAAATTTGAGCCGTCTTCATTGAATTGATACATGATTTCATTTGCAAGTTCGCCGATTGCGAATCGGAAGATTTTAAGTCGTTCATCATTGATACCTAAAAATGAGCACATAATCAGCAATCCGCAAATTCCCGTAAAATAATGGTTCGCTCGCATACCTCCGGACCATTCCAAATTTCGATATATGAAATCAAGATGACAATGTAAACTGTTCGAAAATATATCATCGGTATTAAGAGGTTCATTAATTAGGTATCTTCTTAAAACAAGATATAGACATATATTCACGGCTCTGATTGCAACATCCATTGTCGTCATCCATTGAACACCGAAATAAGGTGGATTTGTAGCAATAAAATCGAGGAGGATGTTATCGGCTTTATTGATATATTTTAAATCTCTCGAATAAATTGAAGCCATAGCCAGCCACGGCATAAACTGTAACCTGCCAAGCTCCCAAGGATATTTTATGTCAACACCGTCGAGGTGACCGTATTTCAGATTGCGACTGTACTCACGACTATTCCATATAAATCCCGAACTAAAATCCTTTTGCCAGTCAAGCCAAATATGGTCGGGTAATAACAATGAAGCTATTTGTTTCGAGTATTTCACGTTAGTCACAGTTATATGATGCTCTAAATACTCATTAATATTTGAAAAGCCAATTTCTGTATGATTTTTAGAGCAATCTAAGTCATAATGCCCAAGTATATCAAATCTGTTCTGCAGAATTCTGTCGCAAATATTGAACAGAATTTTTTCGTTTTGCATGTGCTTATATCGGCGAATACTGCTGAAAACATTCCAATTTAAGTGTTCAAAGTTACATTTATAAGTCTTATAAGAGGGCAATATACTATAGATAATCTGCCGGAATGTATGTTTAGAAAGCTCAAACAGTTTCCATAATACTTTTTGAGCAAGAAACATCATCCCCTTTTCTTTTAGCAATGTTGTAATTTTTTGCATCATTGAAAAACAGTCTCAGACAAAAATCAAATTTAAAAATTATTTCTTAATTTTAGAGTCTATATTTTTTTAATGTAAAAATATTGGAATATAAATGTCGGCAAAAATCTCTACAAGCACAAACATAAATGATTATGAAATCCTCATCCGCCGTCGCGGTGAGACAGATTATGCTTCATACTGCCCTCAACTCAATTTAATGTTAATTGGTTCATTTCACGAAGAAGTTGAATCGAAAATGTACGAAAAAATTGTCAGCCACATAGAAGAATTGAAAAAACTCCAAGGCACAGAACCATCGAATAACTAACTATGATACAGAGGTACACTCTTTTTTCATCAGTTTATTTCAGGTTGGCTTTTTTTATGATAGCAGTTCTATTTTTTATGATTTGGACTGCTGTTCTTTTTGTTAGTCCTGAGTTCCATCAAGAAACGGTGACGTTCAACCTTGTTTTTGCTGCTTATTTGGTTGGAGTTTCGGGGTTTATTGAAATGAATCGCCCCGGAAGTCATTTTTTTCTTTTTGGTTTGAATTTTGATAGAACCTCTATCCCAAATATTTTATTGGCATTGTTCCTTGTTGCAATGATGTTAGTATTTTTTTTTCTAACGGCACTTTTTTTCTTTGAACTAAGGTTCGGACAAATCGACGATGCAGTTTTGAGTATAGCAATTATGCATTTGTTTGTATCTCTGAGTGAGGAGATACTTATAAGAGGGGTTGTCTTTCAAGCGATAGCTGAAAAGTTTGGTTATGTTATTTCTGCAATCGCAACATCAAGCATTTTTGCGATACTACATTATTTTAACCCAAACATAGATTGGCTCTCGTTCATTAATATATTTTTAGCAGGACTTTTGTTCTCATTGATGCTTGTCAAGTCAGGTTCACTTTGGATGCCAATAACATTTCATTTTGCATGGAATATAGTGTTTCACGCGGTGCTTGGTCTAAAACTCAGTGGATTGCCTGCAAATCATTCCATAATGTGTGTAGAAAATTTACCCAAGAATTTCTTTTGGGGTACAGAATTTGGTCCTGAGGGCGGTTTAGTAGCAACGTTATTTCTGATTTTATTCGGCTTTTTGACACTGAAATACGCCAAATTATCGCCTTTTGTAACATCAAAATTATTTAAGCGTCGTTACATTGAGTCAAAAGCAAAATATGAAAGAAGGTTTTGAATTTAATATGAAATTTATTTTTTTGATTGTATTTTTAATCGTTTTAGCTTCCAATATACGGCTCTATGGACAATGGGCTATAATGAAGTCTGATGCTGATAGTTTAGTCCTTTTGGGTACGTCTTATATCTATAATGTGGAATTTGACAAAGCCGAACAATGCTTTAGTCAAGTGATAAAAATGTACCCTAGGCATCCGGCGGGTTATTTTTTGGATGCTATGGTTGAATGGTGGAAAATTACATTGAATCGTACATCAAATCGGCATGACGCAACTTTCGAAGCTAAGATAGCACGAGTAATAGGGATGTGTGATGAACTTCTGAAAGAAAATCCTAGCGACCTCAATGCACTTTTCTTTAAAGCAGGTGCAGTCGGATTTAGAGGCAGATTTTATGCCCAAAAGGAAGATTGGGTCAAAGCGGCAAGAGACGGAGCAATCGCATATAATTTATTAATCGAATGTCAAAAGATTGCACCAAATAATTACGATATTATGCTGGGTACAGGAATTTACAATTATTTTGCCGCGGCTATACCCGAAAAGTATCCATTATTGAGACCATTATTGACATTTTTGCCGAGTGGCAGTAAGCTGTTAGGAATTCATCAATTACGTGCGGCATCGAGACATGCAAGATATGCCAGTGTTGAAGCTAAAACTGTGCTCCTGCAAATTTACTATTCATTCGAACACGATAATGATTTTGCTCATGCCATGGCTCAAGAGCTATTTGATACGTATTCCAACAATGCATACTTCCATAGGTATTTTGGTAGAGTACTCGTTCGAAAAGGCCTGACAAGCGAATTTGAAAATGTGTGGCGAAAAATTTTGATTAACTGCATGGATAAAAAGTTTGGTTATGATAATCTTACTGCTCGAGAAGCCATGTATTATATAGGTCTTGCACTAATGAGACGTGGACAGTTCGACCAATCGCTCAGGTACTTTCTTAAATCAGACGAAGGCAATGATGCATTGGACAAGGAGCCATCGGGGTTTAAGGTCAATTCTAATTTATATATAGGTAACGTGTATGACGTGCTTGGAAAACGTGACCTTGCACTAAAGTACTATAGGAAGGTTCTAACCATGCGTGATTATGAAAACTCTCACAACAAAGCAAAAAATTATATTAACAGGGCTTACGGCAAATGAAAATACAGTCAATCTTAATGTTTTATTTAGTGTTGATTGTATTAATGATGAACAACTCGTCGGCTCAAAATGTCAAAACAGGCATAGATATATTAACCGAATCCAATTTTTCCCAAATACGAGGCAAGAAAATACTTCTTCTAACAAACAGTTCCGGCAGAAATAACGATGGAACATCAACACTTGATATACTTTCTAAGCATTTAAAAAATGATTTCATTGGAGTTTTAGCACCGGAACATGGTTACTTTGCTGCTGTTCCAGCAGGTCAGGCAATCAGCGACGAGTCTATTAACGGTGTAAATGTTTATTCGGTTTACGACACTACAAAAGAGCCGAGCCGAAGCATTTTCAATAAAGCCGACGCAATAGTTGTTGATATTCAGGATATTGGCGTACGCTCTTACACTTATATAAGCACGTTGCATCGCACCATGCAAGTCGCCGCGAATATTGGCAAGGAAGTGATTATTCTCGACAGACCCAATCCTATCGGCGGAATGATTGTTGACGGTAATGTGTTGGAACATGGAATGGAATCATTTGTCGGAGTAGTCAGAATACCGTATATACATGGATTAACACTTGGCGAACTTGCCAAGATGATAAACGAAGAGTCTTGGTTAGGTATAAATGAAACGGGAAAAAATTTAAAGTGCAATTTGACTGTAATCAGAATGGCAGGTTGGGAGCGATGGATGGCTTGGGAAGACACGGGGCTGATGTGGTTCCCAACTTCACCGCATGTACCCACTGCTGATGCAGTAAGGGGTTTGGCTTGTCTCGGAATATTTGGTGAAATCGGTTTAATGAGTATTGGTATTGGTTCAGCTTCACCATTTCAATATATTGGAAACCCAAATTTTAATTCAAAGGCAGTATTGGAGTTATTATCAACTCAAAAACTTCCGGGGATACATTTATCCCAAGCAAGATTTCAACCATTTTATGGGATGTATTCAGGGAAAAGTGTAGAATCTCTCCTATTGAGATTTCCGCTAAGTAATGAATTTTTACCCTACACTTCGGGAATCAAAATAGTCCTTGCCATTAGGGCAATTCATCCTGAATTATTCAGAGCAGATAGCAAACGCTCCGGAATTGACATGTTTAAAAAAGTAACAGGGACAAAAGACTTGTATAATGCTCTGTTTAATAACTTGCCTGATGATGTAGTACTGAAAATTTCGTCGAGGGGTTTAAATGAATTTTTGGCACTCAGAAACAAATATTTGTTATATTAATTTTCAAATTTAATACATGTTGACTTAAGAATATTGTAAACATCCTCACTATTTTCAGTCAGCATGAGATTTGCTCTGATTTCCGATGCGCCATAAAAATCATAAGTATAAATTTTGAAAAATCTTTTGAGCATGGCGAAGTTTTTACTACCATGCCAGTTTGACGTAAACATAAGAACATGCGACCAAAGAAGTGATAATTTTTCTTCGGGTGTTATGTGTTTTTGAGGCTCATTGAAGAACCAAGGATTTTTGAATATGCCTCTGCCAATCATAAAACCCGCGGGCTTATAATCAGAATACTTTTGCATGCAATCTTGGATTGAAGCTAAATCACCGTTTCCGATAAGGAGTGTATCTAAACCTGAACCTTTGATTGTTTCTCGGGCTATTGAGATTTGTTCCCACTCTGCGGGAAAGTCGGACATCATTTTTTGAGTGCGGCAATGAAGTGTGATACAAGCCGGTTGAGTTTCGAGCAGATGTGAAATCCATTCATTTGTGATATGTCTGTCAATGCCCGTTCTTGTTTTGACGCTGACTGGAACTTTCGAGCCATCTTTAGTTGCGTTGATAATCTCTTTGGCAAGTTCAGGATATTTTATTAACTGAGAACAAGATGCTTGCTTGACAATTTTTTTTACCGGGCATCCCATATTTATGTCAATTCCGTCAAACTCCATTTCCTGCGAAATGAACTTAGCGGTTTGATAAAATTTGTCTGGATTAGAACCCCAAATTTGTGCTATTATCTTGATGTTTTTTTGTTTTAGTAATTGTCTTTCTGTATCACTTACTTGGAGTCTGTGAATGACTTTATCTCTACCGGTTGGATGTAATAACCCATCAGTTGATGTAAATTCTGAAAACACCGCTTGTAAATAGTCGGGTGAAGATATGCCAATAATCAGTTCACGGAAAACAGTATCAGTCACGTCCTCCATAGGAGCCAAGGAGAAAAAAGGCCGCGGTAAAGCTTTCCAAAAATTATTTTGATTGCTCATATATTTACAAAAATAAACAAGTCTGATGAGTTGTGAAAACTCATAGCTTGTGATAGCCAATTTTACCTTAGCTCAGAAAATCAAATATATATATGGTAATATCAATACAAACGAAATTCCGATTAATGCCATTGTAAGCATTACTTAAAATAGCCTGTGATGATATGGTATTATAGAGATTCAAACTATATTTTTGGAAATCGTTTGTCCAAAAAGTCAACAATCTCTACTTGCTCGGCAATATCTTCACTAACTATATGACGACCTATAGAGTATGCATTCACAATACACCATTTCAAAAAATTATATGCGTTAATGATTTTTGTATGTTAAAATCGAAAGTATCTTTGAAATAAAAATATAGAATCAGAAGGGAAAAGATTATTTCGTACGTAAATTTATACTGAAACGGACGTAAGAATAGATACCGAAAGCAGATTGTACAAGCAAATTCATAAAGTGAGTCAATGTTGTATAAGCATAAGATTGAGAGCTTTCAATTGAAAAGAGAGAAATAATTATTGAAGCAACTATTAGATGATATACCCCAACTGATGCAGGAGTGAAGCCAAGGGCAGTCGCAATGCCAGCAAAAATTACAATAATCAATGCATCATAAATTGTCATCGTTTGCTCGATTTGAAAATCAAAAGACCAAAATAAAATATACATTACTATTGCATAAGCAAACCATAGAAGCAGCGTATATATTGATATAAGAAAAATTGATTTTGAATCCTTGACTGACGCCATTCCTATTTTGAAAAGTTCAATTTTCCGTTCACAATTGTTTCTAAGTTTTTCGGGTAGTATTTCTGAAAAGTACTCCCGTATTTCTTTTCTGAAAACGAAAAGCAAAATCAAAAACAGGGCTAAAAGCGCAAAATAAACAATAAAGTTAATATCAAACTTGGCCAAATCAATATTCAATGCGGTCGAAATTTCATTAGTCATAAAAATTAAACAAATCGCAAGCGACAAAATTAAGAATAAAAAGTCTGCTAGCCCCTCGATAACAACTGATGCAAGAACAGAGGTTTTAGAAATTTTTTCATGCTCGGCTAACACTAACGGGCGAGCGATTTCACCGAATTTAATTGAAAAAGAGTTAAGTAGATGTCCGACCATAATCGAACCGAGAATATTATTTACTTTGATTTCTGGTTTTATAACACGCAATAATATCTTCCAACGATAAGCCCGGATTAGATTTGATAGCAAAATGAAAGGAATGCTTAAAAGTACGGGAAATATATATATCTGCTTCAAAACGGTAGTCACTTCCCCGATATTTACTTGCTTTGAAGTAAAATATATGCAAGCAAAAAGTATTATAATGCCAACTATATATTTGATTATATTTTTAATTTGAGAATTCATCATAGGTTTACAAAATTACAATAAAATAATATCAGTAATACAATTTAATATTGCAATAACTATTTTTAGTATCGTCTCTTTTCTATTGTATTAAACAAAAAATCTTGTGAATCACATTTTTATGTAAGTAAAATGAACAAAACAATATCTTTCGACAATTTAGGTTTGTCGAATAACATTTTGCAATCTCTCAGAAAAAGAGGATTCGAAATCCCGACCCCAATTCAAGAAAAGACAATTCCGATAATCTTAGAAAGCGAATTCGACTTAGTGGGTCAAGCTCAAACAGGTACGGGTAAAACAGCGGCATTTGGTTTGCCCTTGCTTGATTTAGTCGATGGATCCACGGGACAAATTCAAATAATTATTTTGGCTCCAACCCGCGAACTTGCAATTCAAATTTCAGAAGAATTGAATTCCTTCAGGGGGCAAAAAAAGCTGACTATATTACCGATTTATGGCGGACAATCCATTGACAAGCAAATCGGCAAGTTAACTACCGGAGTTGATATTATCGTTGGCACTCCCGGAAGAGTTATAGACCTAATAAAAAGGAAAAATCTCAATCTCAAGGATATTTCTTATTTAGTGCTGGATGAAGCTGACGAGATGTTAAACATGGGATTTGTAGAAGATGTTGAATTTATCATGAAGACAACGAATTCTCAAAAAAGGACTTACATGTTTTGCGCTACTATGCCAAAAGAAATCATGTCGCTTGCACATAAATATATGAGCGAATTCAAAACCATCAAAATTGAAAGTAACCAATTGACAACGATCCTGACTGACCAAATTTATTTTGAGGTCGAAGAAGCCGACAAATTAGAAGCACTTTGCAGAATTATCGATTATGAAATTGATTTCTACGGGCTTGTCTTTTGCAGGACAAAAGTAGACGTAGATAGGGTTACAAACAGATTGAACGACAGAGGTTATCAAGCAGAGGCAATACACGGGGATATTTCACAATCGCAAAGAGAAAAGGTTTTATCGCAATTGAAAAGTAAGAAAGTCAATATACTTATTGCAACAGATGTTGCGGCTCGAGGCATTGACATAAACAATTTAACGCACGTGATAAATTATTCGTTGCCACAAGACCCTGAATCTTACGTCCACAGAGTCGGCAGAACCGGCAGAGCGGGCAACGAAGGCACAGCTATAACATTTGTCACAAGACGTGAACTACGGAACCTTATGCTGATTCAAAAACATTCGAAAACAGATATACGAAAAGGTAAAATACCCGGTATAAGCGAAATAATTGAAATGAAGAAAAAATGGATTATAGATGAAGTTGAGCTTAGAGCAAATGAAAAAATCGAAAAAATCTACAAATCTTTGGCGAACAAAATACTCGCTACCGTTGAACCCGAGAGCGCTCTTGCTGCATTACTAAAATATACATTTCATGACGATTTAGATATTACAACTTTTAAAGAAATTGATGATGCAAAACCTTCAATTAAAGAGGCGACTAAACTTTTCATTGCTAAAGGTAAGAAAGACGGGATGACTAAACGTTCTGTAGTTGACTTTATAGTCCAAAAAGCTAAAACACGCGAAGCTAAGATAAGCAACATTGAAATTTATGATACATACTCATTCATAACGGTTCCTTTTAGGGAAGCAGAGTTCATACTCAGGGCTTTCAAAAAAGAAAGATTCGGCAAAAAATCAATAGTTGAAAAAGCAAGTTGATACTTTGACCTAAGAATTTGGCTCGCTGTATTTATTTGTTATATCTATAATTTTCAACTCGGCTTTTTCAATGTATTCTCTACATTCGGCAGCGAGTTTAAGTCCTTCTTCGTAGAGATTTGTCATTTCGTCAAGCGATAAATTGCCCTCATCGAGCAAACCTGCAATTTGGTCAATTCGTTTTATTTTTTCTTCAAATATCATTTCTTAATCTTTCTTTTGATTTATGGAAACATTTATTTTTTCGTTTTTCCTGAGAATGTCAATATTTGTAAATTGATTTAGTGTAGTGTCATTATTAATATATTTACCGTTATATTGCAATAAGGCGTATCCTTTATTCAGTGGCGATTTTGGGTCATTAGCTCTGATTACGGAGCTAAGAGTATTCAATTCCAAGTTAATCAATTTAAATTTCGAGGTAATAGCAGTTTGTAGCAGTTGCTTTTTCTGATTCAAAACCCCATCGTATGTTTTTAGTTTTTCAGTAATGCGTCTCGTAGCCTTCAAAGCAAAATCTTTTGAAATGAGAGATTTCGTAGCGTTAATCACGTTGGTTACTGATTTTGTCATTTTATCGGTTGATAAATCCAAATGATAAAAGTAGTCTTCAACCGTATTTGGAGTTATTAATTCAGCAGACGCCGTCGGTGTAGCGGCTCTTACATCAGCAACAAAATCAGCAATGGTAAAATCGGTTTCATGTCCGACTGCGGAAATAATTGGCGTTTTAGAGTTGAAAATCGCATCGGCAACTATGCGTTCGTTGTAAGCCCAAAGATCTTCGATAGAACCACCACCACGGGTAATAATTATGACGTCAACGGACATTTTGTTTAACTCCTTTATTGCTTTTGCAATATCGGCAGCAGAGCCTTCACCTTGAACTAATGTTGGTCTGAAATAAACAGTGACGAGAGGAAATCTCCGAGAAATTGTAGAAAGGATGTCTTGAACAGCGGCGCCAGTTGGAGAAGTTGATACACCAACTCTCATAATTGAATAGGGTAGTGGACGCTTTCTCTGAAAATCGAAATACCCTTCAGATTCGAGTTGGGTTTTGAGAGCCATAAAGGCAAGATACAAATCTCCTTCGCCTATGGGGAGCATTGAATTGACATCAATTTGATATTTACCCTGAGGCGGATATATGGTTAGTTTGCCGGTCAGTTTTACTTTCAAACCATCTTTAGGTTGAAAGGACAAATGCTTCCCACGCCACATTACACATGCAATCTGTGCGCCTTCATCTTTAAGTGAAAAGTATCTATGCCCTGATGAATGCAGAGTTACATTAGACAATTCACCAGTTACGGAGATAAAAGCAAAATCGTTCTCTAATACAGAGCGTATTCTTGCTGTCAGTTCACTGACAGTAGGTATCTTGGCTTCTTCGCTATTTTCGAAATTTAGTCTTACAAGTTTCACTTTCATTAAGTATATATATGCAATATATTGAAATTATTTGATAAATTATTAACAAATTTCCTTGAATTCATTCGTCAATTTAATATTAGAGTAATTTTATTACTATTTTTATTTTTAAAATAATTTATTCAGAAGATGGGCGAACTAAATACATCGGAAGCACCTAAAAGTGCATCGAACTTCATAAAAGCAATAATCAACGACGATTTAAAAACCAATAAATATGAAGGCAGGGTACATACTCGATTTCCTCCAGAGCCAAACGGATATTTGCATATAGGGCATGCAAAGTCCATTTGCTTGAATTTTGGACTGGCAAAGGAATATAACGGATTGTGCAATCTGCGTTTCGATGATACTAATCCCACAAAAGAAGATGTAGAATATGTTGATGCAATCAAAGAAGACGTCCGTTGGCTCGGGTTCGATTGGGAAGACAGAGAATACTTTGCCTCTGATTATTTTGAGCGATTGTATGAATTAGCTGAACAACTTATTCTTAAGGGTAAAGCTTTCGTATGTGAATTAACACAAGAGCAAATGAGAGAGTTTAGAGGTACATTGACAGAACCCGGCATAAACAGCCCCTATCGCGAAAGACCTATTGATGAAAACCTTGATTTATTCCGCCGAATGAAAAACGGTGAGTTCCCAGATGGAGCAATGGTTTTAAGAGCAAAGATTGATATGGCATCGCCCAATATAAACATGCGAGACCCTATTATTTATCGAATCAAACGCGAACATCATCACCGCACGGGAACTCAGTGGTGTATTTATCCTATGTATGATTTTACTCACTGTATATCAGATTCAATAGAATACATTACTCATTCGCTATGTACCCTGGAGTTTGAGAACAACCGCCCCTTGTATGATTGGTTCTTAATAGAATTAGATTTATACAGACCCCAACAAATTGAGTTTGCAAGATTAAATCTTAATTATACGGTTTTGAGTAAGCGTAAATTATTAAAACTTGTCGAGGAAAGTTGGGTTGATGGTTGGGATGACCCACGAATGCCTACCATTGCAGGTTTCAGAAGACGCGGCTATACGCCCGAATCAATAAGAACTTTTGTAGAAATGGTAGGTGTTGCTAAAGCAGATAGCGTGGTTGATGTTGCGATGCTTGAATATTCGCTTCGTAAACACCTTAATAGCACTGCTAAAAGAGTAATGGCTGTTCTAAATCCGATAAAAATTGTTATAACTAATTTCCCTGAGGACGAATTAGAATACATTGATGCGATAAATAATCCCGAAGATGAAAGTATGGGTACTCGTAAAGTGGCTTTTACGAAGGAATTATATATTGAACGAGACGATTTTATGGAAGACCCACCCCGAAAATTCTTTAGATTATCACCCGGAAGTGAAGTTAGACTTCGTTATGCATACATAATCAAATGCGAAACTGTTATCAAAGATGAGATAGGAAATATAACTGAGCTTCAATGTGTCTATTATCCAGACACTAAAAGCGGAAGCGGTATTGATACTCGAAAAGTCAAAGCTACACTTCATTGGGTTTCTGCAAATAATTGCATCAATGCCGAAGTTAGACTTTACGAACATCTATTTGCGAAAGAAAATCCGAACTCGGTTGAGGACGGCAAAGAATTCACCAATTATTTGAACCCTGATTCATTGAAAGTCATGTCAAATTGTAAGTTGGAGACTTCGTTGAAAGATGCTGATGCAAGTGAAAGATATCAATTCGAAAGGATCGGATATTTTTGTGTCGATTCGAAATTATCAACAGCAGATATTCCCGTTTTTAATCGTATAGTCAGTCTCAGGGATACTTGGACAAAAGTTCAGTCGAAGGAGAATTAGGTATGTTTGTTTTTACGGTTAGTGTGGCAGTTAAGTTGGAAATAGCATCCGAGTGGCGAAAATATATGCTTGAAAAACATATCAATGATGTTCTGAAAACAGGATGCTTCATGAAAGCTGAGTTTGAAGAAGTAGAATCAGATGGTAACGAAAGTAATCAATTCCGGGCAAGGTACTTCTTTGAGTCAAAATCTGATTATGAGCGATACATCAAGAATTTCGCCTCGGATTTGAGGGCTGAACATAATCAACTATTCGGTGAACAGGTTGAAGCCCAGAGGACAGTGTCATATATTAGAGAATTTATGATTATTTAATTATCAAACCCTTGTAATCGTCTTTTGGCAGAGGGTATTTCATTTTAAGTTCCGATAATTCTGAAACAAGAATATTAGAAATCAACAAATCGCGATACCATTTCTTATTTGACGGTATCACATACCAAGGTGCCCACTTAGTAGAGGTTTTAATTAAAACATCATTATATGCCTCGATGTAATCATTCCACTGATCTCTATCTTTGAAATCGTTAGGGTCAATTTTCCAATGTTTATCGGGATTATTAATGCGTGATTGGAGTCGTCTGCGCTGCTCTTCATTGCTGATGTGTAAATAAAATTTGTATATTGTTGTTCCCTCATCTGCCAGCATTTCTTCGAAATCGTTAATGTGCTTGAATCTCTTCTGCCATACAGATTTGGGCATTAATTTTTGGACGCGAACTATCAGAACGTCCTCGTAGTGGCTGCGATTGAAAATTACCATTTCGCCTTTTGCAGGTACTTTATAGTGAATTCTCCACAAAAAATCTCTCGATAACTCATCCTTACTTGGCGCTCCGAAATGGGCAACGTAAACACCGCTCGGGTTGACACTATTGAAAACGTTTCGAATTGCTCCGTCTTTGCCGCTTGCATCTATGCCTTGGAATACAATCAGAATTTTATGCTTTTTTTCCGCATGCTGAACTTTTTGGAGTTTGTCGAGTTCGAGATTTAGAAGTTTAATCTCTGCTAAAGCAGTTTCCTTCGAACCTAAGTATGAATGATGTTCGTCAGCATCAATTTTATGCAAATCAACTTCTGAACCGGGTTTCACTAAGTATTTACTTGTTTTCATCAAATTCGGGCGCTAATAAAATTTAACAAAACAAAATTAAATCATTTACTTATTAAATCAAACAATACTTTTCAACAAACGCTCATTTTGTTCATTTGAAATACGAAGGATAATCCCAATTGGATTATTTTGTAAATTTTATGTCTGGTTGATTGAATGTTTTACAAGAACCACTATACCCTGATGGCAAAAACAGGTAGCAATACTTGTAGTAAATTAAAATTTGTTATTCTAATTCAAAAATTGTTATTTTGTAGATTGGATAAAGTTAATTATAGGAATGAATATGCCTAAGTATAGGTTTGCTGTTACAGATTATAAAAAAATAACTCGCTCGATGTTATATTTTTTTATTTTAATGCTTCCGGCAATGTTTGTGACTTTTTTCATACTCAAATCCTACAAGGATATTGATTATCTGATAGCCGTATTTATAATAGCTTCTGTGGTGCTGGTTGTTTATTTCGGAGTTGTCAAATACGCTTTGATTTATGATTCTGAATTTGTCTTGGACGATAGCGGTATCTACGAGCGTAATATCAAAAAAGATAAAGAATTCAAATTTGCTTGGGACGCGATTGAAAACGTTAAGTTTAGCAATACAAAGCACGTTGAAAATGTAAATGAATATCTGACAATTAAGTTCAGAACATCGAAACATACAATATCGATTACTCGTCAATCAGATGACAATGAACAACGAGAAATGTATGACGCATTCAAAAATGAGCTTTTACAGATGTTGGCAAACAGATCCCTCGCTGAAAAAATTGTAATAACCGATGGATTTTAGACATTAAATCTGAAATGGATTACATCTCCGTCTTTTACGATGTATTCTTTACCTTCAAGTCGCATTTTGCCATATTCGCGTAATTTAGCTTCAGTTTTTAGTTCGAACAAATCCGTACAATGATAAACTTCAGCTTTGATGAAGCCTCTTTCGAAATCACTGTGGATAATACCTGCGGCTTGAGGAGCTTTCATTCCGCGTTTGAACGTCCATGCACGAACTTCTTTTTCGCCTGCTGTAAAATAGGTTTGTAAATCAAGTGAATGATATGCTGCTCTGATTAATTGGTCTAATCCTGACTCATCCAGTCCGGCTGAGTCTAAAAATTCACGTCTTTCGTCTTCTGTTTCAAACTCAGAAATTTCGGCTTCGAGTTTACCGCTGATGACAATGACATCTGAACCATTCTTTACTGCATATTCTTTTACCGATTTTACGTAATCGTTATCGGCACCTAAGAACTTCTCATCGACATTGCAGCAATAGATTTGCTGTTTCAATGTAATCAGATTCATGTCCTTCATCGCAAAGAGTTGTTCATCGGTAAGTTCCATCTTGCGCAAGGGTATGCCGTCCAATAATTCGTTTGAAACTTTTTGCAATACGGGTTCGAGAATTTTGGCACGTTCGGCAATCATCCTATCATTTGAACGAAGTTGTTTGGCTAAATTTTCAATTTTCCGGTTAATTGATTCCAGATCTGCAAAAGCAAGTTCGATTTCGATTGTTTCAATGTCGCGGATTGGATTAATGCTGCCTTCGACATGGTGAATATTTTCATCATCGAAACAACGAACCACGTGTATAATTGCCCCAACCTGCCTTATGTTTGCCAAGAATTGATTCCCAAGACCTTCACCCTTTGATGAACCACGTACAAGGCCTGCCAAATCAACAAATTCAACAGTTGTTGGGAGTGTTTTTAACGGCTTGATAAGTTCAGAAATCTTGAATAAACGCTTATCGGGAACATCAACGCTACCGTAATTCGGGTCAATCGTACTGAATGCGTAGTTAGAAGTCTCGGCTTTGGTTGACGTAAGAGCCGAGAATATGGTCGTTTTGCCGACATTCGGCATACCGACAATTCCGCAATTAACGGGCATAATTTACACTTTTGCTAATGAATAAATTGCAAAAGTAATTTAAAAATCTCTTCAGATAGGCTGTTTATTTTTTAACTTTTGTCTCGACAACGAATTCGGGCGGGTCGAAAATTGTTTTCTTGACTGAGCAATGATTTACAACATTCACCAATGCCTTATAGTGGTCCTGCGGAAAATCGGGTGGTACGAGGACATCAATTTTGACTTTTGAAATCCTTTTATTTACCGAGTCGTATTCTAAATTTTGGACAAGCTCGATGTCATCGGCGGGTATGCCGCGACTATCGCAATAACCTTTTACGAATATACCTCCACATGTTGCCAAGGATACCAAAAAATAATCATACGGCGATGGGGCAGAGCCATCTCCGCCTGCTCTTATGGGTTGGTCTGTTTGGATAGTAAAGCCGTTGTATTCTGCATATACTTTCTTATTACCAGGGAAAAAAACTCTGATTGACATATTGTTTTATCCTTTAATGTTTGAAAATTTGATATTTTTGAATAATAATTTATATTTATATTTATATTTATATTTATATTTATATTTAAATTGTATATGAAGACGATAACATATGAAGAATATTTCAACTATAGTCATAATATTTTTTATACTTTTAATTTCGGGAGCATATTTTACTGTTACAAGCAGTTTGAATAAAAGTATTCGCTTTTCATCCGGTGATATAACCGAAATAAAGCGTGGCAGCAGCTCAGAATCGATACTTAATATAATGAACTCAAAAGGCGCTCTCGAACCCTCATGGTTCTACAAATTCTACATAAGCTGCATAGCCTATTTTGATAAAAAATTCATTAAAGCCGGATTTTACAAATTTGATACATTGATGACGAATTCACAAATCATTGATGCTCTGACACACGGAACACACCAATACACAATTAGAATTACCATACCCGAAGGACTCAATTACCGTGAAATCGCCGACATTGTATCAAAAAACACAAAAATAGACAAACAGAAATTCATCAAGTTATGCGAGTCAGACTCACTACTCAGTGTCCGAGGTATTCCGGGTAAAACTTTAGAGGGCTACTTGCAGCCGAACACATATGATTTCTATCCCAATGTGGATGAAAAAACTATCTTGAACAGACTATTAAATGAACAAGATAAATTATTCGTACATAACCTAGCAGAAAAAGGAAATCGGTTTAATTTAAACAGACATGAAATTCTGACGCTTGCATCTATAATCGAAGCCGAGACCCCTATTAACGCCGAAAAGAAGAAGGTCAGCGGATTATATCATAACAGGTTAAAAAAGAATATGCTCTTACAAGCTGACCCAACAGTTCAATATGCGTTGGGTATAAAAAGACGGCTTCTATACAGTGATTTGAGCTATGATAACAAGTACAACACTTATAAATATCCAGGATTGCCACCCGGTCCAATAAACAACCCCGGGAAAAATTCAATCATAGCAGCGGTTGAACCCGAAACTCATAATTATTTATATATGGTAGCAGCACCTGATGCGTCAGGTTGGCACAATTTTTCGGAGACATATTCTGGACATTTGGAATTTGTTAGAGAATTTAGGGAACGAAATAGAATAGAAAATTAGCAAACAATCGTCATAATTATTGATTGAAACTGATTTTTGAATCATACGTACTAACAATATGAAAAAACTTATTATTATTTTTATTATTTTGGTGCTTATCGTAAGTGCCGTTTGGGCTTATTTTGAATATTTGAAACCCGTTAATTCTGAGTACATAACCATCCATCCGTCATTTGGTGAGTTTGCTTCTGTTGTGACAACTACGGGTGAACTTAGAGCCAAGAACAGTATGGAAATAAGAGGTCCTCAAAATGCCCGCTCCGTAGGTATCTGGCAAATGAAAATAAACAAAATAGTTGACGAAGGCACTATAGTCAAAGAGGGTGATTTTGTCGCAGAGTTGGATAAGTCCGAAATCATGAGTAAAATAAAAGAGATTCAACTCAATATTCAAAAGAATGAATCTCAATTCCTGCAAGCCAAATTAGACAGTTCGCTTACTTTATCCAGCGCCAGAGATGAACTTGAAAATCTTAAATTCAGCATGGAAGAAAGAAAGCTCCAAATCGAACTTTCGAAGTACGAAGCACCATCGGTAATCAGGCAAGCTGAAATTGATTATGAACGAATCCAACGAAACTATAATCAATCATTAAAAAATTATCAAACCAAAGTCAAACAAGCAATTGCCAAAATAAATGTCATTTATACAGATTTGATAAAAGAGCAACAAAAGTTACAGCAATACAATGAGGTTCTTGGGCAATTTACCATTATGGCACCTGCCGAGGGTATGGTAATTTATGCAAGAGAATGGGACGGAAGGCGCAAAGTCGTTGGTTCTACAATTGATGCATGGTATCCAATCGTAGCAACATTGCCAGATTTGACAATCATGGAATCAATCACTTTTGTCAACGAAGTTGATATACAGAAAATCAAGGAAAATCAGAGTGTTCAAATCAGATTGGATGCAAATCCCGATAAAAAAATTACGGGTAAAGTGGTCAAAGTTGCAAATATCGGCGAACAGCGTCGCGGCTCGAATGCAAAAGTTTTTGAGGTAATAGTGGAATTAAGTGAATCGGACTCATCACTGCTTCCATCAATGACAACAAGCAATGAAATACTAATCGAAAAATTGAACAATGTTCTTTTTATTCCAATCGAGGCACTACACACGGAAATCATAGATAATGAAAGAAAGCATATTGTCTATAAAAAGCAAAAAGGCAAAATCATCAAACAGCAAGTTGAAATCGGAACAATGAATCAAAATCAGGTAGTCATTGTTTCGGGAATAACCAAGGAAGATGAAATACTGCTGAATGAACCCGTGAATAGTGCTGAGCTTGATTATGTATCAATAGGCAAAGCGAAGGAATGATAAAGCATTTCGGATATAATTTCAAGATTGCACTCGAGGCTATTATCCAAAATAAGCTCAGGGCAATTCTGACTTCATTGGGCATCATTTTCGGTGTCGCTTCGGTAATCGCCATGCTTGCTATCGGAAGTGGTGCAGAGCAAGCTATCTTGGAAAAAATGAAATTGCTCGGAACAAACAACATTATAATCACACCATTAGACCGTAAACAACTTCAGGAGCTTTCTGACCAAAGCGACGAGAACAGTGACCAAAAAGAAACCGCCGCAACAAAATTTTCTCCTGGTTTGACTTTGGATGATATGGAAGCAATTTCGACCATACTACCAACTGCAAAATACATCAGCCCAGAAATTGTTTACGAAACCGAAGCAATGTATGACGGAAATCGTCAGAATACCAAATTAGTAGGTATAATGCCGGAATACTTTGAGGTCAGCAATTTTGCAATTCAAAAAGGCAACAAATTATTGGAGAGCAATTATAAATTCGCTGAAAATGTTTGTATTATCGGCAATAGCCTGAAATCAAGATTATTTCCCACAGATGACCCTATCGGTAAGTTTATAAAATGTGGAGAACACTGGCTTAAAGTTGTTGGTATCATGGATGAGAGAAGTATGTCAAAAGAAAACATACAAAATCTCAACATTCGGGATTATAATATGGACATTTATATCCCGATTAATACTATGTTACTTAGATATGTAAACCGTTCGCTTGTTACGAGGAGAGATTTTGAGCGAAGGCGTGGCAGTGAAACCGAAGACCCCAACTATCATCAAATTGACAGAGCGATTGTACATTTTCGGGATACCGACGAAATCAACAGTTCAGTTGAAATAATTGAGAGGCTGCTAATCCGCCGCCATAACGGCATAAAGGACTTTAATATAGTTGTACCTGAACTTTTACTGCAACAAGAACGCAGTACAAAGAGGATTTTCAATGCTGTACTCGGCGCAATAGCGTCAATATCGTTAATTGTCGGTGGAATCGGTATAATGAATATTATGCTTGCATCAGTAATGGAAAGAACAAAAGAAATCGGCATCAGAAAAGCAGTCGGAGCCAAACGTCATGATATTTTGATCCAATTTTTAATGGAAGCAGTCGCAATAAGCATGACCGGCGGTATAATAGGCATCATTTTAGGAATAGCGGTAGGGATATTAATTGAAATTCTCACTGGAATTGCTACTATTGTTACTCCGGCATCCATTTTTCTGTCCTTTTTTGTTTCAATATCAGTGGGTCTGACTTTCGGGATTACCCCGGCTCGAAGGGCATCATTGCAAAATCCAATTGATTTATTAAGATATGAATAATATAATAAAAATCGTATTTGTCATCATATTGATATCGGCGGCAACAAATCATTCCCCAGCAATTGAATTTACTTTGGATGAATGTATCAAATTTGCTCAAAACAATGGCATTGACGCAAAGAAAGCATTAAATTCATATCTTGCCCGCAAACATCGCTCTAAAGCATTCTATGCAGATTATTTGCCTCAATTGAATTTTAACGCATCGTTGCCCGGCGCTGTCAGGGAAATCAATCAAATAACCCAACCCGATGGTTCACTCTTATTTCAAGAGCAAAGCCAACTTTTCACCTCAGGTAATCTAACTGTATCGCAGAAAATACCCTTTCTAAATTCGGAATTCTATGTTTCAAGTGGCATAACAAAGTTGGATATTTACCAAACAGGAGATTATACTTTATGGCGTAGCACTCCTTTGCAAGTGACATACAGACAACCATTGTTCAGATACAATACAATGATGTGGGAACTTAGACTGAGAGAATTGGCAGATTTAAAAGTAGATGACAAATTCAATCAAGATATGGAAGACATTGCAATCAATGTAACAAGAAAATTTTTTGAATTATATCTTGCCGAGATGAATTTAGTCAATGCCCGGCAAAACGTTGCCGTAAATGATACTCTTTTTAGATTGTCCAGAGGGCGATTCTCGGTCGGTAAAATTGCCGAAAACGACTTATTGCAGAGCGAATTAGGACTTTTAAATGCCAACAACGTCTTGGGCAATGCAGAGCTTGACTATAGGCGAGTATTGGATGAACTTAAAATAATTATTGGTTATGCTGGTAAGGATGAAATCAGCATAATTCCGCCAAAAGAAATTCCGCAAAACGATATTTCACCTGAAAGCGCTGTCATGTACGCTTTGATGAATAATCCCATAATAACAGATATTGAAATCCGTAAAGAGGAAGCTGAACTCGCATTAAAACGTGCTGAAAGCAACAACCGAATCAACGCTGACATATTCGCCTCATTTGGTCTGAACAAAGCGGCAAGTGAATTTGATGTTGTTTATCGTGATTTATTAGACAGACAAAGATTCGACGTTACTCTCCAACTGCCACTATTCACTTGGGGTAAGAGTTCAAATGAAATCGAAGCCGCAGTCCAGGAGAGAAACAGAACCTTGAACGAGAGCGAATTGCAAAAACTGAATTTCGAAACAGAAGTTCGTTACTTGGCTGAACGCCTAAACCAATTACGTAAACAAGTCGAAATATCAACCAAAGCAGATACTATTGCCGCACGACGATTTGATGTAGCTAAAAATCGCTATATCATCGGCAAAATAGACTTGAATTCATTTTTTATTGCTCAAAATGAAAAAGATATGGCTTTTCGCTCATTAATTCAAAATTTACAAAGTTTTTGGCTTGCATTTTTTAACTTAAGAAAGTTAACTTTATATGATTTTGCATTACAAAAACGAATAAATTATATTTTGGAAAAAAAGCAATGAGATTCACTCTTAATTTGGCGGTTTCTGTAGTATTTGCTGTGACAGCATTAATTTATTTTGCGACAGTCAATCCATCGGTTACTTTTACTGACAGTGGCGAATTGGCAGGCGCTTGTTCTACATACGGCGTGGCTCACCCAACGGGCTATCCGCTATTTACATTGTTGGGCTTTTTGTGGACATTATTACCGATGCCTCTGAGTAATGTATATAAACTAAATTTATTGGCGGCAATTTGGACATCTACATCGGCTCTGTTTTTATTTCTTTTGGTCAGGGAGTTATTGAAAAATGTATGCAGAGAAACTAAAAGAGCAACAATAAACAAAAAGAAAAAAATCAAACCCGAATTTGTTTCGTATTTGCATGATGAAAGCACAATTAATATATTAGCAGTCATTGTTGCTCTGACTTATTCGTTTGCACTTGTCATATGGGCACAGGCAGTAGCGATTGAAGTATATTCGCTACAGTTGTTGCTGTTCAATATTATGATTTATTTTCTCATAAAAGCTTACATTGGGACTGAAAATATTAAATATACCATAATTGCAGTATTTTGTATTGCGCTTGGTTTTACAAACCATATGACAACGGTTTTAATTATGCCTGGAGCTCTGTTTCTTATTTATAAAATTATTAGAATACGGGAGTCTGAAAGCAAGAAAAACTTGTCAGATAGTGATGAAAGTCTGAAAATCTCGCCTAAAACAAAATTTCCATACATTTTGACAATCGCAGCGTTTCTAATTCCACTTCTTTTGTACATCACACTACCACTACGAAGCAGTGCCATGCCTGCTTTTAATTGGGGCTGGGTACACAGAGGACTTGATAAATTTCTTTATCATGTGCAAGGCAAACAATACCAAGGTTGGATGTTTTCAGATGCTTCCGCATTTATGGAAAATTTGAATGAATTTTTAACGGATATACCTTTTCAATTTGGTATATTGGGTTTATTATTGATTTTAGGCAGTTTTTTCATATTTGTTAGAACAAATTTGAAAAATATATTCTGGTTTTTTTTAATCAATTTTCTTGTGTGCGTCATATACGCATCTAATTATTCAATTCATGATATAGAAGCATATTACTCACTTGCGATAATTTCACTATTTCCGTTTTTAGCCATTGGAGCAGTTGAGCTAATGAAATCGCGGAAAAATTTATTGTATGCCCTTGCCATTTTGCCAATTTTGAACTTTTCATTCAACATCAGTGACAATGATAAATCGAACGATTATTTAGTACATGAATATACCCAAAAATTAGTATCGGCTTTAGAACCGAATGCAATCATAATTTCGGCTCAATGGGACTATTGGAATTCTGCTTTTATTTATTTTCGTGAAATTGAAGGCTTTAGAACCGATGTCACGTGGATTGGCAAAGAACTGATGCGACGAACTTGGTTCCCTCTACAATTGCAAAGATGGCACCCAAATTTATTCGATAATTTAAAAACCGAATTGCAACTTTACAGTGAAGATTTGGAAAAATTTGAGTCAGGAATGCCTAGGAGTACATTTCCTTTCATTCAGCAAAATTATATTAATTTATTCCGGAAAATAATTGATACACACATAGATACCAGACCAGTTTATATAACATTGGACATAGTCCAGACCGAAGAAGATATTATAAAAGGATATGAATTTGTACCGCAAGGGCTTGCAGTGCGTCTTTTCAGGGCAAGAACCGTACCTGAAGATATTTCGTTCGATTTGCCTGATTTAGAGAAATTCATCAAATCAAGTAAACAGACAAAAAGTTCTATCGGAAAATCTTTGGTTGAAGTTGCATCACATAATATTTTCAATTTAGGTCAGTACGAGGCAATCAACCAAAGGTTCGAAAATGCAGCAAAAGCTTTCGAATATTCATTAAAGATAAATCCCGCTAATTCGAATGCTTCAAAAGCTTTGATGAATATTAGAACTCGTTGATTTGTTGCTCTAAATTCATTATTTGTTCACTCAGGGTTTCCCATTTCACAAACATTTCTTTCAATTGAAAATTTATTGAATCATACCTTTCCTGAGCGTCTTTTTGAGTATTTTGTCCCATATATAAGTCAGTTGACGCAAACTTAATAGAATATTCCTCCATCTCGGTCTCCAAAGTCATAATCATTTGCTCAGTATCATTGAATTCTTTTTTTAATCTTTTCAACTCCCTTTGGAGTTCTTTCAGTTTTTCACGCCGCGCTTTTGATTCTGACCCAACTACCTCATCATTGATAGCTATCAAATTCATATTCTTACTATCGGAATTGATTAAATCTAAGTTCGAGAGTTCAGTTTTTTCGAGGTAATAATTGATATCTCCGAAATATTCGGTGATGCCCTTATTTTTGAATTCAAAAGTCTTTTCGGTCAGACCCTCGAGGAATTCTCTATCGTGAGAAACAACAATTAAAGTACCTGTATATTCTAATAATGCGTTTTTAAGAACATCTTTCGCAAGCATATCCAAATGATTGGTCGGTTCGTCCAAAATAAGAAGATTACAAGGTGTCAATAGCAATTTTGCAAGGGCAAGTCTTGATTTCTCACCACCTGAGAGCACTTTAATCTTTTTGTGAACATCATTGCTACTAAATAAAAATGCACCCAGTAAATGTCTTACTTTTGTTCGCATCTCTCCTACAGCTGCATTATCAATCACTTCAAAAACTGTATTATCACCCGAAAGCATTGAAGCTTGATGTTGAGCATAATATGCAATGATGACATTTTCGCCAATTTTCATCGTTCCATCATATGGCTCAATTCCCGCAATAATACGCGCAAATGTAGATTTACCTTCGCCGTTTTTGCCAACGAATGCGGCTCTCTCCCCTCGTTCGAGAGCTATATCAACATTTTTAAGGACTTGGAGACTGCCGTAATTTTTTGTTAATTGCTTAACTTCAACGACAAGTCTGCCTGAGCGAGGTGGTTCGGGGAAATTAATGCTTATTGTGCTTGTATCAACATCATCCACTTGAATGAGTTCAATTTTGTTTAGCATTTTAACTCGAGATTGAACTCTTGAAGCCAAAGTTGCTTTGGAGCGAAATCTCTCAACAAACCTTTCAATTTGAGCGATTTCTCGTTTCTGATTTTTGAGCGTAGCAAACTCGCTTTGTCTCTGCTCCTCTCTTTTCAGGACAAAATCACTATATTTGAGAGGCATGTCATAAATTTTAGTGTTTGCAATTTCAAACGTACGATTGGTAATATTATCGAGAAATTTTCTGTCGTGAGAAATTAAAATTACGGCACCATTGTAATTTTTCAAAAAATTTTCTAGCCAGCGAATAGATTCAATATCCAAGTGATTTGTCGGTTCATCGAGCAATATGCAGTCGGGTTTGTTAATCAATATTTTGGCTAATTCGATACGCATTTGCCATCCCCCTGAAAACTCTGTCACCAAACGCTTAAGATCTTGATGGGTAAATCCTAATCCAAGTAATATCATCTCAACGTCTACGCTTGCAGAGTGAGCTTCGAGCACTTTCAATCGTTCGCTGAAGTTAGAAATATCATCAATTAAGGCAAGATAATCGGGTGATTCATAATCAGTTCTATTGAATAATTGTTCAGACAGTTCGGTATAATCGGCTTCAATTGCTTTTATTTCATATAGGGCAGTTTCGGCTTCTTCCAGTACAGTTAATTCGGAGCATATTTGGGGTTCTTGAGTCAAATATCCGATTTTGAAATAGTTGGGGAATATGATATTACCCGAGGTCGGCTCGCCAAGTTTTGCAATAAACTTCATAAAGGTAGATTTCCCTGAACCATTTCTTCCGATTAGCCCGATTTTGTCTTTTCTGTTGATGACAAGGTTGACGTTTTCAAATAAGGTTCTGCCACCGAAATGAACTCCGATATTGCTGCAAGAAATCATCGAATCCTCAGACCTCTCTCATCAAATAATCGAAGTTTGCTTTCATCAAATTTTAAGTTTACGGTATCGCCTACTGAAAAGTTAGTGTCTAATGATGTACGGACACATTTCAATACATCATTGTGCCGGAAATAAATCAATTGTTCGAAGCCCAAATACTCAATATTAATGATAATAGCTTTCATTGACTTTTCACTGGGAGGAGACAAACTTATGTCTTCAGGTCTGATACCGCACTTGATATTTATAGTTGATAGGGTTTGCTTAATATTCAAATATAGGTGATATTCAGTACCAACGACATTATAAAGTCCTGATTTGCTTATTTTCATATCAAAAAAGTTCATTTGAGGACTACCAATAAATTGAGCAGTAAAAACATCTGCGGGGTTGTCGTAAATTTCTCCGGGAGCTGCAATTTGATTGATTTTGCCTTCATTCATTACGACAATTCTATCGCCCATAGTCATTGCTTCGGTTTGGTCATGAGTAACATAAACCGAAGTAGTACCGAATTCTTTGTGAAGTTGAATAATTTCTGTCCGCATCTGAACACGAAGTTTTGCATCTAAGTTTGACAAAGGTTCATCAAAAAGGAAAATATTAGGCTTTCTGATTAAAGCTCGACCGAGGGCCACCCTTTGTCGCTGTCCACCCGATAATTGCTTTGGCTTTTTGTTGATATCATCGGTTAAGCCAATAATTTCTACAATACGACAAACTTGCTCGGCTATGCGATGTTTCTTTTCGCCCTTGATTTTAAGCGGAAAAGCGAGATTTTCCCAAACAGTCAAATGCGGATAAAGAGCGTAATTTTGGAACACCATGCCAACAGAACGCTCATTTGGAGCTTTATTATTGACAAATTTTCCACCGAAGTAAAGATTACCCGAAGTGATTTCCTCCAAACCCGCAATCATTCGCAATATTGAAGTTTTTCCACACCCTGATGGACCTACTAAAACGACAAATTCACCACCGTAAATATTAAAACTGATATCGGATACTGCTTTTACCCCGGGTATGTATTCTTTGGTTATATTTTCTAATTTAATTTCCAGCATATCATAAACACAAATAGCAAATGTAAAAAATTAGTTGCGTATAACGTTATCTATATTATCATTATATTTGTAATTTGTAATTTGGTATTATGGATATGAAATTTATTGTAAAAATCATTTTGGTTCTTTGGGCGTTAATTTTGATAATGTCGTGCAATGATGCTTCGCCTTCGGTATCAATGGGTGACCCCAAAATAATAAGCATATCTCCCACAACTGTACATGTAGGTGATACAGTCACTATATCGGGCAAGCATTTCGGTTTCGGTATTGCATCACTGCAAGTCACATTAGCTGGAAATGCTTTTGTCAACCATAATGAGACAGTTTCATGGCAGAATAACCAAATCAGATTCCGTGTTCCCGACAGCGCCATGACGGGTAATGTTTTCGTAAAGGTAGGTTTCACGTTAAGCAATGGCGTTAATCTTAATATAATAAATTACCCACCAATCGAAACTGTGGAAACAACACCCGGGACTTTTAAGATGGGGTCGAATACTAATGCATTGGAAGAGTATCCCGAACACGAAGTGACTATAACGAAAAATTTAATAGCAGCGAAATATGAAATCACGCAAAGACAATTTAGCTCGATAATGAGAAGAAATCCTTCATTGATTACGGATTTAAGATTGCCTGTATATAATATAACCTGGCTGGATGCGGTTCGCTTTTGCAATGCCCTATCGATTGCACAGAAATTGGATACTGCATATAGATTCGTAGGTGGGCAAGTCCTTTGGAATGATAATGCTAAAGGTTGGCGATTGCCCACGGAAGCTGAGTGGGAATACTTATGTCGAGCTGGTACAACTGGAGATTTTGCAGGTACGGCTATAATCAACGATATGTGCTGGATAAGCGATAATTCCGGGATGAAACCACATCCGGTTGGCACTAAAGCCGCTAATCAGTTCGGATTACACGACATGCATGGAAATGTTTGGGAGTATTGCTGGGATTGGTATGCTTTCGATTATTATGCTTCAAGCCCTTCTATCGACCCAACTGGTCCGGAAAATGGAAGCAGAAGAGTAATCAGAGGCGGTTCTTACTCAGATGGTGCTAATTATGCTCGCTCATCCAATCGAAGCATACCTGAAATTTTGTCGAATAATATCGGATTTAGAATCGTCAGAACTAAGTAATTTGTTTCAATCGGAAATATTTTTTGAAATTTAACTTTTCTTATATAATTGTTTTATTAATAATTTTTCTGCCTTCCTGCTCAAAGGATTTCGAAGGTTCCACCTGCAATTTATATGGTGGAGCCTCCAGAACCTCGTCATATGAGCAATATGGCGATTTCCCCCTACAGATACTTACTAACGAAAAGTTGAACATATCTGATTCTTCCGGGATAATTCAGCCGCCGATAGCTTTCGGGCCGCAAGATTATTTAATCGCTACAAATGGCGGAAGTATTATACGTCTTGCTGATACTCGTTCGGTTTGGGAGTATAAACTGGACCCGGGCGAAGTTGCTTTTACTGCAATAGCATTAATCATTTCAAGCGGGAAATCTGCTTTTGTCACCAATTTCAGTAATTTCATCTCTCTTGACCGAGACGGTAAATTGTTGTTTAAAAAAAGTTTGAAAACAGAACAATTTAATAACTTTCTGACTTTTTCCGAGATACTTGCCCTTGAGGACGGCTTTATCGTCGGCACAAATGACGGTAGAATTATCAAATTCGACACGTCCGGTAACATTCAAAGCGAGTTGCCATTTTCTCAATCTATTACTAAGATGATAGCTTCGGAGGGAAATTCAGTTGTTTTTGGTGTCTCTCACAATCTTTTTGGTATGTCTGATGCATTAATTTTTACTGATAGAAATTTGAATTTGCAGCAGACTATTACGATTGAAAATTTTAGATTTCTTGCGGGACCGTTAATTTACAACGGAAAAATATACGTGGGTGGTTCGACTGAAACTTTATCAGGCAGATTAGGGCGTATTGCCTCATTTGATTTGTCTGGAAAAAGAATTTATGATATCGAAATCGACATGGTAGTAAGAAATATTTCGGTGGATATATCAGAAAACTTATATGCGTCGGGATTTAATTCAGGCGTTGCGGAATATTATTCGGGATTGTATTCATATGATTCAAAAGGAGTCGAAAGATGGACTCTTTATTTGAAATCATCGGTTATCTCTCCACTTAAGATTTGTAAAAAATATCTGACATTCGCAGGTTTGACTATTGAAGGAGCAGGTATATTCTCACTCAGAAAGAACGACGGTACCCTGGTGAAACTGAATGCTTTAAATGACATGCCTCTTTTATATCTGCATCCCGCTGTAACTATCGAACCATTGTTAGTATTTTTTGCATCCGAAAAGCCAAAGATGGTTAAATTAACTGAAACACAATTGGACAAAATTCTTCCATGGTAATCTATGAAATTTGAAAGTGGAAAAAACGCAAGCATAATAACGCATCACGGAATAGCACCTAGAATACCGGAGTCAGCCTTCCTTTGCGAAGGAGTTCGCATCATCGGTGATGTGGAATTAGGTGAAAACGTATCTGTATGGTATAATACCGTCATCCGTGGCGATGTGCATTATATACGCATTGGCAATAATTGTAACATTCAGGATTTGAGCATGCTTCACGTGACGAATAATGTGTGGCCACTTATTCTCGAAGATGATGTTTCGATTGCTCATTCTGTTACCGTTCACGGGTGCATTTTACGGAAAGGTTGTCTCGTCGGCATAGGTGCGAGAGTTCTTGATGGTGCTGAAATCGGCGAATATGCTCTTGTAGCCGCGGGAACTATTGTCCGTGAAGCTTTTGTCGTACCACCGATGACATTGATAGCAGGAGTTCCCGGTAAAATCATAAGAGAGCTAAAACCCGAGGAATTGCAAAGAGTAAAAAATACTCCCTATAATTACATAAATTACGTCAATCAATATCGTAGAGAATACTTAGAAAACATTAAACAACAACACAAAGAATAAAATATGTTTAAAAGCATGACCGGGTTTAGTAAATCCGAATTAAACGAAAATGGCATAGGCATTGTGGTTGAGCTTAAAAGTCTCAACGGTAAATTTCTAGAACTTAACTGCCGTCTGCCGAGAGCAATAACTCACAGGGAAAATGAATTACGTGACATAATCAAAAAAAACATAACACGCGGCAGTATTAATCTCAATGTTCAATTGGAACTTGACGCAAACCAAAGCCAGTTCATAATTAATAATGACGCGGCAGTACACGTTTTTGAGCAATTACAATCACTAAAAAAAGCCTTCAAATTCCGTGACTCTGTTAAACTCGACAATTTGCTTGCATTCTCGAACTTTTTCGTTGGTAGAGAAGAAGATGCTGAGGAAGAGAAAATCATGAAAGTTCTCTCAAAAGCGTTGAGCGATGCTCTTAAAAAGCTCGACAATATGAGAATTAAAGAGGGCAAACAGATATTAAACGACATCAATAACCGAATGAAAAAAATAAGTGAAAATGTTAATAAAATTGAAAAGCTCGGCATTGAAAAAATCCCTGTAGAACGAGAAAGATTAAGACAACGTATAGCTCAAATGTTCGAAAGTGACGAATACGATGAGCAAAGGTTACAGACAGAAATGGTACTTATGGCAGACAAGTTGGATATCTCGGAGGAATGTGTTCGCTTGTATTCACATTTCAAATTTTTTAACGAAACGGTAAAAGCCAACGAGCCATCGGGAAGAAAGCTCAATTTCTTGCTTCAAGAAATGAATCGTGAAATAAACACAATTGGCTCTAAAGCGTCAGATGCGTATATTTCTCAGCTTGTGGTCTTAGTAAAAGAGGAATTGGAAAGAATTAGAGAACAAATACAAAATATCGAATGAGATGATTAGGAATTATTATACATTATTGCATCTTTGTCGTGAAATAAATAATTTATCAGGATTTGCCGTAAAGGATTGCTGGACACAAGAAAAAGATTCTTTGGTTATGGAATTCAGTGACGGCAAAGTTTCTAAATTCATTATATTCTGTACTGACGCTAAAAACGACTCAGTTTATATAAAAAATGAATTTGCAAGAGCAGGCAAAAACAGCATGTCACTTTTGCATGAACTGACCGATGAATTATTCCAGTCGTGTGAAGTAGTTGAAAAAGAGAGAGTTATAAGATTAAGGTTTATTAATACAGTTGTGTATATTGTATTATTCGGCGGCGAAAATGGCAATGTTTTCGTAACGAATCATGATGACACAATAATTGATTGCTTCAAAAATTGCAAAGAATTTTTGGGTACAAAATTTTCACTTGAAGTTCGTTTTTTGCCATCCTTAAATGATTTTTCCTACGATACACCAGTTAAGAAAGTTGTCAGTGGTTCAGATTATCTGTTTGGGAGTTATTATGCCGATGAGATATTGACAGCGTCGCAAATTAATTCTGATAAATCTTTGGGTGATTTAACTGCGGACGAAATTGACATTTTACACGAAAATTGCGACAGGTTCCGAGATAAACTGATTTATGACCCCGAATTTCTCGTTTTTCATGATGACGATAATTTTCTGCTGTCACTAAGTCAATTGTCATCACTCGAGCTAATCAAAAAATTCGATACCCTTAGCGAAGCTATCGGATTCACTATATCAAAAAACTTCAAATCACGTAGTTTTGCTTCATTAGCGAATGAAATCAGGAAAAGTCTGGATTTCATGCTTAAAAGACAAACGAGTCACCTTGGGAAAATCCAGAACCACGATAAAGTCATTAAGCACTACGAGGAATACAAAAAAATTGGCGATTTGCTGATGTCGCATCCGCTTGCCTCCATCCCTCATGGTAGTTCAATCGAAATTCGGGACGATGAAGGCAAGATTTATGTTATTAAGTTAGACCCGAAATTGAAACTTACTAAAAATGCTGGATTTTACTATAAAAAGATGAGAATTGCCGAGAGTGAGCTAAGGATCCGGGAAAAAAGAATTCCCGAAGTTGTCGCACAAATTGAAGAAATTAAACAGGCAATTGCCGAATTTGAACAGATCAACAACATTAAATTATTAGAAAAATTCACAGAGACCTACAAACATCTGCTACGCTCCAAAATGCCTGACATAAAAAAGACACCTGATGAAAAATTTCGCCGATTCGAGTTAACAGAGGGTTTTGTGGTATTTGTAGGTAAAAGTGCCGCAAATAATGATGAGTTAACCATGAAAATGGCAAAACCAAATGATATTTGGCTGCACGCAAGAGGTACAAGCGGCTCACATGTGGTCTTGAAGATGCACATAAACGATAAGCCCCCAAAATACATCCTTGAACAAGCTGCACAGATAGCGGCATATTATAGTGGAGCAAGAAATGCCAAACTTGTACCCGTAATTTACACATACAAAAAATATGTTCGCAAGCCGAAAGGGGCTAATCCGGGAGCAGTGGTCGTTACAAAGGAAAATGTTTTGATTGTAGAACCAAAACTTCCCAATCAAGGCTGAGTTTCGAGGTCTGCGTTGTCAATAGTTGGCTTTAGTGACAACTTCGCTGAACGTTCTCTGAATAGAAATGCGCCGCCTACGGTTATTTGCACCATCAAACCCACAGCATGGTTGATTGCGGCATAAGCCAAAGCGGTTTCTTCACGAAGACCGTATAGTCCCATCATGGCATACATTATCAAAAAGTGCATCACTCCGATACCACTTGGAGTAGGCGCTATCGTCACTCCAATGCCTGAGACGATAACCAAGAATAAAGCGTCAGCCAATTGAACGTCAATGTATGTATGAAAATCGAAGCAATAAAACATAATATACATCGGCAGAGCGTAACATGCCCAGATTAGCAGCGATTCTATGGTCAGTCTTATATATGATCCCGGTGTTTTGATGATTGTAAAGCCCTTACGAAATTTAATAAACATATCCGAAAGCCGTTCGAATAACTTTTCGGACAGCGGCTTAACAAATATTCGTAAAGCGCCATTAACAAATGGAGGATAAAAACCGAATACTAAGATTACAAGAATAAAAATCGAAAAATAAATAATTCTTTCGGAATCAATACCAGGAAGCATATTTACGATTTTATGTCGCGAAACGATGAATGCTATAACGAATAGAAAACCGAGTGTGAACACGTCAATGACCCGTTCCACAATAATTGTAGCAAAAGCACTCGATACAGAGGTCTTTTGTCTTTTGGCATACACATAAGGGCGCACTAATTCTCCCAGTCGAGGGAAAATAGCATTGAAAAAATATCCTACCATTACTGCCGAGAATAAATTAATCGTTGGGCCAGGGTCCTGAATGGGTTTTAATATAGTTTTCCAACGAATAGCTCTCACGAAATGTGATAAAACGATTATAGGTATCGGTACTATTGCCCAGAAATAGTTTGCTCCTTTTAGCACAAGCACTAATTCGCCGAAGTCAATATCCTTAACCGCTAAGTATGTTGAGCCGATGACGAGAATAAACGTAAGCGACCATTTCAATAAATTCTTGTTCAATCCATTCATTTATGTCAAATCAATCATAAAATATGCCAATGTGCATAATACAAAATTTTTAAAATATGAATTTATACCGTACTTTACAAATATTAATTTTCCAAAATCAAAAAAACTTTAAATGTCAATATTAGAAGCAATACTATTAGGAATTATACAAGGACTTACAGAATTTATACCGATAAGCAGTACTGCTCATCTCACGCTTGCGGGGCATTTAATGGGATTAATTGACCCCGATTCACCCGAAAAGTGGACTGCTTTCATAGCCATTATACAATTGGGAACTATTACGGCTGTACTCATTTATTTCAAGCATGAAATCTATCGTATCCCGAGAGCGTTCCTAACCGAAAATATATATCAACGTAAATCATATAAGGTACAAAGTCGTGATGCACGTATGGGATGGTTAATCATAATCGGTACTATGCCAATCATAATTATCGGACTATTGTTTAAAGATTTTATCGAGGGTAGTTTCACTAAGGAACTAAATGTTATCGCGGGAAGTTTGATTATCTTGGCAATTATTTTAGCTATTGCCGAAAAGGTATCTAAACGAACTAAAAATATGGAACAGATTACGATTTGGGACACCATCATCATCGGGTTGGCTCAATGTGTGGCTTTGATACCAGGTTCGTCACGTTCGGGGACAACTATTACCGCGGCACTTTTCGCTGGATTGAATCGCGAGACTGCGGCAAGATTCTCATTTTTGCTTTCTATACCTGCAATTTTGGCGAGTGGATTGCTCAACGTTTATCAGGCTTTCGCTTATATTGACGCCAATGATACAATTAACTTGATTGTGGCGACGCTATTCTCGGCTATCAGCGGCTACTATTCAATTGATTTCCTGATAAACTTTTTGAAAAAGCACAGCACATTTCTGTTTATATACTATAGAATTGCTTTAGGTGGGGGCATTATATTGTTGATTTTATTATAATGAAAATTCATAACGTCATCAACAACAAAAATCATGGTGTACTTGCACATTCAGTGAAAAATTGATATTTTGTAAAATATTTTTTTACAAATTTTAAAGTATATTTATGAAAAATGAGATTTTAGAAAGATTATTGAGATACGTAAAAATTGATACAGAGTCCGACCCAACATCAAACACTACTCCAAGCACAATGAAGCAATTCGATTTAGCAAATCTCTTAGTGGAAGAACTCAAAGGTTATGGGTTGAGTGATGTTGAGATTACTGACAAATGTTATGTTTATGCGACACTACCCTCAAATATTCCAATTGATAATCCAGCATACGGAAAAGTCCCCGCAATCGGATTTATAGCACATGTCGATACATCACCCGATACAACGGGAGCTAATGTGAACCCTCAAATCATCGAAAATTACAAAGGCGGCAACATCGTGCTTCCCGCCGATAACAGCGTTGTAATAACTACTGCGGAATCGAAAGGATTAGAGAAATGTATCGGACATACGTTAGTAACCACTGACGGCATGACGCTTTTGGGCTCAGATGACAAATCCGGAATAACAGCAATTATGACAGCCGCGAAATACTTGATTGATAATCCACATATCATTCATGGTGACATTAGAATCGGATTTACACCAGACGAGGAAATCGGGAAAGGCGCGAACTATTTTGATGTTGAGAAATTCAACTGCAAATATGCTTATACCATAGACGGAGAACTCCCCGGAGAAATCAACAAAGAAACATTTTCCGCTAATGCCTGCATCATACGTGCTAAGGGACGCGACATTCACCCCGGCTACGCTAAGGATATCATGGTTAATTCAATTCGTGCGATTGCCGATATAATTGCGTTTACTCCCAAAGATATGGCTCCTGAGACAACTTCAGGATACCAGCCATACATCCATCCGCATAAAGTCACCGGAACTGTTGAACATTCTGAGTTGCACTTACTTTTACGGGATTTCAAGACTGAGGGACTCGATGAACAGAAAACTTTGATGGAAAATATTATTGCCGAAGTACAAGCTAATCACCCTAAGATAAAACTGGAATTAGAGATTATTGAATATTATAGGAACATGCTTGATTTGCTCGAATCTCAACCCGACGGATTGGATTATCTTTGGGAAGCATGTGAGCGAGCAGGAATAAATCCATATTGGAGCCCTATACGAGGTGGTACCGACGGATCGCGGCTAACTGCAATGGGACTACCCACACCGAATATATATACTGGTGGACAGAATTTCCATAGCAAGACAGAATGGGTTTCGATAGATTATCTCCAAAAATCTGTAGAAACAATTATACACCTTTCGCAGATTTGGTACGAAAAAAGTCAGTAATTACGAAAATTGCAAAACGTTGTAAAACTAAATGGGTCGAGCTTGAGGGTTCGCTCTGATTTTTTTTAACAAATCTTTGCCTTTATCATTCTGCGCGTAGCGAAGGAACCATGAAAAACTTGTTCCTTCGCCACTACGCTCAGAATGACGGGAGGGATTTTTTGAATTTTTCGCTACGCTCAGAATGACGAGTAACTGTTTAATACCAACTGCTGATTAACAAGACTTAATAAAAATGCGAGTGAGCATATATGATATCTTATATTAGTGTACTCGGAGAGGGACTTGAACCCTCACGGGCAAATGCCCACAGGATTTTAAGTCCTGTGCGTCTACCTATTCCGCCATCCGAGCGAATAGAACTACAAAAATAAGATAATTTCCTTTATAAAAAAAAAGATTTTTTACAAATACTTTTGAAACTTATTTGCTATTGTTGCGTTAATTACTAAGGAGGTATGAAATGAAAACATATAATACGATATTGGTAGTAATTCTGACAGCTTTAATCGCTGCTTCATGTTCATCTATCGGTGGGTCGGGTTCATATTTTGGTTATAGTAATAAACCAAGAGCTAACGAGTCACGCCCATCCGGCGATACCCAAATTCAAACTTCATCTCAAACGTGGACCAATCCAATGGTAAAGCAAACTGATGACTCTCGTTATCAGTATCTAGCTTTACGTTCGGAGGATTTAAGACGTAATGATTATAATTACAACAGAACAGTTTTTGTACCTGTGATAGTGCCTTGGTGGTCGGGCTATTACGGATGGGTTTCCGTTCGTCATCACGGCAGATGGTATTATCATCCCTCGTCGGGATTTTGGGGTTGTGGATGGTATAGTCCTTGGTATGATTACCATCCATATTATGGCAGATATTGGGACCCATGGGCACCTTGGTACCATAGAAGTTGGTATCACCAGCCCGTTTACGCATATTCAACAAACAAACCTAATCATAGAGATACCTATCGTTCATTTGGTGCTAACAGAGGCACTTATACTTATGATGAACGCAATGCCAGTTCGCAATCTCCAACTCGTCCTTCGGGGCAATCCGGAACAGTTATTTCTGATTCTCCCGATAGAAATATTACTCCTGATAGAGTTAGCAGTACGAGTACAAGAACCAGTGAAGGCGGCTACAATAGAACTGATGTCACTTCATCACCCGTAAGAACGTCGGATTCACAGCCTCGTACTTCAACCGAGAACATTTTTAGGATTGTCGAAAACGATTCACGTTCCTCAACTTCGGAACCAACTCGTAATACCAATAGGGGAACCAGAACGGTAACAGAAACCGAATCGCCAACGACTCGTTCATCTGCAAGACCGGTTGAGTCAGCACCCATAATGCGTGATACTCATACGAATGATTCTCGTTCGTCATCGCCAAATCAATCTTCCGGATCTGTAAGGAGTGGAAGCTCAAGTTCAGGTTCAAGCTCAGGTAACTCAAGCTCAGGTGGTTCCGGTTCAAGCGGCTCATCACGCTCCGGTTCAAGTAGTGGTAGTGGTTCAGGTCAAAGAACGAGGTAACAAATGCGAAGATTAATAATTTTGATATTACTTATTTTAGCGTCAACGTTTGCAAGTATATATGCTCAGTATGTCGAAGATGCGCTGCGTTATGCTAAAAATAATATGGTAGTTTCACCCAGAGCGGCTGGACTAAATGTGTCGTTTTACGGTGTCTCTGATGATGCATCGGCACTGCTTTACAACGTAGCAGGTTTATCGTTGATACCGAAGTCGGAACTTTCCCTCGGCATCGGATTTACTCGCAACAATAGTGAGACAGAATATTTATCATTTAACAATATATTGAAAACCAATGTTGAAGCAATAACAAATGCGGTTTTAGTATCTGTATTTGATATAGGAAAAGACCGCAAACCTGCAGCAGTAGGCATCGGATACTTTTTAGAAGATGACTTTGCCAATGTTTACAGATTTTCGGGCTTCAATGATAAATATACAATGATTGCATCTGAAGCTGATTTTGGTCCGCGTAATCCAAATGATAACTGGGCATATCAGCTTTACCTTGCCGATGAATTTCAGCAAGGAAATCAAACATCATTTTTATCTCCATACAGGGATAGCTTGACGCAGTCCGGAAATATCGTAGAAAAAGGGGGATTGCATAATGTTACAGCAGGTTTAGCATATGATGTCAACGAGTATGTAGCTCTGGGGTTTAGCTTAACAGGCAAGTGGGGTAATTATTCCTATAACCGAACATATAATGAAAGCGACCCGTCAAACATTTACACAAATGTCAATGTTGGGGGTTACGTTTTCAATAACTTGCAAACAATTGAGCGATTGGAGCAACAAGTATCGGGGATAAGCGGCTCAGTAAATCTGATGGCAAAACTCGAGAATTTTCTTAGGTTTGGTGCAACAGTTAAATTCCCGACTTGGTATCAATTTGATGAAAATTTCTCAGCCACTTATACCGCTAAATATAAAAATCATCCTGAAAGATTTTATAAGTATGACGGCAAAAACTCCTTTAATTTACGAACACCGTTCATATATGCCGCGGGTGTTTCACTGCATACGCTTGGGCTGACTTTCTCAGCCGGTGTTGAGTATTCTGACGTTACTCAGATGGAATTTAGCGACGCAATACCCGAAGTATTGATGTTAAATGACAAAATTATCATGGAGTTAGTCGGACAAACTACATGGGGTTTTGGAACTGAGTATCATTTGCCGATTTTCCCCGGAGTCGTCAGGTTGAGTTATTCCAAAACAACTTCGCCTTACCATCAAGATATTCCAAATGCGGGAATTGATAATTTTTCGATTGGAGGAAGCGTGTTTATAAGTAATAATGTCAGAGTTGACGGTGTGATGAGATGGGTTGATTATGCTGAGCTAAGAACTACTTACCGTGCTCCTTATGAAATGCAGCAACACGCAAGATATATCTTGAATAAAAGTCCGTTAAATTTAATGTTTGGAATTGCTTACAGATTTTAAAACTTGCAACTCTCTAAAATAGTTGAAATAATTATTTAAAATCCATTAATGCGCGGCATTAAAGGGTTTTTAAATTTTAGTTGAAAGTTCTAATATAAGTTCGTACCATTACCTGAGAGCCAATCAGATTTTGCTGAATTAGATAAATATATACTATTTCTATCAATGAAATGCGATATAATTTCACACTATCGGGCGGCTTGCGTCTATTTGGGATAATACAAGTTAGGTGACTGAATGTCCCACGAATAAACATCTGTTATCTCCTGCACAAACATTGGATTGTAATCTTTTGGTTGGGATAGATCAGGCAAGACTTGCTCTTTGCCAGGGTTATATACTGTACATGAATTGCATAGAGGCGACACAAATATTACTTAAATCAATATTCTAACTATTGTTATATTAAATATGTAAATTAACAATAATCTATTTCAACATTTCGAATGTTTTAAGAATAAATGCATAGTCGAAAGCAATTTCTTTATATTTGGAATATCTGCCGGATGAGCCGGAATGTCCCGATTCCATTTCTGTGACAAGTATCAGTAAATTATTGTCATTTTTGTATTTACGTAATTTTACAACCCATTTGACGGGTTCCCAATAATGAACCCTTGGGTCATTTAATCCTGCCCTAACAAGAAGGTTCGGATAATTCTGTCTCTGGATATTTTCATATGGCGCATAGGAGTAAATAATATCAAAGTCATCTTTGTTTTGCGGATTGCCCCATTCGGTATATTCTGCAATAGTTAGAGGTATCGCGGGGTCATTCATGGTATTTAATACATCAACAAATGGGACGATAGCCAAAGCAGTTTTAAATAATTCGGGACTTCGATTAAGCGCTGCTCCGATTAATAGTCCACCGGCACTTCCCCCGCGTATGGCAAGCTTTTCGGGAGAGGTATATTTATTCTCAATCAAGAAGCGAGCACATTCAATAAAATCGCTGAACGTATTTTGCTTTTTCTTCATTTTTCCGTTTAAATACCATTGCTCGCCGAATTCACCGCCGCCTCTTACATGTGCGATTGCTATTATAAAACCTCTATTTAATAAACTTAGATAGCTATGAGAGAAAATCGGATCGTTAGCATAACCATATGCACCATAAGCAGTTAATAACGTTGGATTATTTCCATTTAAGTCAATTTCACGCTTGTGACAAATAGTAATCGGCACTCGAATATTATCTAAGATACGTACAAATTCCCTTTTTACGATGTAATTCTTCTTATTAAAATCGGATAACACTTTATTCTCTTTTAATAAAAATATTTCCCTTGATTTCATATTATACTCAAATATGGAATATGGGGTATTTAGAGTAGTGTATGAAAATCTCAATATATTGGAATTGAAATCGAAAGTTTTGACAATGTCGCAACTATATGATTCGTCAGGAAAATCAATATATCGCTCATCATTAGAATTAATGTCGATAATTCTAATTTTATTTAACCCGTCTGCACGTTCAAGTATTACTAAATAATTCTCATAGGGATAAATGCTTTCAATTTTTATTTTATCATCATAAGGTATTAAGTCTATCCAGTTTGATTTATCGAAATCAGTTTTATCAGTACTAACAATTTTGAAATTGAGGGCGTTATCGTTAGTGATAATTAAATATTTATCTTTAAAGGACTCAATATAATATTGTATCTTATTTTCTCTTGCTCTAATTAATTTTGGTACAAAGTCTGTAGTATTAGCATCCAGTGTCCATACTTCGGATTCATCCTTACTCTGCAGAGTGATTGTAATTGTTGATTCATCTCTTGTTTTGCCAAGGGACAAGAAATATGAATAATCAAACTCTTGATATATCAATTTATCATCGGAATTTTTGCTGATTTCATGTAAAAGGACTTTATCAGCTTGTCGAATGTCATTAAGTATGCTATATAAAAGATACTTGCTGTCATTCGTCCAAATCATGTCACAGGAAGTGTTATCAATCTTCGCTAGTATCTCCCGAGTATGAATATTGATTATATAAGTTGTGTATTGTTCATTACCTAATTCATCTAAAGCATATACAAGTAATTTATTGTCAGGACTTGTTGATATTCCCCCTAGTTCAATATATTTCTTGCCTTCAGCTAATTGATTTAAGTCAAGCAAAATTTCTTCATGAGAAGATGAACTTTCGTGTTTACGACAATAAATGGGATATTGTAAGTCTTTAACCGTTCTTGAGTAGTAAAAATAATTTCCTTTTTTAACAGGTACAGTAGAGTCTGTCTCTTGTATTGACGAGATAATTTCATTGTAAATGGTTTCTTGAAGCTCTTTTGTATCCGACATTACATATTCCGCATATTGATTCTCGGCTTTAATATAATTAATCACCTTTGGATTATACTTCTCACGGAGCCAAAAATAGTTGTCGGTCAACTCGATACCATGTAAACTAATTTTATACGGTATTTCCTTTGCTTTTGGAGCTTTTATTGACTGTTTATCTTTATTTGAGATGTTTTCTTTATTATTTTGCCTAAATAATCTCTGCTGTTCAGTATTAACTTCTGATATTGCTCTTTGACAACCGATTTTAAATATTTTTTCCAGAGCGTCTATCGCATTCAATATCATTTTTTGAACCGCCGCCTTTTCGTTTTCGTAAAAATGAGATAAAACATAGTTTGCCATCTCTCCGGGGCCAAAATCTTTTCCTATTCCTAATCTTAGGCGGGTAAATTCATTAGTTTCGATATTTTCAATTATAGATGCTATTCCCTTGTGTCCACCATCGCTGCCGGAAAATCGCAAATGTAGTTTTCCCGTGGGAAGATTATACTCATCAACAGAAACTATTAGATGGCTTGGTTTAATTCCGAGTTTATTTAGCATTTTTCGAACAGCAAGACCGGAGTTGTTCATATAAGTCATTGGCTTACAAATCACAATTTCTTGCCCAGCATATCTAAGCTCAGTATATTCACAATCATGTCCAAACTTAAATTCAAGCCCATGCTTGATAGCAAATCTATCGGCCATAGTCATGCCAATGTTGTGTCTTGTGTCTTTATACTTCGAGCCGGGATTGCCTAAACCTACAAGTAACCATTTATGCTTGTTCATGCAACGTTCTAAAGTATGCAGCACTGCCGCCGATTAAAGAATAAACATTTTTGTAACCATGCTTCTTAAGTATCGTAGCCGCTGTTTTGCTTCTAATCCCAGAAGAACAATATACAACAAAATCTTGCTCTGTATCATAACTGTCGAGTATTTCGTCAACCTCCGCATCCATAGAGGAAAGTGGAATATTGATAGCTCCATCTATGTGGCGACGGTAGTATTCCCATTCCTCGCAAACATCAATAATTATCGGCGGCTCATCGTTTTCAAGGACGAACCTCAAGTCATCTACCGTTATTTTTTTGTACGGCTTCCTTTGTTCAAATTTTGCAAACATAAAAAAGTAATCTACAAAAATCAATTATAAATTACTTAAATATAAGCAAAAAAAATCAATCATTCAAACGAACTCGCAAATAAATCCTCAATGGCCTTTTTACCATTTTCTCTGAGAATTCTTGTACCTGTGCCTGTAAAGTGGGTCTTCGAAATTACAGGTTCATTTATGTTTATCCAGTTTTCTCCATTCCATCTGAACCAACGGTTTTGTTCTTGGTCAAAAACAAAAAGCGGTTTATTGCAAATCTTTGCGAATTCAGCTCCCCAACCGGTACCACCCTTAACAGTTTTATCTGCTAAGATTTTGCCTATTACAAATATTTCATGACCCGAATTTATCTGATACCAGATTGTTTGTAAAATTTTTCTAAATAGCTGCGTCTCAGGATATTTTCTATTCATAAGTTTTGATGCATAGTTTAAGCTGATATCGCCTTGGATCAGTTCTTCGTGATTCAGTATCCTCATGCCCCTTGTTCGGGCTACTTCATGACCTTCAAATGAAAAATTGACTTCATCAATCATGTATTTTTCGGCTAACCTGCCAAATTCGGCTTCAGCGCCCGCGGCACCACCGCTGAATAGTATTACGTCTTCTTTTTTAAGCATAATGAATTGTCTAAAATTTTTTAACAAACTTGTTCCATAACGCATAAATCGCAATAATAATGTATTCTGATTATACCCCTTAGTATTACTCCTGAATTTTATTCACCTCTGCAATGTAGTTCTCTTAAAAATGATTTTGAATATTGTGTGAAAATGATTAACTTTGTATTTTTATATATTGCAAATTTATATATTATGAGAACTTTAAACTTACTTCTCGCTTCTTTATTTATAGCATTATTGATCAGCGTTGAGCTAAATGCTTCCGATGGCGATACAATCCATGTAAGAACAATCGAATTCCAAGACAGACGCGAGGGATGGTATGATTTTCCAAATTACGAAGAAAACTTCCAGCGAATTCTGTTGCACTTTACTCTAAGATGTCCTCCGGGAAAGCAATGTGGCGAATGGGATTATATCTCTAACGTTTTCGTGAGCAGATTTTTTATACCCTCTTATCAAGTGGATGGTCAATCTCCCGAACAATTCAGCTTCATGAAGGATACTGCTTGGTCTTTCTCACGGACATTTGTTGACGGTGAATGGAAAACTACAAAAGTACCAAAATCGCCTACAATGCTCTACTTTTTTGACATTAATTCTGACACTCCCACTAAACCTATTGATTCGTTGATTATATGGCATCAATATTATGACAACTATACTTACGACGATACTGGAAAAGCCATAGATTCTGCTTTGGTTGAGCCGGATTCGACAATCTACCTTAGTAAAAAGCAAGTTTTGTTCAACGATAATGTCACTATCCGCGAGCGAGTAGAATTGATGCGTTTCATTACACCTTATGGAAATGGGCTTAACCTTGGACAAGGCTTTACATGGACGCTTGACGTAACAGACTTCAAGGATTTAATTACTGGTAGAGTTCACCTGTCATCTCCGAATGGGGGATGGACCGACCCGTATGACCAAAACGACCAGGAGGATTTGCAACTTACTTTCAGTTTTATCAAGGGGACCCCGCCAAGAAATATAATCAACAAAGAAGAAATTCTTCGCTACATCAATGTGGTATATGATAAAGATTTCGAGAGCAAAGTCCCCGCCTTTAACTACACTTTTTCTGATACCGAAAAAGCCGCTAAACTAGTTGTCATTCAAACAGGTCATGGTTTTGGCGGAAATAGTGATAATTGCGCCGAATTTTGCAGAAAAGAAGCATATGTCAAAGTTGATGGTAAACAAACGCATTCACAATGGATTTGGCGGGATTGCGGAATAATTCCACTTTATCCACAAGGCGGAACATGGCTTATAGACAGAACCAACTGGTGCCCAGGAGCCGAAGTCGTACCACATGAATATGAAATTACACCATATATCAAATCCGGTTCCACTTTCTCAATTGATTACGACATGGAATATTATAACACACCATGGACACAAGGCAGTAATCACACTCCTGTATGGGTGATATCTACTTATTTGATAACTTACGGAGTTCATAACTTCATGCTTGATGCACGAATTGATGATATAATTGCACCCACACGCGCACAAATGCACTTACGATTCAATCCGATTATCACAAATCCCATTATTCAAATTCGCAATACAGGAAAAAATTCCATTAAATCGCTAAAGTTAAGATATGGTAATAATCCAGAAAAACTCTCAGAATATGTTCATGAATTTGATGAGGAGTTACCATTCGACAACACAGCCACACTACATTTGCCTAACAACTCGTGGTATGACGATGCGTCGCCGAATCTTTTTGTAGTAGAAATTCTCGAAGTAAACGGAACTCCCGACGATTATTCCGCAAACAATATTGGCAGAACTTATTTTGATAGGAATATAAATAATTACTACAAAAATTTCGTTATCGAACTTACTACCAATAATTCCAATGTGCTTGGTATAAATTCACCTTACAATTGGACTTTGTATGACAATAAATTTAACATTGTTTATGAGCGAGCCACTACTCAGCACAATACGAAATATACCGACACAGTAAATCTTGAGAATGGGAACTACCGCTTTATTATTCGAAATCCTGCGGGGTATGGTTTGGGTTTTTGGTTCTATAATCGCCAATTAGGATTGAATAACGGCTCATTACGCTTTACCAAAGGTGCTTTTACTATCAAGACTTTTCCAGTTGATTTCGGGGATTTCGTTGTCCACGAATTCTCTGTCTCCGATAAACCGACAGTAAAATCATCCATTCAAGGTACAGAAATCAACTTTGGTTCAGTTCTTTTAGGTGAAAGCAAAATCATCGAACTTGCATTTTATCCCGAAAATTCCGCGGGTGTCATTATCAATGATGCTTCATTGTTCTTTGCTGCAGGGAAAAAATTTGAAATTACCGAAATTCGTGGACCCGGTTCAAGTTTCCCATATAATCTCAATTTTGGCGATTCACTTATTTTTAAACTAAAATTTGAACCGTCTTCACTTGGTAATAAAAATGCTCAAATGAGAATTTCGACGAATGATAAACTGAATTCCAATCTTGTTTATAATCTCGTCGGAATTGGATCTGATGCAGCAAATATTCATGAATATAGCTCTGACTCTGACTTTCGAGTCAACTACCATGAGAGAACTTTGCAAATCTCTTTACCCGAGCAAAGTGAATCAATTCACAGCATTCGGATTACAGATTTGGTAGGGCGTTATATCCATGGCGCCAGTCTAAAAAACATACCAAATAACTTGCAGATGAATTTCAGTTTGCCAAGTATGCCGAAAGGCATTTACTTTGCTTGCTTGCAATATATTTCTGGAAGAATTGGATGCGCGAAATTCATTATTGATTAAAATTTTTCCCCCACACCCAAAAATTTCGTATATGCAAAAAAAAATTTGGTGGTGAAATGAAAA
>CAZWXI010000004.1:0-80747 GCA_964637845.1 uncultured Hyphomicrobiales bacterium | reverse complement strand
AAAGAATATCTCTATTGATTTACTCGAAGAAGCAGGAATGGCTGTCAAATCAGAGAAAGGGAACTATTTCGACCGTTTCAGAGGCAGAGCAATTTTCCCAATTCAGGATTTCTTAGGACGGGTAATCGGATTTGGGGGACGCTTATTGAGCGATGATAAGAGCGGAGCTAAGTATATAAATTCTCCTCAAACTTCAGTTTACGACAAGAGCAAGGCGCTTTACGGACTTTATCAAGCCAAAAATAATATCAGAAGCAAAGAATATGTTATCTTGGTTGAAGGTTATGCCGATGTCATTTCGCTTCATTCTGCGGGATTCAATAACACTGTTGCATCATCAGGCACAGCAGTAACACGAGAACAGCTTCGAGAGCTCAAGCGATTCGCATCTAAGCTATACATTGCTTATGATGCCGACGACGCAGGACAAGAAGCTACTGAAAGAGGCGGTGAGCTTGCGTTGGCATTAGGATTTGACACTTTTGTTATTATAATTCCCGATAACGATGACCCGGACAGCATTATCAAGAATTACGGAGGGAAGAAATTGGAGTATTTGTTGAATAATGCACTCACTTTTGTAGATTTCAAGATTAAGCGTTTAAAATCAAAATTTCCCGGTAAGTCGGCTGGTGAATTAACTCAGGCAATCAGAGAAGTAACCAAAATTGTAGCAACGATTCCCGACACATTGCAACACAGTTTCTATCTCAGAACAATTTCAAATGCTTTCAATCTTACTTATTCTCAAGTGGAATTGCTTTTCAAGGAAGTTAACGATTACCGTAATAAGGCAAGAGTAATAGAAATTACTGATGACAAGCGAGACTTGTCTTTCAACATAGAGACCAAACAAGCGGAAATAGTTGAGGTGAAGCAAGAATTATCATTAAAGCATTTGTTGTTTGATGAAATTATCATACTGAGATACGCATTGAGAGGACTGAACGAGTTTTCGGATTTGATGGAGCATTTTGAAATTACTGCCGACTTATTCAATACGCAATCCGCAAAGCTGGTCTTTAAAATTATTCAGCAACATTCTACTCATGATGACATACTTTCGGGTATAATTAATTCAGATGAGGTCCATACAGACTTAAAAAGTCTGATACTCACTATAGTAATTAGTGAAGAAAAAGACAGCGAGAATTGGCATCTTAAATTCAATCGTGATGAATTTGTCGCTGATATGAAAAAGGCAATAAGTGATTCACTCAACAGATTAAAAGTTCGAAATACCGAAAAGCAAATTCGTGAAATCCAAAAATTGATGAAAACCGAGACGGATAACCCAAATCATTTAATAAGATATAAAGAACTTTGCGATATCCGAAATGAGCTAATGAATCAAATCATCAATATCTAAGGTTTGATACCTCTTTCGAGCATTTCATCAATTTCATTGAGTACAGGCATACAATCCCAAATTCCGTCCACTACGAAGTGAGCACCTGCCTTCTTGAATTTTTCCTTTGCGGCTTCGATTTTCGATTCAACAATTTCAGCGGGAGAGTTCTCAATCTCATCTAAACTCATACCTAATTCATTTCCGGACTTTGTTACAGCAATGACCCAAGTTCCTGCATTCAATCCCTCTTGAATATCTGCCATCGTATCGCCTATTTTGACTACTTTATGAACTGGAAAAGCTGAGAGATTTTCCATATTCTTATAAACCATCCATGGGTAGGGACGTCCTGCGGGGACATCATTTGCACAAACGACAGAATCCAGCTTGAGCCCCAGACTTTCGGCAACAGGTAAAAGTTTATTCATCATGGTTCTCACATAGCCTGTTGATGAGCCCACCTTAATATTGTTCTCTCGCATACTGTTTAAAAACTCGACTGTGCCGGGTATAGGGGTAGCAAATTTTGAGATGATTGACTGCATGGCTGGTTCGAGATGCGAATAGATATTTTCGACATCTGTTTCATTGGGAAATCTGAGATGTAATTCCGACCAAAGTTGTTTAATTCTTACGGAAAAAAGGATTTCACGAACATGGTCATATTTTGCCAATCCCATTGGACCACGTGCTTCTTCTTTAGTAATTTCAATACCAAAACTACTGAACACTTCGAGGAAAACTAATGTCGGGGCAAGGCAACCGTAATCAACCATGGTACCCGCCCAATCGCAAACAACTGCACTGATGTTTTTCATAATATATTTACCAAATAATTTAAAGATAATTTAAAACTCCTTCCATACATATCTACGCCTGAACCGTGATAGCGGTAAAGCTCGTCGGTTAAATTAAACAACGACAAAGTGAAAGTCAGCGAATCCCAACGATATGAACCATGTATATTGATGATATTCCATGCCGCAGTACCACTGGGGCTAATACGATTGTCAGATTTATCTCCCGAAGCAAGTCTATCTTGTTTGCCTGCAAAAAGCAAATCCAATCTGAATCTCATTTGCGAATATCCGTATTCCAATCCTAAACTACCGTAAATCGGTGGAATGCGGCGCATGGGTTCGTTTTTTGTGACATTTTGTCCGTAAGTATAAGTTAATGCGAAATCGGCAATAAATGATTCAAATAATCTGAGAATTGTATTAAATTCGGCACCTTCGATATAAGCTTCGGCGGAATTTTCCTTGAGGAAAACGGGATATCCGCTCACAGAATCTTTACCGTCTAGTTTACCGCGAACACGGGTTATGAAATCAGCCAAATTGTTTCGAAATAATGATAAACCTGCATAGAAGTTTTCATAGTTAGCTTTGTATCCGAATTCAAAGTTTATGGATTTCTCGGGGCTTAAATCTTTCGAAGGTACTTCATATCTAAAGTCCACTATGCCAAGTGTTCCCATATCATCAATATTCGGTGAGCGAAAAGCGGTTTTGGCCCCAATAGAAAAGTAATGATGTTCATTTAATCTATATGTTGCCGCAACATTCCATACTAAAGCGGTCGGATTAATTTTGACTTCACCAAGTGTATTGTCTTTAACGTTAATCAGTACTGAATTATAACGCAGTCCATAATTGAAAATAAAACTACCGATATCTGTTCTATTTAATATAAACACCGCTGCCGACGTGTATTTTGAGTTATCGGGATACAATCCTCTCAATGCTTGTATGTTATTGGTTTGGGAGTTTATATCAGTTCTCGAGCTATTAACTAAATCATTATAGACTTCAGCACCTAAGTTAATCCGCCAGTTGTTCATTGGAATAATGTCAGACTGAGCGATAGCTCCAATAGTTATGTCTTCATCGAGTTCTTCGACGATAACAGGATTGTCGTTCTTGCGACTTTTTCTACCCTCTTTAGAACTAGCGTAAAACGCCGTAAAATTGATGTTGCTGGTTAATTGCTCATCCAGCTTCAAATTCCATTTGAAATATGCTAGATTACGATTTTGAGGTGAAAAGGTGTTATATTGAAAATTTTCGAGCGTTACTTTATGAAACAAAGGAACATCGGTTTGCTTTGTTCTTTGGTAATTGATTGTCAATGTATTGGATTTGTCCAAAGCATAATTAGCTTTGGCGGAAAACGATAACTGTTTATATCCAGTAGGGTCTTGAATTATACCTTTACCTGCTTTTACATCTCCGAAATCATTGTAATTGACATTGCCATAGAGAGCAAATTTGGTGGAACTGAGTTCAAAATCTCCAGCAATCGTTTTTTCCATGCCAGAACTCATACATTGAGCAAAAATATGGGATTGAATCTTTGTTTGCTCAGTGAATTGAGGTGTTTTTGTTAATAAGTGAACTACACCACCAATTGCGTCGCTGCCATACTGAGTTGAGCCCGAGCCTCGCACGACCTCAATGCGTTCTATCATGTGAATATCCAATGTGTTCATGTATTGATTAGGACCGTAGCGAGTTGTAGCATTATTGAGCCGAATTCCATCAACAAGAATGAGCGTTTGTTGACCCGTCAAGCCGCGAATAAATGGTGACCCGCTGCCGTGATTTGTTTTCTGGAGGAAAACACCCGGTAATTGCAACAAAGCTTCGGGACTTGTCCGAGGTCTTAATAATGTGATATTACCAATATCTATTGATGAGATATGTTCGGGTCTTTCAATAGAAAACTCTAAATAGCGACCGGCCGTAACGACGAGTTCGTTGTTGAAATAATAGAATTTTCGAAGAGTATCTTGTTCTGAAATTAATGATGCTGAATTAAACATTACAAAAAACAGTATGTAGCTTATTCTCATTTTATGATTCTATTATAATCTCTGAGAATTCCATCGACTCCATAAGTAAATATATCTAATATGCTTCCGTTTATGTCAATTTTGACATAATGATGCCCGCGATAAGTTTTAGCCGTGAAAGGTGATCTGACAGGAACAAAATCTTCGAGGTTGCCACCCGCCCCGCCAATTTGTAGGTAAGTTACTCCGTTGGTTGCGGGTTTGCCGGCGGAAATCGGATGTGTCCTTTCATATGTATGCAAATGTCCGAAGAATACTATATCAACATTATGTTTGTCGAAAACGGGAGTAATTTTTCTTATCTCTAAATCTCCTAAATTACTCTTTCCTTTCCATGAATCGCCATAATCATCTTCGTCTGATGAAAACGGGGCGTGATGCATGCATACGAATTTCCACTTGGCGGTAGATTTTGTTAAAGCTGAATCAAGAAGATTATATTGTCTTCCCCCGGAAGCGAATTCATCTTTTTTATTGCTGTTCATCATGAAGAATTCTGCATTACCGTACTTGTAAACATAGAAGTCGTTATCGACGGGGAATGAGTGATAGCGATTGTACCAGTATAGGTCGCTTTCACCGTTACCCGGTACAGTTATAACGGGGATACGTGAATGAAGCTGTGTCATACCTTGGAAATATTCATAATTCCATTCGAATTTTTGATGCTTTTTGCCTCCGTCAGTAATATCACCACAGTTTATAACTAAGTTTGGTCTTTCGTCCCAAATTAGTTTAGAAATTCTGTCATTGATGTGGACTCGCGCTTCGGTATCGGCGATTGCGCAAAAAGTAAATGGGGTGTTATTCTCTATTGCGGTCGCAAATGTTAGAATTCCCGAATTAATTTTATTGCCGTAGGTATCAACAGCATTTATCCTATAAAAGTATTGCGTAGCTGTTTTTAAGTCATCTAATGTCACTTTGACAATAAGGTCTTCTTGCGAGATTTTATCCGTAGGGTCATTTGTCAATTCCTTAGAATTACCTAATTCAACGGTTTCGCCGTATTCAATTATAAACCAGGCAAATCGGTTAGTCTCAAAAATGATGTCAACCGAAGCCTTAGTGACATTATTTAGATAAGGACCTGCGATGAAATGAAATTCAGTTGGATGAAGATGTCCCAGTTCAACCATATTTTTTAATAACTCGAATTGAAAACTGTTTTGTTCAGTGTTTGGCACTCCGTTTAATATCCTGAGGTATTTCAATGCATCAGAAATTTGCATAAAAGGTTCGTTGTTGAAATATCCGTTAATTACAATCCGTGATTCAGAAGATAATTCAAAATTTGTGTTAGTCCTGGTCCTGGCAACCTCATTACCGTTTATTTGAATAATTAAATGAGTGCCATTATGAATTGCTGTAAGATATACAAAATAGTTTTTAAAGGTATCTTCTCGTTGCATATTATATGAGGTTGAGACTTTTTTCCCATTCTGATTTAACTCAAAGTAGCAACTTCTACCCCAAAAGCCAATTGTCCAAGAATTATCCTCATCAGCGGCATGAATATTCAACCCGATAGTTTGGTCAACGTGGTTTAAAATCCACATATTGACTGCAAATTTGTTTTCGGGTATATCGGCACTTTTAACGAAATTGCTTATTGTTTCAGTAGGTTTTTGTCCGAAAAAGCGAATTCTGGTTGCATCGAAATCAACAACTGATAAATCGCTTTGTGGATTTACACTCTTATAATCCGGATAATTAGAGGCTTTTAGAGGCAGTGTGTGGTTTTGGTTCAAATACCATTCTCCCACTACAACTACGTTGCCATATGATTTAACATAAAGCATAAATATCAATGTTAAAATGATAATAGTATTTTTCATGTTTATTTACCTTTTATTTTTTTATCTCTTGCATCTGCGGATTTGATGAAATCTTCCGGATAATCTAGTTTCGGTGATTCGACAACTGCTTTCCAATCAAATCCCTCATCAAATGGTTTAAGTGCTTTCGTAGGATCAAATATTCTTATATCAACCGGTAAAGCGTAGTATGGCGAAAAATCAGGTGTGCTTGTAAATATATCTCTTAAATCGCTTGCTCCGGCATCATACTGATTGAGATAAGGTATTCCTAGAATGTTCCACATAGTTTTAAAAATACTGCCAAAACTCGAATGCACATGACTAACGAAATCTTTTTTCGCATATGGTGATACAACCATCAAAATGCTCCTGTGAGCATCTATATGGTCAACTCCATCTTGTGAGTCGTCTTCGGTGATAAATATTGCCATATTTTTCCAGTATTTAGTTTGAGAAAGGAATTCTATAACTCTGCCCAAAGCCAAATCATTATCAGCCATATAGCTTTCGCGAAAAGGATAACCTGCCCATGGTCTATCGTCGGCTCCGTGGTCGTTCGGGAGCATAATTGTAATAACTTGAGGCATGTCTTTGCCTTCACCAACCCAACGTTCGTTAAATTCCTCTATAAACATATCGGCTCTGAATTGGTCGGGAATTGCCATATTATAAGTAGCAAATTTTTTAGAACTACGGTCAAATAATGGTCCCGGTACGGGGAAGTTGATTACATGTTTGACACCTGTATATTTCATGGTAGAATCAGACAGTGACGGTGCTAATTCCATTCCGAATCCAAAATTGAAAAATTCGATATTATTTCTCTCTAAATGCTCCCAAATTGAGCCGTGCTGGTTATAATCTTCGGGATATATAGCACCGGAAGCCCCAACAAAAGCATAGTTGCCCGGAGCTTTTGAACCGGGTTTCATATCCCTTTTGCCACCGTAGGCTGCGGAGACAGCAGTTTCTACCCATTGATTGGGATAAGTATTAACAAGCCAACGATGCCCGTCAGCACTATGGTCTGAATTCACATAAAAATTATCCGAAATGGCAAATGTGCGTGCCAATTGCCAATGATTTACCATCACGTCGGCATTTGCTACTGTAGAATCACCTTTTGTATTGGAAAAACTTTGTTGCAGTCCGTATCGTGCAAGATTTTTGTCGCCCCGACCTTTGGGTATTTGTCCGAAAACTTCATCGTATGTGCGATTTTCCTTCGATATAAAAACTATATATTTAATTGGAGATTTTTTTTCGCCCGGGTATAGAGGAATGGGATTATCTTTATTTCTCACAATTAAATCAGGAGTAACTTTAGTAAATTTGAAATTATAATCTATTGTGTTTTGAGTTTCTCTTGCTAATTCTGCTCCTTCGGGAATATCCATAACCGTTATTGAGCCTTTCATCAAACGCCCTATATTGCTTCCTTCGGGGCCAAGTGTGAAATTATTTCCGCCGTTAGGACCGCTTCCATATCCCTTAGCATTAGCCACTACGAGCTTTTTGCCGTTATTTGAAACTGCAAGTTTTGAAGGGAACCAACCAACAGGGACAAAACCCTCTACTTCAAGAGTTTCCGTTGATATGAAAGCAACAGCATTTACTCCCGAACAAGCCACATACAGCATTTTATTATCGGGACTGAGCGCAAGGCCAAAAGGTATAATGCCTCTTAATCCACGCATTCGAATGTCTAATTCTATAGAAATATTCTTAATTATTGAGTCTTTTTCGATATCTATAACGCTTACGCAGTCATTATTCCCGTTGCTAATAAATACATACTTATCGTTAATTGCAATCGAATTCGGACTTGAACCGCCGACTGCTGGAATGCCCTCGATAACTTCTCCCACGAGAAATCCTGTTTTGATTTTAGCTATCACCTTAGGTTCATCGCCCAACGATATTTTCCATACTGAGAAAGCTTCGTCAACGTTTGGGTCGCCCAATCCGGGTATATCAACTGAATCGTTTTTAATTCCTTCGACCATTTCCTTTGAGCCGTATGCGAACGCAGGATAATCGGCTGAAGTGGGGATAAGATTATCAATATTGGCGGAATTGTATGGTTTGTACTCAAATACGCCGACATTGGCTACATAAAGGGCATTTTCGTCCTTCGTGAGCATAATTCCGAATGGATATCTGCCTACGGGTATGTTGTGTCGTATTTTGCCTGATTCTACATCGATGATAGCAACACGAAAGCCAATTTGGTCAACGGCATAGAGTGTTTTGCCGTCACGGCTTAAAATCATATCACCGATATAGCCATGTGTATAGTCTCTATCTCCTACTACAACAGCCAAATTGATTTCTTTTACTTTGGAATAAGTATTCAAATCGAAAACATAAACTTTATTCTCTTGTCCGCCAGCTACGTAAACATATTTGTTATCTGGACTGACCGCCAGTCCCATAAATACAGCAGAAAGCAAGTCCTCATCGGTTTTTGCACCTTCGGGAATTTGGCGTATTTCGGGATTATCTCCGAATATATTTTTGAAGATGGTTATAGAAAAAGGTCCTGTCCCGGAATTAGCACAAATAGCTATATTACCGTCAGGTGAAAGTACGAGTCCGTAAGGATGGGGGGCAACCCTAAATGTTTTTCCGCGTGGTTTAATTATTCTACCAAAAGGGTCGATTGTTATTCCATCAGGATCCAATATACAATATTGACTCCCAGCGGGAGCTGATGTAATCCATAATTCTTGGTGTGATTCTTTGGCAGCGTCGCTGCAAGCAAAAAATGAGATTAATAAAGCTGCTATGCTGAGCATTAGAATAAATTTATTTTTCATAGATCCCCCTATAAAAAATTATCAGCACCCCAAATGTAAATATTCACATTGGGGTGCTGTTTGGATTATTTAAGAATTACTTTTGCCACCAAACTTTCGACCTGTTGTCGTCGCCTTGTGATAATCTTGATACTGCTTCAGCGCGATTAGCACCATTCAAAGCTTGTTCGCTCGCGGGATATATGTATCGGCTTGGATATTGATTATATTGTGCATCGGGTCCCGGTTTGATTAAATTTGGAACTCCCGTACGACAAAAATCATGGAAACCTTCGTACCCATTAAGGAAATTTGCTAACCATTTTTGAACAAGAATCTGTTCTCGCGAGCCGTTGTATGCAACGGGAATGTTGAAATCAGAATTGTAAGGCGTTTTAGGTGAAGCATTTCTCGTAAGGTAATCCGAAGGCATTTCAAGCGTAAGACCTGCCACAACCGCTCGCTTAGACCAATATTCGAAAGAAGAAGTGATTCCTTTTTCATAATGAGTTTTTTGGTCGCCTGAAATCCAACCACGCTGAATTGCTTCGGCAATCAAGAATTCAACTTCGCTGTGCAACATCAAAATACCTTGCGCGGCATTTGGTGATTCGAAAAACATTCTTCCCCAACGTGAGAGATTTAAGGGGCCGCCTTTGTAATTGTATGCTACACCATCCGATAAACCATTTCTCATACCTTCCCACACGAGATTGCCTGTTTGGACAGAATTTTCAGTCGGTCTGAACCACGCTGCTAAACGTGGGTCGTCATATGCTTTTAAAACGCTTTCCAATGTTTCACTTAAGCGGTTTTCATCGAATGAACCAACGCGAGAGGTGTGTATGGGCCATGTATTTGGTTGGGCAGCTAAATAATTGAGAGCAATGTTGTCGTTCATTTCGGAAAGTATAGGATATTTGCCGGGATTTGATAATATTTTCTCGAAACCTGCTCTTGCTACATCGGGTCTGACCTCAGACATACGCATATACATACGAAGCATGATGGAGTTATTGAATTTACGCCATAAGGTTAAATTGCCGCTTAACAAGACGTCACCTTTAATACCCGGAGGATTCGATGCGTATAAATCGTTGGCTTTGTCAAGTTCTTTTAGCAATTCGGTGTAAATAAATTCGCCGGTATCATACTTTGGAGTGTAGATTTTATCTGTTTTGGCTTTACCAGCTTCAGAATATGGTACATCGCCCCAAAGGTCAGTCAAAATGAGGAACATCAAGGAACGCAAGGTAGTCGCTGTTGCTATGTAGCCATCATGACCGATTTCCATTAAGTTATTTGAGTTACGTATATAGGTATATAAACTGTTCCATAAACCGGAGTTAGATCCCCAGTCGAATAAATCGAATCCCGTAAAAACTATCTTAGCGTTGTATTGTGCCATCAAACTGCCACCGTCACTCCAAAATTCGATAGCCATTTGATTTGGAAAGCTACGAGTCAAATAAGTCATCAGTAACTCGGGGTTATTAGCGATTGAGGTTGGTGCATTTGGATTCTTATTCATATCTCCAAAGTCATCACATGCTTGGAAATTAAATACTATCACCAGAATTGTAATTAATAAACATATTTTTTTCATTTTTTTACTTTATTATGATTGAACAAATTAATTAAAAACCGATTTTAACATCAAAACCAAAAGTTCGTGTACTTGGTATCGGGTGTAGCTCTACGCCCGGGATAATATTTGCGCCGGTAAATCCAATAACTTCGGGGTCAAAGTGCGGACTACTTGTCCAAATAGCCAAGTTTCTTCCGACTAATGATAACCTAAGGTTGCGTACAAATAATCCTTGTAGCCATGATTGAGGGAAGTTGTATGAAAGTCTCAATTCACGTAGTTTAACATAAGACGCATTATACATCCCTTCCGTTTCATTGCCGCGAGGATAGCGTCGATTGTGGTATGCGGAAGCATCAACGATGACATCATTTTCAACAAATCCTCCTGCTCCATCAGATTTTACGCCGTCACCAATTACGCCATCATTGCGTGTAATGCCGTCTTTGACCCATTGAAGACCAGATTGTTTCATTCCTGGGTTTGAACCTCCATTTTCAGCATCACGCCCCCATAGTGATTCGGCAATATTACCGGCAGTTGCGGCTATTAGTCTTGTTTCGGAATAAATTCTGCCTCCGTGACGAATATCGAACAAGATGCCTAATTCAAAACCTTGCCACGAAAACGTATTTGCTATACCAAGCATCCAATCGGGGTTGTAGTTTCCTAAAATTCTCAAATCATTGTTCGGTACGGGCAAACCATTGCTATAAATAACTTTGAGTTTATCTTCATCTACTTCCACTCTCTGCCCGTTTTGTTCAATAGTTGCTCTGCCGTTAACGAATTTTACTTCTTGCTTTGAGTCCGGGTCATACATTCTAAATCCTGTCCCCCACATGGTGCCCATTCTTTCGCCTTTTTTGGCTATTACGATTACTCTTTGACTCATGATTGTATATTGGTCAATGCCTTCTGTAAGTTCATCTACGTAACTTCTGTCCATTGAGAAATTAATACCTATATCCCATCTAAAACTATTATCGAGCTTGATAGGTGTACCAAACAACGCAATTTCGACACCGGAAGAAGAAATTTGCCCTGCATTGATGAATCTGTTCGTATAGCCTGTTGAGTTGGCTATCGGTACGCCAATGATTTGGTTTTTCGAAATGTTATTGTAATATGTGATATCGAACCCTAATCTGTTGTCAAAAAATCTCAAATCCGTTCCAATTTCAAATGACGTCACTATTTCCGGCTTCAAATTGGCATTGGCAAGGAGTGATGATTCGTCTGCGATGAGATTTGGACCAAAAGGTGAGCCAAATGAGAATACATTTTCCAATAAATACGGGTCGGTGTCATTACCCACTTGTGCAACACCAAAACGAAGTTTAGCAAAATTGAGTAATGATTCCTGCGGTATATCAAAAATATCTGTTAACACCGCACTAATTGTAGCTGATGGATAGAAATATGAATTATTTGATTTTGGTAACGTTGATGACCAATCGTTACGTGCAGTTAATTCAAGGAAAAGCATATTTTGATAAGCGAAACGACCGAAGCCATAAAGTGAATTTATTTGTTTTTCGCGATTATCCAATCTATTAACAATAGCTATGTCTGTGTTTGAAAATGTATAAACATTTGGTATTACCATTTTGTTGTTCGAGAGTCCAGAGAAATTGTTGATTTGATGCATCCTATTGCCTCCGAACGAAACCGAATAATCAAAATCGTGACTGACTTTATTAGCCCATGTAAGTAAAAAATCACTATTGACTTCGCGGAAAGTAATTTTATCTTCACGATACTGTCCATTGGGAAACCTTTGAGTAGAGAATGCTCTTTTGAAAGTTCTTCTTTCGTTATAAAAGTCAACGCCGGTACGCATATTCAGTGTCAATTTGGGAATTATTTCATAAGCGGCGGAAATATTTCCCATCACTCTGTCGCGGTCCATTGCATTTGTGTTTTCGTAGAAAGTAAAGTATGGATTATCATGATAATTGTAGTTATAATTGAATTGTTGGAACCCTTCCCTACCTCTTTGCCAGTACTCTCTTAAATTGTCAGTATTAACTTGCATACCGTACCAAGTGAACAAATACATAACACTTTCAGTTCCGTATCCATCAACAGGACGATTACTGCTTTCGTTTTGGATGTACTGACCGTTCGCTGATATTCTTAAATTATCGGCAAGAGTATATCCTGCATTGAAAGAAATAGTGTTGCGAATTAAATCTGTATTTGGAGCAATACCTTCGTTTGTTAAATTAGCAAATGAAAGTCTGAAATTACCGATATCATTTGCGCCATTGAATGATATACTGTTTATAGTAGTTAATCCTGTACCAAAGAAAGCTTTGACGGGGTCTTCATGAAAAGTCCAGGGCGTAGGGGTAATAGTGCCTCTGCGAGTTAAATCAACACCGTTTTTCCCGAGGATGCCCTGCAAACCATGTATATCGCCACCTCTTAATTGTACCGTACGTCCATCGGAATAAGTATATGTCCCTGAGGCAGGTGAGTCAAATTGTTCAATCATTCTGCCGTCCATGAGTGGTCCCCATGATTCGTCAACACCATCGGCAACACCGGAACCGTATCCATCTAGGAATCTGAAGTTGAAGTCTTTACCTTGTCCGTATTTGTGTTGATATTGAGGAGAAATCAATACCGATTCCCATGTTGTCGAAGATGCTATATCAACACCGATACCACGTCTGCCTTTCCCTGATTTTGTTGTGACAAGTACAACGCCATTAGCCGCTCTCGAGCCATAAAGAGCGGCAGCGTTAGGCCCTTTAAGAATTGATATTGATTCGATGTCATCTGGATTTATATCAGCGGCACCGTTGCCATAGTCAACGTTCATATTGCCACCTGTCCGCAAGCTGTTTGAACGTGCATCAGTTTTATTATTGATTGGTACCCCGTCAACAACGAACAGAGGTTGGTTGTCACCGGTAAGTGACGTTTCTCCTCGAATAATTATTCTTGCAGTCGAACCTGCACCCGATGCACCTTTAGTGATTTGTACGCCAGCAACTCGACCTTGTAATGCGTTCACGAGATTTGCTTCGGGAGTTTCGGCTATTTCAGAACCACCGATTTGCTGAACAGCATAACCAAGGGCCTTTTGCTCTCGTTCAACACCAAATGCTGTGACGATAACATCTTGAGTCATAATGGAACTTGTTTGGAGCGAAACGTTTACCTCGCTGCGCCCGTCAATGTTCACTTCACGAGCCACGTAGCCCGTGTAAGAAAAAACTAAAGTATTAGATGCTGCAGGAACCTGCACTAGGTACGTGCCGTCGCCTTTGCTGAATGTACCGACATTCGTACCTTTCACTCTGACAGTTACTCCAGCAAGGGGCTTACCATCAGCTTCGTCGGTAATTTTACCGACGATTGTTTTTGTTTGCGCTAGTGATACTTGGCTCAACATCACAATAGCAATAATTGTAAGTAAAAATTGTTTCATTAAATACTACCCTGAAATGTTTATAAATGATAACTTGTATTTTTGGTCTGCTTGTTTGCTGACTGTAATAATGTGAATATTTGCATTTGCCCAACGTAGTTACAGATAAATAAAATTTTAACAGATAAACTTTACAAAATATAAAAGTCTTGGATTTGTGTGAGTATTTGATAAAACTCAGGTGAATTCTCGGTTAACTTTACTTTAGGTTTAGATTGAGCTAATAATTTGAATTGAATGTTTAGAACTACAAACAATTTTTAAAAAAAAATTTACAATTTTTTTTGTAACAATTCTTCTGTTTTTGTGTCTATATATGAGTGTTTATTGTAAAGAAAAAAATTTGTTTTTACTAACATAATTGTTTAATATTTATATGGGAGATTTTATGAATACATTAAAAATTTTTGCTACAGCAATTGCATTGTTCATTGCAATGAATATATTCTACGCAGATGCTTGCGACCACTCAAAGACAAAAGCGGGTGTAGAAAATTCAGTTGAAATGAAAAATGTTTCAGCCAAAGAGGGTTGCTGCTCAAGTAAAATGAAAACTACTGCTGCATCCGAAGGCTGTTGCGCCGGCAAAATGAAGAATGCATCAGCGAAAGAAGGTTGTTGCTCAAGCAAAATGAAAACTACTGCTGCATCCGAAGGCTGCTGCGCCAGCAAAATGAAGAATGCATCAGCAACCGAATCAAGTTGCTCGAATAAAGACGTGAAAACTGCCTCTTCCTGTGCTGCTTCTTGCTCAACGAAAGATGTGAAGTTCGAAGCAAAAGTAGATGAAACAGGTTCAGCAGTTAAGACAGCTGAAATTGTTAATCCGGAAGTGAAATAATCCGATTAATATACGATTAATATAGATTTGTATGGGTTGAATACACGAGAGTGATTCAACCTTTTTTTTTATATAATTTTCTGTAGTGGATGCTCACCGTTTGCAAATAATTCTGCATCGAAGACATCTTCTTTACTACCCAAGAAAAGTGGTACACGCTGGTGAATGTGCTCGGGTTTCATGTCAAGTATTCTGTTTTTGCCGTCCGATGCTCTGCCGCCACATTGCTCGGTTATCATAGCAAGGGCATTGGCTTCGTAAACTAATCTCAATTTCCCTTTTTGGGCTTTGCTATCAGCTGGATACATAAATATTCCGCCGTAAATTATTGTTCTATGCACATCAGCCACAGCAGTACCGATATAACGATGAGAGTACGGACGTGATTTATCGCTTGATGGTGTTTTGAGATAGTCTATATATTGACGAATGTTTTCTGACCAATTATAATAATTTCCTTCATTTACACTGTAATATTTACCTCTCTTTGGGGTACGAATATTCTCACGAGTCAGAAGAAATTCACCAATCGTAGGGTCCAAAGTAAAAGCATGTGCCCCGTGACCTGTCGTATAGACAAGTATTGTACTGCTTCCGTATAGCACATACCCCGCAGCTGCTTGCTTATATCCGGGTTGGAGTACATCTTCAATTGAGCCGGGATCTTCGGAGCTCGGGTCAACTCGCTTATAAATAGAAAAAATTGTTCCAATGGTAACGTTTACATCAATGTTAGATGAACCGTCCAAGGGGTCGAATACTATGACGTATTTACCTCTTTCGCCAATAACATCAGATATGATGACATCTTCTTCTTCTTCCGAAGCCATCACACAAATGTGCCCGCTTCTTTGCATAGCTCTTTTGATAACTTCGTTTGAATAGCTGTCCAAACGTCTTACTTGTTCGCCATGCACGTTTGTATCTCGGGTTAGCCCGAGCACATCATTCAATCCAGCTCTGCGTACATCACGAGAAATTAATCGGAGCGATAGAGTAAGGTCATTTAAAATTGAAGTGAAAGCACCTGTCGCTTCAGGGTGCATTCCTTGCTCAGTATCAATATGATGTGATATCGTTGTGAGTCTTGTCGGTAACATCGGCATACTTATTTCCTTTATGGTATATTAACACATTCTTACTGGGTGCTAAATTAAGAAAGATTTTCATTATCTAAAAGGATTTTTTTTATAATTCAAACTTTCTAAATATATTGCTTCTGAAATTGTCTTATAATTCAAAAAATAATGCTCAGAAAGTTAGTAACATGAGGACAATAGGCATCTTCCCATTAAGATTGGTTTTGTTTCCCGAATCTGCGTATCCGTTACATATATTCGAGGAGAGATACAAATCACTCATAAATCGTTGTATTAAAGAGCGGAGCCATTTCGGTATAAATTTTATGAGTAACGACGGAATGAAAGAAGTCGGTTGCACGGCAACAATTACCGACCTTATGAGACAATATCCCGATGGCAGGATGGATATTATAGTGGCGGGTGTTCGGAGATATAAGCTTGAATCTTTTTCCGACGGAGCAGATAAATACTACATAGGGCAGGTAAAATATTTCGATGATGAAGACAGAAAAATTGATGCTTCATTGCTCAATAAATGCATTGAGTTATATAACAGGATTGCAGATTTAATCAAAACCATACAAATTGACAAAATCATTCCCGATGAAATTACAACCCAATATCCTTCGTTTTATTTGGCGCAAAAGTCTGGTTTGACTATAGAGCAAAGGCAATTATTGCTTGAATCGCTTTCCGAAAATGTCCGATTAAGAATTTTGTACGAACATTATAAAAGACTCTTTCCAAGCATAAAAACAATGGATGACATACAGAAAATCATCAAAAATGACGGTTATCTCAAATCTGATTTCCCCACCAAGTAATGTTCGAATTCCCGAAAATAATGGCGATAGTAAACGTTACGCCCGATTCCTTTTCCGACAGCGGTAAATTCAACGACAGCCAATTTGCAATCGAATACGCACTTAAAGCCATAGAAGATGGTGCTGATATAATTGATATTGGTGGCGAAAGTACTCGCCCCGGTTCTGAACCGATATCTGTCGATGAAGAGTTGCAAAGAGTCTTGCCCGTAATTGAAGGAATCAGACGCCACAATAGTTTAGCAGTGGTTTCTATCGATACGACAAAATCTATAGTAGCTGAAAAAGCTGTCAAAGCAGGTGCAAATATTATAAATGATATTTCCGGCGGTACTTTTGATGTCGAAATGTTCGATGTTGCAAGTGAACTGTGTGCAACACTTGTTATAATGCATACCACAGGTACACCTGCAATAATGCAAAGTTTAGCTAAATATGAAAACGTTCTCAAAGAGGTTTCCGACTTCCTTGAAATTCAAATTTTGAAGGCTGAGCAAAAAGGAGTTAAAGAAATTATCATTGACCCGGGTATCGGCTTCGGCAAGCTTTACGAACATAATATCGCAATTCTTCGTAACCTTGATTACTTTTATTCAATAAAAAAACCGATGCTGTTGGGAATATCACGAAAATCTTTTATTGGCAAATTACTTAACATTGTAAACCCTCAAGAGCGTGATACAGCCACAATTTTACTCCATTCAATCTTGCTTAAATATCGTATAGATTACATAAGAATTCATGATTATCATAGTGCATTGATGCTAAAAAATCTCGTAAATGAAATTTTTTTAAAATAAAGTGAGATTTTTTAAATGTTTGTGTGTCATTCTCAGTAGGAGAAAATGTTTTTTAAAAAGAAAAATAAAATTGGCGCAAAAGGTTTCCTATGTTCTTTGACATGGTGGTTGTTTTTATCAATGCTATTCGGGATGATGCTGTTTGGATGTGACGTTTGCGACATTGGTGGTCCTGACGACGGAAATCCAGACAATAGGGTTTTCTTTACCGCTCAGCCTGGCAATACAGATGAACCATTTTTGTATAGTATTAAACGAGACGGCAAGGGAACTCGTAAATTAGTTGAGAATAGTGTTTTGTTCTCACCACCTTCGAGTAACGGGTTAATGGCTCTGTTGGGAAGTGATACCGCAACAGGCAAGAAACTGCTTCTGACGTGCGATATCGAAGGTAAAAAGCTAACAAAAATTGCCGAAGCAAGTGCTTTGTTTGACATTAATATGCCGATAATGTCTCCTGACGGAAAAAAAATTGTGTTCAACGGCGGACAGAAGAGACTGTTCTTAAGCAAATTTGAAGGAAGCTACTTATTTGACCTGTTAGACAATAAGTTTACCGTAAATTCTGTTCCTGCATTTTCGCCGGATTCTAAATTACTTGCCTATTTGACGTCAGAGAACGATAAATATACTCTGAAAGTTGCAAATGCAGAGCAAACCGGCTCAACACAAATCATTTTTTCGTTTCAGATTGAATCAGGCATTATCAAGGAAAGAGATGAAATTTCCCCGACGTGGACACCCGGAGGTACATCAATCATGCTTGCTATAACGGAACAAAACCGAGAAAAATTGATGTTTATCAATATCGGCAATGCCTCTGTCCGAAAAATTGAAATTGAGTCCGAGGTAATCGGAACACAGCACGCAAGTTTGTCTGCTTCAGGTGATTTTGTAGCGGTTTCGGGAAAAGACGGTAATATTTGGGCGATGAATATCAATGGTAATGAAATAAGATATTCGAGGATTACGGAAGTTTTCGATGGTGAAAAAGCTGTCAAACCGACTTGGTCAAACGACGGAAAAAGTATAATTTACAATCTCAAGACACAATTTGATAAAGTTAGTTATTCAGCATTGATAATAACAAACCTCAGTTACGAAGGTGCTTTGGTAAACAGAGAAACGACATATATTTTGGCGAATAGTGCTATTAGAGGATTTTGGCAATCTAAGGGCAAATAATGAAGCTGAATTACAAAAAATTGGATGACATCGAACTTGTGAATCTTCTTAGGACAGATAATCACAAAAATGGCGCATTTGCCGAAATTTATGAACGATATTCGAAAAGATTGTATGCTTATTGCCGGAAAATGTTGCAAAACTCCGAAGAAACTAATGATATATTCCAAGAGGTTTTCACGAAATTCTATCATTCAATGCAATCGCAGACCTTATACGGCAATATCATGCATTTTTTGTTGAAAATTGCAAGGAATCTTTGCCTGAACAGCATACGCGACAACCGGAAAGATGTGGAATTCGATGAATTTATGACACCATACATTGGTCACGAACAGGAAGATTTCGAGATGAAGCAACTATTGAACATTGCTATTGATACTTTGAAAGGTGATTATAAGGAAGTTTTCGTTCTGCGAATGTACGAGGGTTTGAATTATGAAGAAATCTCAGAAATAATCGGCGAAAATTATGCAAGTGTAAGGAGTAAATGCTGGCGAGCCAAGGAAAAAGTAAAAATAATAATATCAAAGTATCTTAACGAATTAGAAATTAATAATAAAAATATATAATAGGGCTAGATATGTCTTATGCTAAAATGATACACGATTACATTGACGGTGGTTTGGATAGCACTAACGAGCAAACGCTGTTTTCGATGCTCTCCCAAAGTGATGAAATCAGGCGAGAATTCAACACTCAGTTCAAAATGCACCTTGCGGCGCAGGAGGAAATGTCGCAGATAGTCCCACCGTTACATGTTACAAATGCTATATTCACGGGACTTGGTTTAGCATTACCCGCGAATTATGTGCAATCTCCCGTTGCCGCTTTCAAGAAATTCCTCGCCAGATTTTCACCTGCAATATTTTTGCTTTTCTTCTTCGGAGCAATCGGATGGGGAGTTATAGAATATCAAAAGAATGCTCAATTAAGTGCTGAACTCGCATCACTGCAAGCACCCGGACAAAATAACATACCTGTTAGCTCATCTTTTGCCTCTGATAATGAGGCAAAAGGACAAGTTGGTGAAACAAATCAGTCAAGTGAAATCTCAGGTAACAACTCAATAAATATGAAAAACTTCGGTTCATTACCTTCGAATGTCGAGAAAGCTAGGTCCCGAGGCAATTCTACAGCTTTTGACGTTACAAATAGCAATTCTGATATTGACAGAAATCAAAACTCATTAGCAGGCAATCAATCGGAATTGTGGGATTACGCAAATAATTCAACCGCAAGTCAGTCATATTTTGCAATAAAACCAACTGCAAATAGAAAACATTTCAATAATTTGAAGCGATTCGGTAGTTCAGTTGGATATAATGAAAGCGAATTTTATGGTAGTACCTTATTAGACAATTCATTGACCGGTACAAGGCATAACATAAATATTCGTATGTCAGGGCCGACTAATGTCTCGCCTACTTTGGCATCGTCCAAACTTTCTATGCCTCGAGAAAGTTATGCCGTATCGTTTATATATGCTATTAATGATTTTCATGCAATTGGGTTAGAAATTGCACAAGAGAATTTCACCCAGAATTTTATAACGCCAGAGGGTTTGCAATATTCGCAAAGTCCTGAAATATTTATGCTCGGAGGAAATTATAGATTAACCCCAAAAGAGTTTATTATTCCTTATTACTTGTACCCGTATTTACAGCAATTTGCCGGCTATACAGCAATTGGACCAGTGTTTAAAACTCAGGCAGGACTGATTTGGCAAGTCGCCTCACCCGTTAGTTTCAATTTAGGATTTGAATATGGAACCTTGATTTATAATGTGGGCGGCACACTATACAATTCGAATAAAGTCGGTGTTACGGGAGGTATTAGCATAGGATTTTGATAGAATTCATGAAATATGGTCTTTACCTTTTATTCACATTCGCAGTAGTTGTTCTGAACATCGGTTGCGAATGTGTGCCTGAAATTAATACACCAAAAGTAATAAATCCCGAAAATTTCAGTTATGTGAGATTAATCAATGCACTACCCAATCACATTGAAATTAGTGCAGAAAGTAACGATATTGAAATTCAAGCATCAGCGTTAAATGACGATGAAACACCGCAAAATTATCAAAAATTTCAGTCTGGCAATACTTTTGTAAGAATTAAATCCATAAGCAGAAATCAAGTCATAGCAAATCATGCATATTTATTAGCCAAGGAAGAACGTTATACCCTCGCGGTTTTTGGTCGAGGGAGTATAGCTCAAACAGTTTTAATAGATGATGTCATTCCGGCGCCCAAAAGTGAAATCGCATACATAAGGTTATTCAACTTGTTGAATAATGCTAATGGAATCAAATTTCAAAATACTGCAATCGGGTTTGATGAAACAGTATTTTTTGGCGGATATACGGATTTTATAAGTATCCCACACGGTAAACATAAAATGAATATTTACGACACAAACGACAAACTTATCGCCGAAGTTGAGTTAAATATGAACGCCTTGGCGAGCTATGATGTAATTTGCCAAGGTATCTACATTGAGCAATCTCAAAACATCAAAATCAGGATAATTGAGATAATCAAATAGTTTTTGCTAATCATCAAATCCTGGGAAAGCATCGTCTCCTCCCGGAGCATCCTCTTTGCGAATGTACTCATCAAAAACGATGTTTGTTGATGGTAAGCACCTGACTAAGTTCATCACATCTTCGTGTCTTATTTTGTTACCTCTAAGATTAAGCAATCTGAGACCTTTTAATTCACACAAGGTAGGTGGAATCTCTTTAAGCTTGTTATTGCTGAGATTCAATTCACGAAGACTTTTTAATTTTGCCATATCTGCCGGAAGAGTTGTAAGTCTGTTTCTACTCAAGTCGAGATAATGAAGTTTGGTGATATCACCAATCTCTGGCGATACATTCCTTAGTTTGTTCCCGGATAAGTCAAGGTATTCGAGATTTTTATAACGATTAATACCATCTGGGAAATCGCTGAATCTGTTATCCGAAAGTAGCAAACTCGTTGAATTGAGCGGAATATCGTAAGGTATAGTACGTAACTTACTATTTGAAAGATTGATTATTCCAGAAGATGTGCCGAAAAGCGAACTCGGCTCAGTAAATGCACTCAATTGGTCTATGCTTTCGATTACGTTTTGCATCGCAGTGGGGCTTCCATCTCTTTGTGAAATGATGTTTGAATAAATATCCAAGGCTTTGCGGAAGTTTGCTTGCGAATCGGCTTTCATTTCCATATCTCTGTATAAATAACCGAAAAATTCGTATGCGACTGCTGACCAATACTGAGCTTCGAATCCGCGATTAGATTCTACGGCCCTTAAGCCTCGGTTTAGAAATTGTGCGGCATTATCAAAATCTCCCGATTCACGATAAGTATTTCCAAGTTTCAAAAACCTTTTCCCGAGTTCCAATGAACTTTCCTGAGACAAAGTATCGTTTGAAACTGCTATAAGAACAATAAATAAAAATATTATCAGCTTTTTCATTTTATTCCTTACAAAATGTTAAAATGGAGTCCTCAAAAAATTGTATCTTACACCAAGCGAAACTCCGATATGTGTTTTGCCTATATCAAGATAATCAAAGCCCTGAACATCAGTATTGAAGACCAAGTTTTTCGTAAATGAGTGATAAATCGAGAAGTCAACGAAGAGTTCAAAGGGGAATTCGCAACTCGGTACTCCGAAAAAGTACTCGATATTGACGTTGTATCCATCCCAACTGAAATTGCTTGTCGGACGATTGACTACATTGCCTTTACCCCAGAAATAACCCAATTGCATATTTAAACCGTGTATAATTTCAGTTGACTTTACTACGGGAATCTTTGCACCTAATCCTACAGCATGCATGTTTGTCCCCCATTTTTCGGTGTATTCGATATAATTTATATCATATCTAGTATAAAAATTGGGAGACTGATACTCATACCAAAAATCCACACCTTGCCAAAAACCGAATAGCTTTTGTATATTTATGGCACCTTTAACTCCTAATCCAGGGTCATTCCTGACATTGTCACCTCCATTGGAAACAAATAAATTACCCGTCCCCGCAATTGAAAATATCGTTGTAAAATCGCGACAATTGAAAAAGAACTGCTCACGGAGCAATTTTAAATTGTCTTCATACAACTGAGCTTGTGCTTTTAATCTTGTAAGCATTTCACGTAAAATATCGTTTGTTGCACCTCCTTTCATAACAAGCATATCAGCTACCGTATCGCTCAACTGCTTCTCGAGTCTGTTGATTTTTTCGAGAAGCAATTGGCGGTCGGTTTCGGGCGCTGAAAAAATCTCTTGCTCCAGATTCATTGCGATTCTGTGGTATTTTCGAATAATTCTGAAGTCCATGTCTTCAAGCTCTTCGAAAGTTGGTTGGAACACCCGAGTCTTGGGTTCTATCCCCATAATTTGTAGTTGTGTCTCGAGCATCACACAAGTTCTGTATAATTCAAGTACTTTGAGAGCGAAGAGGCCTTCGCTTTCCTCGTACATTTCAAGTTCGGAATCAGATGGCAAAGCAGGAACATTGATTATCGGTTTTGCAGCAGAAATTACCGTAAAACCCATAAGAAATGCACAAATTGAAGTTAAAATTATTTTCATTTTTCAGTTTCCTCCTTATATAACTATAATAGATTAGCAAAGTTGATGCCAAATATTGAAATATAGTAAGTTCTTATTTATCATTTAATTACAAGAAATGTATTCCCGTTTATGAAAAAAAAAGCAAGAGGTCATACCTCTTGCTCCAACTTGTGTAACTAAAGATTAACTAACTTGCTATCTTACGACATTCATAATCCTTGTAGCAGTTTTACCATCAAGCGTCAATGTGCAGTAGTAAGTCCCAACAGGTAATTCGGCAACAGAGAAGTATGCTTGCCAAATTCCTGCATCTGTATGTGCATTTCTTATATTTAAAATTTTCTGCCCCAATGTGTTATAAATATCAATTGTTACAAAACCCGAACGGTCGAGTTGGTAGTTTACAAATGCTTCATCGGTCGCGGGATTTGGCGATACGCTGTGGATTCTAAAGCTGTAGTTATTTTCGCGGACGCTTGCACCGCTTACCCCCTCGGGAATTTGAATGGACGGATTACCAATTTTTGTTGGATTCAAGCCATCGAATGAGGTAAATAAAATATGCTTGCGGATTGCTGTGCCGACAACAAAGTTCTGAACGAAATATGGATAATTATATCTCGGGTCGTTCGGATTGGTGAATCTGACAGTTGCATGTTCGATAATCGGAATATTGTTGATGCTCGGCAGAACGGGAGGAATTATAGTTGCATTATTCATCCATACATCATTGGTAAGATTATATGATGGCGACCATTGGGTTGAATTAATTGCTCTGTAAGAATAGAAAATATCCGTTGTGAGCATTGAGTCAACTCCACCTAAGTTTACAATTTGAACTCTATTCGCTAATTTGGCTGTCTCATCACGGTTGTCAATCCATTTTGCAACAAGATATTGTCCATCGGCAGTTATTGAAAGTTGTATTTCATGTTGGCGGGCATTGTTCACAAAAACATCTTGTTCGATTAGTGAATTAGTATCTTGAATTACGTATGGGATTCTCCATTTTTTGCCGCTAAATGTTGAAATATCTCGCATTCCCCATTGGCCATCCTTATGAAACGCTTCTACAATATATGTCTCTAACTGCCCTTCTTCCGAGCCGTAATAACTGAAAATCCTGTAAACATAACTGTATTCATCTTCGCCATAAACGCGGAACCCGCTTGTACCATACGGATATTGCTCCGGCAATGGAAATCCTAATGTGGGATTGCCTCCTTTGAATTCAACAAAATTATCAATAATTGAACGTGACATCTTATTGAATTGCGAATATGTTTTACCGTTATCGGTGGATTTTGCTACACCGATGACTCTGTCCCTACCATCATCGTTGTAGGGTAAAAAGTAGTTATTTACAGCAACATAGACATTTCCAACGGGGTCAACATCTATTTCGATTGGACTCTGGTATGATGTTTCAGTGTTTGGGCTTGGGCGGAACTGGTCGTGATTGAAATGAGACGGTATAGATGAACCGGCATCATTCTTGTCTAATCCGATAAAACCCACGCCATAAGTACCGTATTGCACAAAATCGTTTGCAGGTGAAAGAACGCCGGCAGTATAGAACCAACTACCGTTCTTAGCATCTGAAGCAACATTATTGGATAATATCCAGCGTTGTTGTTTCCCAGGGTTGTTAGAAAGAGGTGCTGCTTCGGGAAATTCTATATACTCCCAATTTTTTCCTGTAAATATCAAAAACAAAGCACCTCGCAATTCAAGAACCAACTGACCGTCTGACCATTCTGGGATAAAATATCTTGTGTAAATTACATACTGCAAATCGGCGGGATTTGTGGTATTAGTCGGATTGAGTACAGCAACGGAAGGATTTGTCGGCACATGACCCCATTTACGATATATTTCGTGGACTTGCCAATTTTCACCACCGTCTTGTGAAATATAAAGGAACAATGAGCCGGTGTAATTGGCTGTATCCGAACCTTCTGGTAATCGTGCGCGGCTTGATTGAGCAAAAATCAGTGTATTCGATTTAGGTTCGTAAACAAAAGGGTTACCCGATGTCCACCAAACGTTAGAAAACAAGTTGAACGCCACACCAAGTTCCTTGAACTTGCCTTGTAATGAAGGAAGGTAATCCTTATCGTTACCTAAGTACGGTGATTTACCTTCACCGATGAACTCAACATCATGATTATGAGCAGGCGTAGTATTAATCACATCTGACAATGGGCTTTGACTGATTAATAATACTGGAATGCTCAGAAAAAGTACTATTAATATGCAAAATCGGGGCATATAAACTCCTATTAAAAATGAATAATTTTTTCAGATATTTATTAAAAATGTAATATAAAAAAATTTAAACTAATTACTTATCATCAAATCACAAATTAATTTTTGTTCATAATTATTATTCCACCTGCTGAACAGATAATTCAAATGTGGCTTCGAAATTAATGAAAAATACAGTAAACGCAATCACAAAAAATGATGAAAGTATTGATACAAGTGTGTTGAACGTTACTTCAATCGCGAAATCACCGCCAAGAAAAGAATAAGGTACTGAAGCAATAAGAACAACAATCATTGACATCAAAAACAATAATACTGTATAGAGAAATACTCGGTTCCACCGCCCATAAACTATATTAAAGCTATACTTCAATGACTGGAACAAATTTAAATCCTTAACTGCAAAAGAATAGATGCCGAAAACCCAGTAGTTGAGCAAAATTATCGCCGGAACAGTAACCGCAAGAAAGAAAAATGAATTGATGAATATTGTTGAGAGCCAAATTGTAGAACCCAAAAAGAATAACAATATCACAAATAAATTAACATGGAAAGAATTGATTATCTTTTTAAAGAAAATTTTCAGTGTATCGGCAATAGAGTCGTTCTGATTAAAAATAATGTTATTTACAGCAACGGCTACCACTATATTTCCTCCAAAACCGAGTAGCATCGAACAAACAATAACTGCCGAATAATGCAAAGTTGTGAAATAATCAGTATGTATGAGACTATTCAGTGTAATTTCGGGCATACCCGCAAGAAGCACGTTTGCTGGTAGATACACAATGAATCCAATCGTGAAAATCACGGAATATTTCGTTCGAAAAATATTCCATGCGATAGCAAGTATCTCGGATATATCAAATTCACGAACCTGATTTGTAGAAATAGAACTCATAGTTAGCTTGCGTAATACTTTTTTACAAATGTAAAAAAAAATATAATAATTCCGTTGCCTTAATCGGAATTATTGTAAATTGGTGTACTTTTTTACTTTGCTAAAGCGTGCCGTAAAGATAAATATCCTACCGTTCCAAAGCCAAACAGGAAAAGCAATTGGAATGGAATTGCCGCAATTTCGAGATATACGACTGACAATATGATTCCAGCAACATAATACAGTGCTAAAAGTAATTCGAATAAGACTGTGATGCTGATTCGGCGATGAAAATACGATTTTGTTGTAATTGCTTTTTTATTGCCGACTATGCCCTCTTTAGGGGTTCGGGCAAAGGCTGATTTTTTACCCAATAATGCTTCAATCACGGCTTTGGAATTATTCACGGCGAATCCCATACTCCCAGCAAGGAATACGGGAAAGAGTAATAATCTCTGCCTCCAATCTAAGTGAAGTGCCTTTTGCGCATAAGTATAGAATAAAAAGGTGGATATCGATGCAAGCACAAAAATTGACATCATTGAATAGTACTCATCAAAACCACCAATGGTGTTCTTGATTATGACCAGCGGAATATTAAGTAGCGCAACAACAATAATGAATGGAAAAACTATGTTGCTTGAAAGATGTACTATGCATTCAAATTTCACTTTTAAGGGTAATTTCGACTTCAAAACCTTGGGCAAAATTTTAATTGCCGTTTCGACTGCACCTTTTGTCCATCGGAATTGCTGTGTTTTGAGAGCATTGATATCCGCAGGAAGTTCAGCGGGCGAAGTCACATCGTTCAGGAATCTGAATTTCCAACCTTTGAGTTGAGCACGATAGCTCAAATCAAGGTCTTCTGTAAGTGTATCGGCTTCCCAATTGCCTGCATCGTAAATACATTCACGGCGCCAAATGCCTGCAGTACCATTGAAATTAATAAAAAATCCTGCCTTATTCCGAACTTGTTGTTCAATTACAAAATGCCCGTCGAGTGCCAGAGCTTGAGCTTTGGTAAGAAAAGAATATTCCTCGTTCAAATGTTCCCAGCGAGTTTGGACCATTCCGATTTCGGGGTTATTGAAATGGGGTATTGTTCGAAGCAGGAAGTCCTTATTGGGGACAAAATCGGCATCAAAAATAGCAACGAATTCGCCTTTAGCTGTTTCTAAGCCATATTTTAGAGCACCTGCCTTGAAACCTGTTCTACTACCACGATTGATATAGACAATATCATATCCTTCGGAAGCATATCGTTGGACTAAATCAGCCGCAATTTTCCGAGTATCATCGGTAGAATCGTCAAGAACTTGTATTTCAAGTCGGTCCCTGGGATATTCGATGTCACAAACCGATTTGATAAGTCTTGCCACTACGTACTTTTCGTTGAAAATTGGTAGTTGGATAGTTACAAGCGGAGCTATTTCGGGCATTTGTTCGTTCGGGTGGTTTGCGGCGTTAGTTTTGCGGTAATAGTAGAGCAAAATCAAGCCATGAATACCGAACAAAAACAAAATGTTGAGCGAAATAAAATAAATAATGAGTATTATGTTTTCCATTTCTAACGCCATTATGCCGAAAATTTATTTCTTATAACACAAAAATATGAAAAAAATCACCAACCCGATACAACAGCTAATAATATATCATCGGCTAACTGATTGAGTGCTTTCCTGATTGATTCATTACGCCCTTCACCCGCACTGCTGACCGGATATATGTCATAAGTCATAAAACTTTTTTTAAAAATCAGTTCTTTTTTGACGTTATCGTAGTATTCTGCTTCGCAATGAACCTCCACTCTACGCTCTGTTTCAAGTTCACCGGGATTTACAGCAACAGGATTTTCGCGTATTGATGAAATAGTGACTGAAATTCTTGCATCGCCTCCCAAATCAGCTTGTGAAAACGAATTGTCCTTGCGAAATACATCGATGAGGTTGTTAGTAAGCAAATCACGATATTCGGGATTGCCGAAACCGCTATTATCAGTAACGGCGGCTATATATAGAGTCTTGAGATGTGGGGGAATTGAGCCTCCCGTAAATGAGTAGCATCCACCGAGGCTCATAATTAGTACAATATATACTAAAACTTCTTTCAAAAGGCACTCCCTTGTGATTTGAATCATGTCTTAGTTCAAAAACGGGTTGCGTTTCCGTTCCCAACCAATAGTTGTAGCGGGTCCATGCCCGCTGTAAATCTTAAAACTATCCGGTAATATCATCAGTTCGCTTCTGATAGAATTCAATAAAGTATCCATCGAACCACCCGGTAAATCAACTCTGCCGACACTTTCATTGAAAATTGTATCGCCGGCAAAAACAGTTTTGTGTTCATGTTCAATCAAACAGATACCACCTTCGGTATGCCCTGGAGTATGGACTACGTGCAGATTGAGATTACCGATTGTAATTATATCCTTATGATGTATCACTTCATAATCTAAAACAGCTTCTATGTTGAATGGTAGTGGTATTATTGTATGATTCATCGGCTCATCAAGGCGATACTTATCATAAGCGTGTACATAAACCTTCGCTCCGGTCAAACGTTGCAATTTTGCGGTATCTGCTATATGGTCCCAATGAGAATGAGTAAGTATTATAGCTTCTATCGTAATTTTCTTTTCTGTAATCAGTGAGTAAAAATAAGTAGTACTTTCAAGCGGAGCATCAATAATAGCTCCCTTTTGGGATTTCTTATCAAATATCAAGTATCCTATTGTTGCTACTGGGCCCGCTTCGATTGGTATAATTGTCATTTTTATTTTTTATGTCGTTTATTTTTTAAAATACGTCAAAAATAAAGTTCAAATATAAATTAAAAACTTTGAATATATATTAATTTTTAGCAAAATATTACTATCTTTGAACTTGTTCAAATTGAACTTCACGACTTAAAAATCAATAAAGGATTTTATAATGAACAGTGTAATTCTATCAGCAGTCAGAACTCCAATCGGAGCATTCATGGGATCATTGTCGCAATTAACAGCTCCGCAATTGGGATCAATAGTTATCAAAGAGGCTGTGCAAAGAGCTGGAGTTTCCCAAAATGAAGTGAACGAAGTTATCATGGGAAACGTACTCACAGCAGGTGTAGGTCAAGCTCCTGCTCGTCAGGCATCAATTTATGCAGGTTTACCTGAATCAGTTGAATGTATGACTATCAACAAAGTTTGCGGAAGCGGTTTAAAAGCAGTGATGTTAGCCGACCAGGCAATTAAATGTGGAGATGCTTATGTAGTAGTCGCCGGAGGTCAGGAGTCGATGTCGAATGCTCCCTACATACTACAAAATGCGCGTACGGGATACAGAATGGGCAATGGTGAACTTGTGGATTCAATGATTTACGACGGTTTATGGGATGTTTACAACAAATTTCATATGGGGTTGGCAGGCGAACTATGCTCGACTGAATGCAACATTAGCAGAGAAGACCAAGACAATTTCGCAATAGAAAGTTATACAAGAGCTTTGGAGGCACAGAAATTGGGCAAATTTCTTGCAGAAATAGTTCCTGTTGTTATCCCCTCAAAGAAGGGTGATATTGTCATAAATGAAGATGAAGAGCCGTTTAAAGTTAAATTTGAGAAAGTGCCCGAGCTCAAGGCAGTATTTAAAAAAGACGGTGCAATCACGGCTGCTAATGCCTCATCGATTGATGATGGTGCAGCTGCTTTGGTCGTAACATCAGAATCATGGGCAAACGAAAACAATTTAAAGCCCATTGCAAAAGTTATAGCTCATTGCTCACATGCACAAAAGCCCGAATGGTTTACTACTGCTCCAACAGCCGTAATTCAAAAAATCTTGATTAAAACTGGTTTCACGGTTGATGATATTGACTTATTCGAAATAAATGAAGCTTTTTCGTGCGTCCCTATGCACGCATTACGTGAATTGAGTATATCGCGTGAAAAAGTTAACGTCAACGGTGGTGCGGTTGCATTGGGTCATCCCATCGGAGCATCAGGAGCAAGAATACTGACTACATTGATTTACGCACTCAAAGATAGAGGGTTGAAACGCGGTCTTGCAACATTATGTATTGGCGGCGGCGAAGCAAACGCTTTGATAATTGAATTGATTTAATTACTTTTGAACAGAAATAAACGCGGGAGTTGATTTTAACGCCATACCGAATTTTTTTCGATTCAGGGAGTGCTAATGAAGAGATAAAAGAAATTCAACATGGCAAACGTTAAAATAGCTCCCGCTTTTATATACAATTTTATGTAAAATAACATCTGAACTTTAGTATATAGACACATAAAAACCAAAAAAGTTACAAAAATTTTTGAGAATTTTACAACCCTGTATTGAGACTTAATCCCAGGTGTCTCGGTCTTATTGGTCCATAAATAAATCCTGCATCACGATTCATTCCCAAGTCAAAATCTTTCTGAAAGGAGTTCAATAAGTTGCCTGCTGTAAAAGCAATTTCAAGATTTGGATTCGACGAAATTCTGTATGATAACTTAAAGTATATATCCACGAAAGCTGGCGTTCTAACTAATCTGTCTTCAACATTTTCTTCGCCGTTGGCGCCAATACCGCCCGCATAATGTGGAACATGCATGGGGCCGGTCAATACACCTGATAGAGAAAGCTCAAATCGCTTAAAAAGTGGGGTTGACATAGTGAAAAATCCATAGAAGTCCGGTGAACGAAGTATCCTATCCGAGTAAGCTTGATTGCCATCCTGGTTTTCAGCCCAAATGACAGGTTCACTATAGAGTGAATTCTGGAAAGTACAACCCGCGGAAACATTAAAATAATCCCATGCTTCGATAGCAATTTCAGTTGTAAAGCCGGTAACTTTAGCATTTTCGGCATTTGTTCTAATAAGAATCATATCACCATTGTCATTTGTCCCTGTGTTTTCAAGCACAAAAGCATTGTTCAAAGTGGTTGAAAAGAACTCTATGGAGTATGATGCGGGTATAGAGCTAACGTTAAAGTTATGGTCAATAGAAATGCCGTAAGAAATGGACTTTTCCGGCTTTAGTTCATCGCTGTTGAATATTACTGTGCCACCTCCGTTCACTTGTGTAATGTGTAAATCCTCATCGAAAACTTGCGGAGCTCTGAATCCTGTGGATAAGTTAGTCCTTAATGAGACGTTATTATGAATTTTGTATAGTAAATTTACTCGAGGGCTTAAAATTACATTGTCAATAAAATTACTTTTATCCAAACGGATACCGCTCAATAAGCTCAATTTATTATTTATCATCCAGTCGTTCTGAATATAGAATCCGATATCGTTTGAAATTTGGCTAATTTCACGGCTATAAGCAGGTGAAAAGTCATTTAAATTGTCCGTTTTATATTCAATTCCGGATGTGATAACGTGCTCACCAGCAAATCTTCTGATTGCATGAGTATATTGTAAACCTGATACAAAAGTTCTGTTTTGGGTTATACCATAAGCATTCTCGTCCCCTTCGCTTCCGTAATAACTATTTCTGTGAGTATTTTGATAAGATGCGTAGAAAGACATTTTCGCACTTTTAGTCATATATCTTTCAGCGGTTATACCTATTGAATTGATTTTGTGCTCAGTCATTTCAGTAACGTCCGTTTCGTGAGGTTGCAATTCGAATTTGTTCCCGCCGCGTCTATGATCATTAATGTTATGATATTCAAGGCTTAGTCGAGTAAAAATATCGGGTTTATAGTTCATTCTGCTGCCTATAACAATCAAATCAATAGATGGAATCTCACTGAAGCTATCATTATTCACGTCCCACGGTTCGCGTGTACGATGCATAGCATGGAGATTAATTCCAAAAACATCTTCATGACTAACTGCTTGTGCGGCAAATTTAAAAGTTCTATCTGAACCGTTGAAGGCTTGGTCACTTCTACTGCCGGGAATGTATGTTTGATTTAGTTCGGCATGAATTGAAGTTTTCTCGGGGTCTTTAGTTATTATGTTTACAACACCAGCAATCGCATTACCACCGTAAAGAGTCGAGGCACCCCCACGAATAATTTCTACTCTTGAAATCATGTTCTGTGGGATCTGCTCAAGTCCGTAAACACCGTTCAATGCAGAGAAGATTGGTTTGCTGTCAATCAAAATTTGTGAATATCTGCCATCTAAACCGTTTATTCTGACTTGATTAAATCCACAATTTTGGCAATTATTTTCTATGCGTAAACCGGGACGAAATGCTAGCCCCTCATTTAATGTTACAGCGGAAACAGAAGAAAATATTCTGTCATCAAGTACGGATACTTTTACGGGTAAGTCTTCGTATATTTTCTCGCTTCGGGTAGCTGTTACAATTATATCGGAAGTATTTATTGGTGATTCTTCCAGAATAATGTCGTTTATTACAATTAAACGCTTATCCGTATTCAAGTTTAAATTAAATGTGTATGCTTTGTAGCCTATGGCTGTTACTAGAACGTTGAGGTTCCCGGGCTTCAATCGACTAATGGTAAACATTCCTTCAGAGTTTTCCACTGCCCCAAGTACGGTATTCTGAACTCGAACTGTAGCCCCTGAAACAGCTTTTCCGTTTATGTCAAGGATTTTGCCTTGTACAGTTATTTCATTATGACTAAAAATATGATTTGGCGATGCTAAATTTAGCATTATATATAAAGAGGCGATGTATATTTGATACTTTTTCATAGTATGACTGATTTAAATGATTAAAAAAAGGTTAATTATGTTCGTATGGAGAGAATTAATCAAGAGGTGGTGCACGAAAAAGGGGTAAATGCATCAGTCCGGCAAAACACGGCAGGGTGTAATAGTCTGGAATTATTTCCTCAAAAGAGTGATACAAGTCCCATAATATGATGGCTGCAATTACTACAAAGAATCGCGAATGTGAGTTTATTTCAAGATTTACATACTGTAATTCGCTATGAGAGTGGGAGCCACTTTCGGAATTTTTGTCTTCTGTATGTTCGTAAGGATGATAATGATAAATCAAAACACCCTCGGCTGTACGATGATAGTGACCATTTAAGGCAAAATTGTAGGCGGTAAATACTAACGCCGTAAGTATCAGGCTCACAATTATTCTATTTAAAGTGTTGTTATTCACTTATTCTCAATAGTAAATCACATTTTATGTAATTTGTATCACATTTGAATGCAAAATAATAACAAAAAAAATAGGAAACAAATATTTTTTAATTTTATTTGCCAATTTTTACGTTTAGATTATCCTAAATTACAATTTTGCGGTAAATCTTACATAAGATACAAAAGCAGGGTCGCGATGCTTTGTTCCAAGAGCACTCTCGAACATATCAATCATTAGATTGTCAGGCATAAAGACAGCATTGCCCCATTCTACGAAAATATTTTTGTCCAGATTATGCCTAATTATAAAATCAAGCTCAGTGCCATATCCCTTCGAATCAGCATTGGCAACGAAATGATGCACGTAGAAACTCATATTCCAATCTTTTGCAAATCTCCATGCCACACCACCCCAATAGTCATCAGCACCAAGAGAATAGTTTGTATTTATTGTCGTGAAATAATCCATCAACCCGAAGAAACGATGCTTTGAGGCGGTATAGTTATCGAATGTGTTTAATTCGTCAGAATTCGGCTTTGTACCTGAATGCCTATCATTAGCTATAGTAAATATGAAATCAGCAACTTTGTAATCAATTCTTGCTGCTGTAAGATACGCCGAAATATTTTTGCCTTGGTTTTTGCCACCTTGATATGAAAGTTCAACGGTAATTCCAAATGGATTAGCAGATTTTATAAAAGTAGCTGCAACTGTAAATCTTTCAAGCATTTTGGCGCCATCATCATTTTTAGCATTATTGATTTCGGTATAACCAAGCAATTGCACTTTCATATCTTCTGAAAGTTTGCTCTCAGTAAAAACGCCCGCCATGTCATAGTCATTATATTCAGTTTGGCGAAAAATTGATGCTCTCGGGTGCGCATTGCCATTTTGCGTTTTTGTTTCTGATATGTGTTTGGCATAAAATGTTTCGAGTATGAAATCGCTAATTTCATATTTTGCGGTAAAACCGTCAAATGCCCTTTCTACATAATTCCAAGGGCTGACACCGATGAATCTCCCTGTGCCATAATCAAGTTGGTACCTGCCGACTTTGAATGAAATTGGTTTATCGAGAATGTTTTTGAATTCCAAGTACCCTTGTATTAAAAATATGATTGATTTATTGTTAGTAATTGCCCCTTCTTCGCCGAACACGCGTGAATTTTGCATTTGCGCATTAAAATCGAGATAATCTCCGATGCTTTTTTCGGCGCCAAATCGCAATTTCATTGAAGTATAGAACGGCATGTATGTATCATTGGAAAAATCTCTACCATCAATATAAGGTATGGTTTGGATATATCCGTTGAATTTCCAATCACCAGCTGATAATGGGACGCTTGATGCTAAAATAACAAAAAGAAAAATCGCTTTTCCAAGTAGTGAATTGACCATGATGAGTATTGATTAATTCATAATTTACAATATATGTATTTATGTTCATATATTATAATGACGTATAAGAATCAATATCTATTTTCATCATAACTGTGTTTTTTGAAAAGGTGAGTTCGAATTTTTTTAGGACTTCACGTAGAACAGCCCTTGTAATGTATCCTGAAGGGTCAATAGATTTGTTGCTTTTAATATAAATAACCCGTCTGAATTTGTCGCTGATTTTTGCTATAGTAGGTATCACGGGGCCCATCACATCAAGTATTGCATCGCTTTGGGGTAATAGCGAGGCAAAACGAGAAGCATAGCTGATGACTTTTGTTTCTTCTATTCCATTGAACTCAATTGCTATAAATCTTACAAATGGTGGATACAGAACTTCTTGTCGCAGTTTGATTTCTTTTTTGTAAAATTTATCGTAATTAGATTCAGCGGCGATTTTTACTGCATAATGGTTAGGATTATGGCTTTGTATGATAACCTCACCACGGTAATCTTTTTGGCGTCCCGCTCTTCCCGAAATTTGTGTGAGTAATTGGAAAGTTCGTTCCGATGAACGGAAGTCTGGCAAAAACAGTTGTATATCGGCATTGATTACACCAATAAGCGACACTCGCTCAATATCAATTCCTTTGGCAAGCATCTGGGTTCCGACTAATATATCCGTCTCTCCGGTGGAAAATGAGGTCAAAATTTTTCGCAGAGACCCTTCGGGCTTGACTGCATCGGAATCCATCCTTTTAATGACAGGTTTATGTCCCATGTCGGCTAAAATCTTAGCCAACTCGATTTCGATTTTTTGAGTACCGGAACCGACTAAGGTTAATTTATTTGAATCGCACTTAGAGCAAGTTTTTTCCATTTTCTCGGAGTATCCGCAATAATGGCAAACAGCGGCTTCACGAATTTTATGATAAGTCAACTTTACTGAGCAAAATTTACATTCAGAAGTATATCCGCAATAATTGCATGAGATTACCGAAGCAAAACCGCGACGATTCTGAAGAATAATTACTCCTTCTTTTTTTTTATAACGAGTGACGATTTTATCAAGTAACACGATGCTGAATGAACCTCGCATTTGTCCATTAACGCTAGTTGAAACGCTATCGAGTAGAACTACTTTTGGAAGTTTGGCTCCATCGGCACGCGTTGTGATTCTTACCAATCTGTATTTATTTTGAGTATTGTACATGCTCTCGATTGATGGAGTGGCAGAGCCAAGTACAACAAGACAATTTTCGATTTTACCTCGCATAACAGCACAATCCCTCGCCTGATAGCGAGGTGCAGGCGAGTCTTGCTTATACGATGTATCGTGTTCTTCATCAACTATGATTAAACCTAAATTATGCAATGGTGCAAAGAGAGCAGAGCGGGCGCCGAGAGCTATCTTGAATTCTCCTTTACGTAAAGCGTTCCATGATTCGTATCGCTCGGAATCTTTCAATCCGCTATGCAGCACTGCCAATTGATTCCTGAAAACACGTCGAAAACGGTCAATCAGTTGTGGTGTTAATGCAATTTCAGGAACAAGAACGAGGGCTGTTTTGCCAAGCTCTATAGTCCGTTGAATAGCTTGCATATATAAAATTGTTTTACCACTGCCCGTAACACCATGGACTAAAATTGGTTCTGTAAGATTTTGCTCTAAAGAATAAATCATTAAATCAACAGCTTTTTGTTGTTCTGCAGTGAGTGGAACGTCTATTTCGTCTTTAGATGCAAGTGTTGGGGCATCAAAGCTTGGTTCGTATTCGATTTCGACCTCGTATTCTCTGATGATGCCTTTTTTAGTTAAGGTATTTATTACACTCCGCCCAGCTTTAGTTTCTTCGAGAACGATTTTGGCAGGTGTTCCTTTGAGTGACTTTTTATCATTGACATAGAGAAAGCTGAAAACCCTTGCGTAAATGGGTTTTTTGGCTGTATGCTTTTCTAAAAAAACTCTTGCTCTAAGCTCACTATTCAAATACATATCGGATAATCGAAGCATTTTGACTCTTTTGGTTGCCAATGTTCGTGAGCAGGCACTTTCTGTTTCGATTATTCCAGCATTTTGCAATGAATTTAATTGTGACGAGGAAGTTCTAATTTCAAGGCTTTTTTCTATTGTCGAAATCGCTACAAAACCGGGATTTTCGATTAGATATTTCACAATTTCATATTGTCTTATGCTTTTTAGTGCATTGAGCAAATCGGGATTAGCGGCGGCTTCGGGAGTTAGACGAATTTTTGTTGTACTTTGCGAGTAAAAGCCTGGGGGAAGAGCACTTTTAAGCGTCTCTCCCCACGATGTCATATAGTATTCAGATATCCAACGTGTCAATTTCAGCATATTTTCGCTGAATAGCGGGTAATCATCGGGGATATCAATTATGTCTTTAACTTCAGATTTGTAATCAGCATCGTCATGATCTACTATGATGCCTGTCAATGAGCGATTCATCAGGGGCACGATAACTCGCTTGCCTATAACATCCGCCACATTTCTGTTCAACTTATATGTAAACAGTTGGTCTGTCGGTATCGGGAGAGCAACTTTTACAAATTTACCCATCGTAGTTTACTTCGTCTAAAATTTATCATGAAAAAAATCGTAAAGAAAGAATATTTTGTACAAATAGCTTTGACATAATTTAACAAATTTATGAAATTATTCACAAAAGTAATAATATGAAAAATTTAGCTTTTTTAACATTTATAATAATTTTATCAACTTTTCAATCTTGTTCGGCAGAGAGCGAACAGGATGGCTCCAAAAATGGAACTTCTATCGCATTAAATACCGAAAGTACCGAAAATGTTGATGTAATTAACAATGAAATAACAAACTCCCGGCGAAATGCAATCACTGGAGCTGTTGCAAAATGTAGTCCGGCTATTGTGGGAATAAATGTTACCGAAGTCCGGCAGGTCGTATATAGCAATCCTTTCCTTGATGACCCATTTTTTAGAAGATTTTTCGGAAATGATTTCGGAAGAAGCGTCCGCGAATATGAGGTACAAGGACTCGGTTCCGGATTCATAATTTCTCCTGATGGTTATATTTTATCAAACCATCACGTTGCGGGAAATGCATCGAAAATAATAGTCACTATGACTGATGGAACTAAGCATGAAGCTGAAATCATCGGTTCGGATATGGTTACCGATGTTGCACTACTCAAAATCAGAGGCGATAATTTGCCGTATCTTAATTTGGGGACATCGCAGGATATAATCATCGGCGAATGGGTTATTGCTTTTGGTAATCCGTTTGGCTTATTCGACAGAAACGCTAAACCAACTGTAACTGTTGGAGTGGTATCTAACAATAATGTCAATTTGCTGCATCAGGATTCGCCGTTTAATAGAGTTTATCGTAATATGATACAAACTGATGCGGCTATTAGCTCGGGTAATTCGGGCGGACCACTCGTAAATTCGCTTGGTGAAGTCATTGGTATGAACACTATCATCAAAACTACTGCTCAAAGTCGCCAAGGTGCGGGTAGCATCGGGATTGGGTTTTCGATACCAATTGACAGAGTGAAAACAATAGTCGAATATTTAAAATCAGGCAAAACGATAGACAGGGATTATTACACAGGTATTGAGCCAAGAGAATTGGATGACCAATTAGCACGCTACATCGGCTCAAAAGTCAAGGAAGGCGTTGTAGTATTCGGTATGCTTAATGGTTCACCCGCTGAAAAATCCGGAATCAAACTCGGTGATATAATATCCGAAATTGACGGCTTCAAAATTTTACGACTCGAGGATTACTTGATTATAACAGGAGATGCCGTGACCGGGCAAATACTGAATTTCAAGGTTCTTCGAGACGGAAAAGAAGTATCAATTAACGTTAAATTAGAAGCAAGGCCCGGAAGGAAATAGTGGAAGAACAAATAAGCACGCTCAGTGCCTATAACCTCGTTAAAAGATATAAAAAGCGAACCGTCGTTAATGAAGTCTCGGTGAGTGTCAGTCAAGGTGAAGTTGTTGGATTGCTCGGACCAAATGGTGCTGGAAAAACAACGACTTTCTATATGATTGTGGGAATGATAAAACCCAATGCGGGAAGCGTATTCCTAAATGATGATGACATTACAGGTAAGCCAATGTATCGGCGTTCACGCCTTGGACTTAGCTACTTACCGCAAGAACCCTCAGTTTTCCGCAAAATGTCCGTCGAGAATAACATTAGAGCTATTCTACAAATGCAGCGGTTTTCAGCCAAACAGCGTAAGGAGAAACTTGAAAGATTACTTGAAGAATTTGGAATCAACTACATCAGAAAAAGCCGTGGATATATGCTGTCGGGAGGCGAACGTCGTAGATGCGAGATAGCTCGTACACTTGCTTCGGAACCGAAGTTTGTCTTGTTAGATGAGCCTTTTGCAGGTATTGACCCCATAGCAGTTGAGGACATTATGAAAATGGTATCGAAACTTAAAGAGCAAAACATCGGAGTTCTGATCACTGACCATAATGTCCACGAGACCTTGTCAATTACTGATAGAGCATATATTTTGATTGACGGAAAAATATTCACATCAGGCACTGCTCTGGAAATTGCAGATAACCCCGAAGTTCGTAAAATGTATCTTGGCGAAACTTTCACACTCGAAAGATATACGAATCCATAGAAATAATTTGCATTTTAAATTTTTTGTTATTACTTTAACAATAAAATACGCACATTGTGCAAATTGTTATGAACAAAATTGAAGAATCGGGATATACTTCGAAAAAATCGAAGCTAAATTACATGCAAAATCTGTTTGACAACAGAGCCAAGCGAATATTTAGCAACATGGTCGAATTTGACTCTTTCTTCAAAAGCATTTTCATCAACGCACCGGCAGGAATAGCAATTTGCGATATATATGATTATTCATTTATTGATGTCAATCAAGCATTCTGCGATTTGTTGGGCTATACAAAAGAAGAATTGATGGCAAAAAAGGTAAATGAATTGTCATCGGTGGAGATTTTCGAGAGCGAGTTTAAACTCTTTGCAGATTTGAATAAGCGTGGAATATATACATATCGTTACGACAAGCCGTATATACACAAAGATGGTCATACTGTTTGGTGCGATTTGACGTTCAACAGGATCCAGTTACTTAATGAAGGGATGGAATTTGCAGTTGGAATAGCAGTTGATATAAGTGAAAAGTTAAAATTGAAAGCAGAAAATCAAAAAATTATAGATGACCTCGCCGATAGCGAAAAATGCTATAGAAGTTTAATTGAAAGCATACCTGATGCAACATGGATGCTTGACCAAAACTATAATACACATTTTGTCAGCCCTAACATACAGTCGATAACCGGATTTAGACCTGAGGATATTATTGCAAAAAGCCGAGAAATATGGTTTGAGCGAATTCATCCTGAAGATAAAGAATGGATATTACAGAGATTTAACGAGCTTTTTGACAATGAAATACCTTATATCGTTGAGTATCGTTGGCTTCATCCGAAGGGAGAATACATTTGGATTAATGAACGTTCGATAAAATGTTTTGATTATAATGGGGTAAAATCAGCCATAGGAATATATGCGGATATTACAGAAAGAAAAAAGTCCGAAGAAGAAAAAGAGAAAACCAAACAAGAACTCGAGTTGATGAACTCGGACAAGGACAAGTTCTTCAACATAATAGCGCATGATTTGCGAAGTCCGCTAACCGGGATCATGCAGATGCAGAGGATGCTGGCAGATGATTTCGATTCATTTTCGATTGATGAAATCAGAGAATTATCTTGCTCGCTAAAAAATTCCACGCGAGAGTTACTAAATCTACTCGAGAATTTGTTACATTGGTCAATGTCCCAAACTAAAAGGCTACAAGTTTCGAAAACTTCATTTAATTTAAGTTTAGTCGTCGAAGATGTAATACATTTGCTTCGCGAATCAGCTCATCAAAAAGAAATTCAAATTGTGTCCGGGTTCAATTGTGAAGTATTTGTGTTTGCTGACATTGATATGATAAAAACTATTATCCGGAATTTAATAAGTAATGCGATTAAATTTACGGAAAGAGGCGGGCAAATCTTTTTAAATTGTTTGCGCCAAACCGATATGATTTGTGTAAACGTGAAAGACACAGGAATAGGTATGACGCGTGAAATGCTGAATTCTATTTTCAATTTAACTAACAAAATCAAAAGATTAGGTACCGGCGGTGAGCACGGTTCTGGTTTGGGATTATTCTTGTGTAAAGAGTTTGCGATGTTAAACGATGGCGATTTGCAAATCAAAAGCCAAACCGGCAAAGGCACAGATGTTACCTTATGCCTACCCACCATAACCCATCAATAAGAATGAATTACTTGCGTCGGGCATCAATAAATGATTTAACCGCAAATATCAAGTATATCAGGCACAATACAGCCATTACGGATTGAACATATACCGCTTGCAACCTCTCAATTGCAGTTCCACCAAGGTGGCTAAATAATTTTATAAGTCCCGGGACAGTCCCCATAAAGCCGAGAAGAGCAAGAAATACAGATATATGTATGGCCACTTTACGATTTTTTTCATTTTTGGCAATTAATCCGAGAATCAATATCGGTAATCCTATAAAGGCGGGAATTAACGCTGTGATGCTTTGTGCCGAACTTCCGACATATGCACCCAAACCGAGCAATACTAAAATCGCACCTAATCCAATTGTAATTAAATACATTTTTCACCTGAAAAATAATAAAATTTAATAGACATATACTTAAACGATTTTATTATACAATTTGTGATGAAAAAAGATTTTTTCTAGTATAATTAAAACTATTCGTGGTGATTTATTAAATTTGAATAACGAAATAGTAAGATAATCAAAATTCTTTTTATTATGAGGCAAAAATGGCGAAAAAGATAACAAAGAAAACCACTAAGACATTCATAAATGATAATTTTTCTCTGGTATCTGAAAAATATCAAGATTATGTATTCCCAGGGTTGTTGATTTTATCTGTATTTATATTCTTCTGGGGCGTTGTTACCAGTCACGAAATAGCGGCTTCGGATAATTTTGCGTCTATTAGTTTCCGAAATTATTTGAACGAAGCATCGAAAGATGATGACTTCCCGATGTGGGTACCTTATATTTTCTCGGGGATGCCTGGATTTGCTTCTTTTTTGCTGACAGGCGACAGATTTTGGGACATCACTTCATCATTTTTTTTCGGTTATACGCGAGTAATGGGCGATATTTTCCAAAATGACTCGGTTCGCGTTATGCAATTTTACATCATTTTCGGCATCGGCATTTATCTTTTGATGCGTTCGAAGAAGCATATTCCCGTAATTGCATTTTTTACGGCTGTTGCCGCAGTCTATTCGACGGGTATTATCCATTGGATAATGATAGGGCATAACACCAAGCCGATAACAATAGCCGTTCTGCCCTACATATTTATGCTAATGGAAAAAGTTCGCGAAAGATTTTCAATTTTATATGCTTCGTTATTGATTATAGCAATCCATCTGTTGTTTGAATCAACTCACGTACAGATGATATTCTATAGTGCCCTTGCTATTGGTGTCTATGTGCTTTTTGAACTAGTCAGTCGTTTTGTCACAAAACGCGAGCCTATCGGTATGGTTAAACTGCTCGGAGTACTTGTAATTGCGGGTGGATTTGCTTTTCTGATGTCTTCCGACAGATATTTATCCATAAATGAATATACTCCGCATTCAACACGCGGAGCGGCACCAATAACACAGACCGAAGGGCTTGCTTCGGCAGACCACGGAGGCAATACTTACGAATATGCCACAATGTGGTCATTCTCACCGCAAGAAATTATTACATTTTTTGTACCGAATTATTACGGTTTCGGTAAATTGCCTTATAAAGGTACTGCAACGGGTGGACAAGAACTTAAAATTCCAACATATTGGGGGCAGAAGGTTTTTGAAGATGTCGCCCCCTATATGGGTATTATGGTTATATTTTTAGCAATCGCCGGGTTCATTATTTATCTAAAAGATGCCTTCGTGCAATCGCTAATGGTGATTTCGTTGTTCGTTCTAATTTTGTCTTTCGGGAATAATATGCCGATTTTATTTGATTTGTTTTTTTATAATTTTCCGAGTTTTAATAAATTCAGGGCCCCGAGCATGGCACTAGCGATTATGCAATTCGCATTTCCGATTTTAGCAGGATACGGATTGACTGGACTTTTGAGTTATCGAAATGCAATGACCCCTATGGGGAAAAAAATTCTCAACTATATATTGATTTCTGCGTCTGCTTTCCTGCTTCTCGGATTATTTTTCGCTGCGGCGATGAAGTCATTTTATTTTAATGCGATGCTCAATTCGGGCAATCAGACATTTAAAAGCGTTGCGGGTCAAATCCATGATTTACAAGATTTCGTATGGAACGCAATGATTGGAGATTGGCTAACTAACGGATTTATCTATGCAATCTTTGCGGCTATGACTTTATTCTTCATTACAGGAAAATTGAAATCTAATTTTTATTTCTCGAGCATAGTTTTATTGTTGTTCATAGATTTATGGCGAGTCGGTTGGCGCCCACTCGAAATTTCAAAGACAGACCAAGTGGCTGAAGCCCTGAGAACGACGGATGTTATAGATTTTTTGAAACAAGACCTCGGAACTTTTAGAATTGCCGATTTTGCTATGGCGAATATTTCGCCCAATTTGCCGGCGTATTTCAGACTTGAGAATGTTGGTGGTTATCACCCCGCAAAACTTAGAGTTTATCAAGATTTACTTGACGTAGCAGACCAAGGCTCAACGAATCAGGTTACAAACCCCTTTCTATGGAGTTTGATGAATGTAAAGTATTTAGTCACGTCAAGTCCTTACGGACAAATTGAAGCTGCCTTTCAATCAAAGCAAACGGGATGGTATGTTTATTTTAATCCCAATATGCTGCCGAGGGCATTTTTCGTTGATTCAGTAGCTATACTTAAACCGATGGATATTCTCGCCAAACTCAAGCAAGGTGAATTTGACCCACGAGAAGTCGCTTTCATGGAGGAATCGCCGAATATTACATTTGATAAGCCCGAAGAAGATGCAAAGGCAGAAATCATCGGACGAAAAAATAATATGCTTAAATTGAAAGTAAAAGCAACGGGCGATAATCTCCTATTCCTGAGCGAAGTATATTATCCGTACTGGAAGGCCTTTATTGGTGAGCGAGAACTCCCGATTTACAAGACAAACTACGCATTCAGAGCTGTTGTAGTTCCACAGGGCGAGCATGAACTTGAATTTAGACTTGAATCTCCGGCATTTGAAAGCGGAAAAATGTATTCAATGTTATCCAATATTTTGATAGTTCTTGCCTTAGCTGTCGGTTTGTTCTTGAATTACAGGGAAAGACAAACCCTAAAGCCGAGCGATGAAATAGCGAATTAAAATAATAAAAAACTGAACATAGCTCTCGAAGGAATGTTAGTTTTTTATTAAAAAGATTGTTGAAACGTAATTATTTAATTTCTTTGTGAAGCGTATGGCGTTTCATGAAAGGATTATACTTTTTGATTTCCAAACGCTGCGGTGTGTTTTGCTTGTTCTTAGTTGTAGAATAGCGTGAAGTGGGAACACCGGCGGCTTTAGCTTCCGTACATTCCACCGTTATTACGATTCTCTGCTCTTTCTTTGCCATTATACTTTCCTTTAGTCGTTTACTTTTCTATAGCTACAAAAATACGCATAATATATTGAAAAATTAAAAAATATTATTACATCAATTACGAAATTATGTTTTAAAATAGACTAATACATGATTACAGTTACTGATGATAGTTTAAACTCTTTTGCGGGCAAATTGTCTCGAAATTTTGAGATTGGAAGGGCACGAGCGGTTGCCGACGAAGTCAAACTATTAAAATTAGGTGAGCAAGCAATAGCGACAGCATATCTCATGGGTGCGGATATAAGTGACGGTAACGTCAGGAAAGCTATAGCGGATACTTTCGGTACAAAAGTTCTCAGTAGTATTGAGCTACTCCAGCGCATCGGCAAGGTGCAATTTCCCGAAACAGCAAAGAAGATTGCTATTCTTAGGCAGCACTTTATCGAAATCACCGATGACATCGAAATGATTTTTATAAAATTGGCTGAACGCCTTGCTAATCTGAAATTTGCCGACAAAGCGGGTTCGGAAGATATACTTAAACTATCCGAAGAGGCGCTGTACTTATATTCACCCATTGCGCAGCAGCTCGGAATTCGGAAATTTTATACCGAAATGGAAGATATTGCATTCAGGAATCTTTTTCCCGACGATTTTAATTATTTGAATAAAATGATTGAAGCAAAACGAAATGTATTTAATGCAAAGCTAAACGTAATGCGATACGATTTATCCAAAGTTCTTACGAAATATTCAGTAACGGCAAAGTATCAAGCGAGAGTTAAACGCCCATACAGTATATACCGTAAATTAAAAAAGCAGCGGATATCGCTTGACAAGATTTATGATTTACTTGCATTGAGAGTAATAACTGATAGTGTTGAGCATTGTTACTTAACGCTTGGGGCTGTCCATAGCAATTGGATACCGATTGACGGGCGATTCAGAGACTGGATTTCGTTCCCAAAGGCGAACGGCTACCGTTCTATTCAAACTACAATCGTGACTCGGAACGGAGATAAATTCGAGATTCAAATTCGTACCGGCGAAATGCATCAAGAAGCTGAATACGGCTCATCAGCACACTGGGCATATAAGCAAGGAAGCCAAGTTAACAAGCAGAATTGGATTGTCAGACTGCGTGAATTTCTCGAAAATGAAGAATATTTTGATAACCCTTATGAGGTGTTCGACAGGCTGAAAGCCGAGATGAAAAGGGATTATATTAACGTATTGACACCCAAGGGAGAAATATTTTCGCTTCCGGAAGGTTCTACACCACTTGACTATTCATTTGCTGTACATACGGATTTGGGTTATCGCACTACGGGGGCCCGAGTAAACGGCAAATTCGTTAAATTAAATACAGAATTAAAATCCGGCGACGTCGTTGATATAATAAGCTCGAAAAGTGCCACTCCGTCTCGAGATTGGTTAAAAATAGTTAAAACTAACCGTGCTCGCTCAAAAATTCTACGTTGGTTCAAGAAAAATGAGCAAGAAATATTTACAGCGGAAGGAAAAGCAACTTGGGAAAAACTTAAAAGCAAGTACCAGAAGAAACTGAAAGGTTTTGACGAAGAACAAAAATTCAAAAACGGCATCAACAAATTAGGCTTCAAATCCTCCGAAGAATTTTATTATGCAATAGCTAACGGTTCAGCTAAGTGTTCGTTGTTCACGTTGAAAAAGATTTTTCCTGATGCCTTTAGAAAAAAAGAGGATATTGATAAAAAGCGGCGCCATACTCATTTCGATGATTTGCACCCGCGCATAAAAGTCGAGAATATGGATGGCATTCAGACAGTTTTGGCTAAGTGTTGCAATCCAATTAAGGGCGAGCCTATCGTTGCATACATTACAAAGAAATCAGAACTGAAGATTCATTCGGCTAATTGCCAATACTTGAAAACTCAGACGCTCGAAGAGAATAATTTCAAAAAAGCTGAGTGGGCAAGCGGGGAATCCTATCAGGTAGCTAGATTGCGTGTTTTCGGCGAATCATATTCATCATTATTATCCGTGATTGTTGACGAAGCAGATGAATGTAAAATCAGAATTATGAATACTTCTCGCATCACCAACAGATCAGTAACAACAGGTTTGTTACTTGAAGTCGAAGTCAACGATGTGAACCAACTTACAAAATTCATCAATAGGTTAAAGAATTATAAAACTGTCGAGAGCGTCAAGAACGCTTGATTACTCAGTTTCGAATGCTTGTTTTCGTTTTACAGCCGCAACGCTTCTCTGTTTAATTTTATTTTTTGCAAAAATAACTTTTTCGAATATATTGCGGATATCGAAAAAAGTGTTGTAGGGATAGTGAGGTACTTTGTTGTCATTGCAATAGCGTGCAAGATTTTTCTTTGCGAAAATAATATCACTATGCTCTGCGGCACAAAAATCAGAGTATCCGTCACCGATATAAACGATAATTCCGTTTTCGGGAGTTCGAGTCAAAAGCACATTCCTTTTGCATGAAGCGCTCAGACAATTGCATGATTCATCAGTTCCGTAAAATATGGGTGTTATCGGCTTTCCAAAATCTAAGCTGTTAGCAAAAAGAGGCAATTCATCCAAGTGGTGATAATGCAGCAAAGGCTCGATATATTCGCGATAGCCGTCGCTTACTATAGTAAGATTAATATCATGTTCTTTGCAATAATCGACAAAATTTTTGAAATAAGGGTCAATCTCAAATTTCAATGAAAAATCTGCGATGATATCTTTGGTCAATTTGGTATCCAAAGTAGCGCATATTTTGTACCAATATTCGGTAATAGTGAGTTCGTTGGTTTTTAGAAGCGAATTCAATTCATAAAACTGTCCGTAAATTTTAAAGAGTTCATCTCCCAAGTCTTTGAGAGTTATTGTCCCATCAAAATCGCAAAATATTTCTATTCTATTTTTATCGCCATCCATAATCAACAAAAGTAGTAATTTCTTATTTTGCAAAATTATTTTAGTAAAATTTAGAAAAGAGAAAAATAATTGAATGAGTTATCGAAACGACTTCTTGTTGCCGCTATAGGAATACCGATTACCTTGGGAATCAGCTATTTCGGTAATTGGCCTTTTCTAATAGCAATTATTATCATTGCCTCGCTGACATTAATCGAATTTTATGCTGTTACTGAAAAGAAAAATGCTTCACCAATGAAAATCTTTGGCGTGATGATGTTGCTTGTAATCCTTTTCTCAATGTATGCATTTTTCAAATCTACTCATTTTGATTTGATTTTACTTACTGAAATTATCGTGCTCATTTTCGGAACGATGATACTGCAATTATTTTCAACAAAAGCAAATGCAATAACAAATATATCAACTACGATTTTCGGTGTGCTTTATATCGCTTTATCATTTGGTTCATTGATTTTGCTGCGAGAGTTCACGCTTGTTCTCACAAAGTTTGAAAATTTACTTAATGGTAGTCACTTTCTGGAAGTAGACGTTTTTGCTGATTATGATGTTTGGGGCCTTTTTGTTATAACGATATTCATCACGATTTGGATTTGCGATTCAGCGGCATATTTTGTAGGCAAGGCAATCGGAAAGAACAAGTTGTTTGTAAGGGTGAGTCCTAAAAAAACTTGGGAAGGTTCGGCTGCGGGATTTATCTTTTCGGTTATGTCTTTTTATCTGATTACGGCACTGCTTGTACCTGATTTTTCTGCATTGCATTCAATCATTATTGGTGCAATAATTGGAATCATGGGACAAATCGGTGATTTAGCAGAGTCTCAGATTAAGCGAGATGCAGATGTTAAGGATAGCTCGATGCTATTACCGGGGCATGGCGGACTACTTGACCGATTCGACAGTATATTATATGTTGCTCCAAGCATACTACTGTATTTATTGGTTATATTGTTTTGTTATTAAATACGACTTTTGTAATCCAATTTTGGATATGTTATCTCGTTATTTGTGTTAACATGATAAATGAATTTGATTATTTGTGGCGGAAACGCTAAATTTGGATATTGTAATTGATAAAACTAGGAAAATAAAATTATGCTTATTGAATATGTACCTGTATTTATAATGATAATACTCGGCGGAGCAGTGGCTCTTGCTTTTTTGTTCGGTTCGGAATACTTGGGAGCAAGGAGAACAACCGCAATGAAGCAAACTACGTACGAATCGGGAATGGTACCACGCGGCACTGCGCGAAACAGGTTCACAGTTAAATTTTATATGGTTGCCGTAAGCTTTTTGATTTTTGACATAGAAGTAGTATTCATGTATCCATGGGCTGTCCAATTGGGAGAAATAGGCATGACGGCATTTTGGGCAATGTTTGTTTTCATAATTATACTTTTCGCAGGATATTTTTATGAATTAAAAAAAGGAGGCTTCGAATGGGATTAGAAAATACATTGGCTAAAGACGGTTTCCTGACCACATCGGTTGAAGCAATCCTCAAGTGGGCACAAAAGAATTCCGCTTGGCCCATGCCTTTAGGCATATCATGCTGTGGCATCGAAATGATGGCATTTGCGGCATCAAGATTCGACGTTGCGCGTTTCGGCTCGGAAGTTTTTCGTATGACGCCTCGCCAATCAGATATATTGCTTGTGGCAGGCACAGTAACATACAAAATGGCATGGGTCGTTAGAAAAATTTACGACCAAATGCCTGACCCAAAATGGGTAATGTCAATGGGAGTGTGTGCAAGCACAGGCGGTATGTTCAGAAGCTATTCCGTAGTACAAGGTATTGACCAATTCTTGCCGGTTGATGTTTACATATCCGGCTGTCCACCGCGTCCTGAAGCAGTAATCCAAGGACTGATGACAATTCAGGAAAAAATTCAGAAACATCACAAGCCTGATTTATTCAATTTCGGGAAAGATGTTTCTAAAATACCGACAGGTGAAAAATTCAACTCTGATTTAGTGTTCGACCCTTTAAAATTGAAAATTAAGAATTGATGTCTTTTATTAGAAGACTTGCGTCTAAATTGCCAAGTAGTTGGCAATACAACATTAAGCGAATTCGTTACATCAGACAAATTCGTAATAATAAGTTTTATTCCGATGAGCCTGAATTCCAAATCATGGGTAAATATATCAAACCCGGTGATTGGGTGATTGATATTGGTGCAAACGTTGGTTACTACACAAAAAAATTTTCTGAACTTGTCGGTTCGCAAGGCAGAGTATTAGCTTTTGAACCCATTACTGAAACTTTTAGTATATTAGCTTCAAATGTAAGGAATTTTAAGTATAATAATGTTACTATGTTTAATTGTGCAGTATCTGACAATTTTAAAACAGTTAGTATGGAGTTGCCGTATTTTGATACGGGGATCAGGAATTATTTCGAAGCTAAAATCAGCCAAAATACACAGGACAGCTTAAGAGTTATAGCTTTGAAATTAGATTCTCTTGAACTTGATGTACCGATTACTTTCGTGAAAATTGACACCGAGGGGCATGAAGAATCTGTACTTGTAGGAATGACGCAGCTTATTGAAAAGTATCATCCCAGCCTGATGATTGAAATTAATTCTGAAGAAATCATGGCGAAAATCGAAGCATTGGGCTATTCCTCGTATAGAATAGCCCAATCGCAGAATGCTGTGTTTACTTACTTAAATAAGTAAAGTAATATTTCAAGCTTAAATCACAAACTTTCTACTAATTGACTTACTTTTTACTTTGATGCTATTAATATAATAAAATTTCATATTTTCATATGTTTTAATTTAAAGATAATTTTAAAATTATGTGAAACATTTAAAGAATTAATTTGTTTTATTGTAAAAAATGTTTATTTTTATAAAATACAAATTGTAAATTTGATAACATGTTGAGATTCGGAAATATTACAATAGCTTTTTCTCTTGCTGTACTGATATTCAGCGCTTGTTCCGATATTTCGCCCCCAGCAATGCCTTCCGAAGACAGACTGCTACTAAGGTCAATCACTAAATGGTCTGTTGATATCAATACCGGAAGTAAGCTCAATGTAGTAATGTATAAGGAATACGATAGGGAAGGTAGGTTGACTATCGATGAAGAATATACCAATAGCGGTAGATTGCTTAGTAAATCATCACACACTTATACAGGCAATGCCGGGAAAGAGATTTTGATTGAATTTGATGAATCAGGTAACCAAAAGCAACAATCAATTTTCGAATACATACTTGACCCCATAGGCAGAGTTATCAAAAAAATTTCTTTCGATTTGAGCGGAGAGATTTGCAAGGAAATTTCATATATCTATGATGAACTTGGTAATCTGATACAACGCCATGAACACAATATCAGAAATAACGAAGTTATTACCTATGATTATTCTTACACTTTCAGTTCGCGTGGTGATTTAATTGAACGAGTTATTAAATCTTCGAACGACAATTCTTTCTCTCGCGACAGTATGGTATATAGTTCCGGCAATCTCGGTTTAGATATCATACATTATGATGCACAAGGTATATATAATATCAGGTCATATAAATACAACTCTAGCGGTAGAATAATCAGTGAAACTGAAAGTTCGCCCGATGGTACAATTATAAGAAAATTCGTTTACGAATACAGCTTTTATCCCGCAAAATAATTCAATTTTCGTACTTTCAACTAAATTCTCCTTCACATTTTGAGTTTTCTAACGTCTATATAATGTATTTGGAATTTAGGATATAAAATGAAAGTTATTATTATCAGCTTAATATTTACTGTTTTTGCAAACATCGGGTTATCTGCTCAGTCACGGGCAAACGTGTTTTTCCCCGGCGAGGTTATCGAATATGAAGTATCATTCATGGGTATAAGATTAGGTAAAATAATTATCAAATCAATTGAAGAAACTGATTTCAAAGGTAGCCGAGTAAATTTTGCAAATGCAGAGATGAAAAGTAATCCCGGGATCCCATTCGTTAGTCTGCACGCAATTTTTGAATCTTGGATGGAAAGAAATCTTACTCATTCTCACAGGTTCGTAGGAATTACTAAGCAAACTAATGACACATGGAAAATAGAAAAATTTGATATTCAATACGAGAGAAATATTATCCAATATGAAGTATGGAATAATCAAAACCTTGAAAACAAGGCAAAAATTGAATTTGATAAGAAAATCAATGATGGATGTTCATTGTTCTTTTTTGCACGCCAATATATTGATTTAGGTAGAACTGTTCGAGTTCCTACATTGATAAACAATGTTATCTCCTTTACCAATTTGAATTTTCATGGAAAGTCTGCACAAACACGTATAAAAGCGGTTGATTATCCCGTAAAAACTCTATTTTTTGACGGTAGAGCTGATTGGGAAGGTGTTTATGGATTAAAAGGTTATTTCAAGGGATGGTTCTCCGATGATGATGCACGCGTACCTATAAAAGCAGAAATGAATGTTTATGTCGGTAGTGTTGATATTGAACTCGTGAAGTGGGCTCGGGGCAACTGGCAACCACCACGCTCTAATTAAGCGGTTTAATCAGTTTTGCTATTCTTTTCAAACGATTGTATAGATCTTGCTCTGTAATCACCATGAAGGTGGATATATTAAATCCACCGTCTCTCAACACTCTTGCGATCCACGTATTACACGTATTGAACGCATGGTAATTTCTGTTTGACTCATAAAACCTGACTTTACCCGAATATTGCTCTGATGTTATCAACAAACCACCGGTGTCTGTTCTTCTGAATTCTAAATTTATTACTTCAATTAACTTTAATAACTGTGAAACCGACATCCTCAATAAGAAGATGAAATCATAATTTTCGGGCATTGCTCTAATAGGATAATCAATGCCTTCGAGTCGTAGAACGCTTGGTGTTGGAACGAATAATGCTTTTGCCGCTAAATATAGGTCAAACCCCGGTATTTGATAGAAATCAGCATCTCCCCATCCGATATCAATAGTTCTATAATTGAGAAAATCTTTGGCAGCAATAAAGTTTGATTTAAAAGTAGAATCAACGGGAAGTACAATTCCCGTATGATAGCTGTAATTGATGATGTAAACATCAAGACTATCGGCGATTAAATTTCTATTGCCGATTAGCTTAAAGATTAAGACAAGCAGGGTTGCTATGATAATTTTTATAGCCATTTAAAATTAATGAACGAAATACTTTGCGTATCATTATGAGAAAAGTATCGAAATAAGAGTTTCCCCTCAATGTTTTCGCTCGAAATTGGCCCATAAAAGCGTGAATCGAAGCTGTTCCGGTAGTTATCACCTGTCACAAAATAGTAGGAATTTTCGAAAATGTAGCTATTAGTGAATGAGCCATCAATTAAAAAAGATTTACCCGTATTGAATGCTGCACTTCTCTCATTACGGATTAGGTATAAATAGAAGTCGGCATTTGTTGAATCAAAGATAATTGTTTCACCTTGTTTTGGTAAAATCGCTTTTTTGTAATCATGTAAGTAATCTATCGGCGGATACAAATTATACGTAAGTACATCGTCTATATTTTGATAATTAATTGTATCACCGGGGACGGCACGAATTCTTTTAGTAAGATACTTATAGACCAAGTCCTCATCTTGGGGATTGGAATACTTATAAACAATTACGTCACCTACTTTGGGTTGACGGTACCAAATCGTAAATCTATAAGGATTATCTATGTTTGTAAATGGTATTACGGAACTGAACCCTATATAATAGCCAAGGCGGCTCATAAGAACTTGGTCTCCATTTTTTAAAACTGGATACATCGAATCTGATTCGATTCTAAGAAAATCAATTACGATTAATTTTAAGAAAAATATGATGAAAATGGCGATAATAAAGATTTGAAATACGGATTTCAAATTGAACTGAAAACTTTCATCTCGTGACTTATAATTATCGCTTGTGAACATTACCGGATTAAAGTGCCTATTCTTGATAATCGCGTGGAAGCAAATTTATCGATAATCTTTGTGAGCGGTATGTGTGTATCCCACGACCAATAAACAATCATTGGTGAGCCGATTACATTATCATACGGTATAAAACCCCAATAGCGGCTATCAAGACTATTATCGCGATTATCGCCCAAACCAAAACAATAATCTCTCTCAATTGTGTAAGTATCGGTTAATTTTCCATCAATATATATACCACTTGCGGTATTTGCAATTTCACGACCTTCGCGAGCGATTAATACCTCCCATTCTCTAATGTTTGCAGAGCTTAATTGAATCACATCACCTTTTTTGGGTATGCGAACAGGTCCCCAATTATCTCGAGTAAATCCCTTTCCTGGAGGAAATGTTCGTAACTTGTCGCCCGGATAAATCGGAATGTCGCGGTCATAACGCCCATGTGGACTGAGTTCCTGCTTTTTACCATTAATGAAAAGCTGCTTATTGACAATTTCGAGTGTATCACCTGCAACGGCAACACAACGTTTAAGATAATAAACAAATTGTGTCGGTTTGATTTCATCGCGTTCGCCGGGATAAATAAATACAATTACATCGCCTTTTTCGGGTTCTTTAATCCCAGGAAATTTATAAAACGGAAGCGGGATATTTAGAAATGGTATTAACTGAGGGGTTGTCGGACCATACAAAAACTTATTAACAAATAGGAAATCGCCCGTCATTACAGTGTTTTCCATTGAACCGGTAGGTACAACAAATGATGCTACCGCCGCACCGTTAATAATCATAACGACTACGATTGCACCGAGAATCGTTTTTGCCCATGATATGACTCCCTCTTGGAAGGTTTCGGGTTTTTTTTTAGGTTTTTTGTTCTTGCTTGAGAATAATTTCTTGATGTCCATAACTTGTAAATATTAAATTTTTAAAATTAGTTATCTATGCTTAATACAGCCAAAAACGCCTCTTGTGGAATTTCAATGCTACCGACTTGCTTCATACGTTTCTTACCTTCTTTTTGTTTCTCCAATAATTTACGTTTACGAGTAATATCGCCGCCATAGCATTTAGCAGTAACATTTTTGCGTAATGGTTTGACCGATGAACGAGCAATCACTTTCGCACCTATTGCGGCTTGAATAACAACTTCGAACATCTGTCGAGGTATTAAATCTTTCAGCTTATCGCAAAGTTTTTTGCCCCAATCATAAGCTTTGGAACGATGTACGATAGCCGATAGAGCATCTACGGGGTCGCCATTCAACAGGATATCCAATTTTACCAAATCGCCCGTGCGATATTCATAAAACTCGTAATCAAGCGATGCATAGCCACGTGTGATGGATTTCAATTTATCATAAAAATCGAATACAACCTCAGCTAAAGGTAATTCCCACTGAATATCAACTCGTGTTGCCGATAAATATATTTGATTGGTCAATACGCCACGTCTGTCCATACATAATTTCATTATATTTCCGACGTATTCGTTTGGTGTAAGTGTCTGTGCCTTAATGAAAGGTTCTTGAATTTCGGCAACATCACCTGGTTTGGGCAATTCTGCGGGATTATCCACGAATAATTCATCACCGTTTGTTTTAATTACTTTATATCTTACGTTCGGAACAGTTGTTACGATAGTTTGGTTGAATTCCCTTTCGAGTCTTTCTTGGACTATTTCCATATGGAGGAGCCCCAAGAAGCCGCAACGAAATCCAAATCCCAAGGCTGTTGAAGTTTCGGGTTCAAATGTAATTGCAGAGTCATTCAGTACAAGTTTGGACAATGCCTCGCGCAAATCTTCGAAATCATCGGCATCTGCTGGATAAATTCCGGAAAATACCATCGGTTTCACGACTTGAAAACCCTCAATTGCTTTATCACATCTGTTTTTGAAATGAGTGATAGTATCGCCTACTTTCGTATCGTGCAAATCTCGAATACTAGCGGTAAAATACCCTACGTTTCCCGCTTGTAGTATTTTAGTACGTTGCCGAGTCATATAGAGTATGCCAACTTCCTCTATCTCATACACCTTATTGGTAGCCATGAAAAGAACCTTTTCATTTTCTCGAAGAGTACCATCAAAAACACGTATATTAACTATAACGCCTCGGTATGAATCATAAATTGAATCATAAATAAGTGCTTTAAGTGGAGCATCGGGATTGCCTTTGGGTGGTGGTACTCTTTTAACAATTGCTTCCAATATCTCATGAATACCAATACCACTTTTTGCGGAAGCGAGTAGAATTTCGTCTTCATCGCAACCGACGAGTTCCATGACTTGATGTTTGACATCATCGAGGGTCGTCTGTGCCGCAGGTAAGTCTATCTTATTCAATATGGGTATTATTTCAAGGTCATTCCCTAATGCGAGATATAAATTGCTTATCGTTTGAGCTTCAATCCCTTGAGTAGCATCAACAATTAACAATGCACCTTCGCATGCGGCTAATGAGCGAGATACTTCATAAGTGAAATCAACATGTCCGGGAGTATCAATCAAATTCAGGATATAATCTTTTCCGTCGTCTGCTCTGTAGTCCATTTGAATTGCATGGAGTTTTATCGTAATGCCGCGTTCTTGCTCAAGTGGATTATCATCAAGAATTTGATTTGTCACCATCTCTCGTTTTGTAACCCTACCGGTGATTTCGAGCAATCTATCTGCTAATGTAGATTTACCATGGTCAATATGCGCTATGATGCAAAAATTTCTAAATAACTCTAAATTGCTGGCGCTCATCCGTGTCTTTAATAATGAACTAAATCTATATTCTTGGTTTAATTTTCGTAAGACGTAACAAATCAAATTTGATTAGAATCGTTCTCACAAATAAAAAAGGAGACTGCCCCATGGGGGACAGTCTCTTATTTTTAGCATATAGTCTTATTTAATTACTGCAAGTCTTTGAATCAGTTGTACACCGTTTGCTCTGAGAATAACTGAGTAAATACCTGATGTGAGGCGTAAAGCATGTGCATCAATCGAAAGCTTGTAGTCTCCGCTTGCAAGTTTTGTTTCAACAAGTTTAGCTACTTCGATGCCGAGTTGATTTATGAGTACGATTCCCACGTATCCATCTGTCGGTAATGAATAAGGCATTACTGTGCTTGAATTTACCGGGTTTGGTACCGCAACGCCCAACGAATAGCCGTGATGAATTACTTTAGTCACATCTGTTGTTCCCGAAGCCACAACAACTTCACAAGAGATTGATGTAACTAACCCGCATTCGTTTCTTACTGTTACATGGTATTTACCGGCATCTTCTTCGGCTATTTCTTCAATAGCTAATGTTGCTTCAGTGGCATCTGGAATTATTGCTTCGTTGAAATACCATTGATATTGTAAATCAGTACCTTCAGCTTGAACTTCCAATCTTAGTTCATCGCCTATGGTTAAACTTAGACTTTCTTTTAAGTTCGAAGTTATTACCGGTACATCCCTAACTACTAATTTTGCCGTTCGTGTATTTAAGCCATATTCAGAAGATGGTGTTTTTACTTTACAATGATATTCACCATTGTGCTTTGATGTTGCACCGTTAATTACAAGCGTTGATGTACGAGTACCGAAATAATCGCCGTTGTCACGTAATGCAGTACCATTTCTGTACCATTGGTATGTCATGTTTTCTCCGATTGAGGAGTATGTTTCAACGCCGAATGTTACGTCGCCGTTTTGGCAAACACTAATATCATCAGGTTGCTTTGTAATTGCAAACTCAGCTTTTACGAGGCCAAAGTTGCGAACAGTGTCATTTCCGCATAGACCGAATACAACTACCCAGTAGTCACTCCCAAAATCGTTATTATTTACATTTGAAATAATCAAGTTGTTTGACTTCGTACCGATATACTTAGGTGATTCGAGCAATGGTTGGTTGCCTCTGTACCATTGTACGCGAGGGTTGAATGTCGGGGGAGCTCCGTTAACATGAGCACGGATATTGAAATGAACTGAATTGCCAACCATAACGGATTGCGTCTGCGGCTTAATGAGGATTTCCGTTGATGTAGCTACATAAACTGCGGCTGGATTAGTAGTTACGTATTTTTCACCTGAACAATCTTCTATGTGTAATCTGCAAGTATAAACACCGGATATGGAATAATCTGCATTATTCAAATATAATACTGCACTCTGTGCAAATGGGTTTTCATCTAATGTAATATCAACACCGTTCTTTGTCCATTGGTAACCATAAATAGTACCTTCAGCAAAAACTCTAAGAAATAGATTATCATTATGACATACTACCTGACTTTCGGGATGTTCCTCAATTGCGAAGAAATCCCAAACACGAACATTAACCGCAGGTGTTGGAACAAGCGCAGTATTACATACCGCACTACCCTGTATCATACAACGATATACTGCTGATTCATCAGGAGTCGCATTTGTTAGAATCAGTGTATTGGTATGGGCACTTGGGTAGTCATTGACACTCAGGTCAATGAATCCTTTGCCAATATTTTTCTGCCATCTGTAGCCGAATATTGTTCCTTCTCCAATAGCTGAGATTATTATAGTTTCGTCGCGACAAACATAACCAAGATTGCCTTCATATTGTAATTGTGTACTATGCAAGGGGTCAGAAACATTTACGTTTATTACGTTTGAGTAGATTACGTCAGATCCGCAATTGCCTGGTCCTATAATTTTCAATCTATAACTGCCAACTGCATCATCGGGGTCGTCAAGATATTTTGTTATATTAGGTGTGTTGTGACCTGCTAAAGGCATCCAAGCTTGAGTTCCCGTTTTACGGAATTCCCACTGGTAGCCTGTAATTGTACCTTGCGAAGCAGTTGTAAGCTGCAATATTGGGTCAGAGGAGCAAATATCCGCATCCTTTGGCTGTAAGTTAATCACAATCGGCGCCTCTACTTTCAAGTTCCTTTCTTGAGTCACTAAGTTGAGATTCAGGAAGTTAACCGTAGCATAATAGCGTGCCGAGTCGGACATCTTTAGTTGCTCGAAGTTGATGGATTTGTTCTTGGCACCACTTATAACTGAACCGTTTTTGTACCAGGTGATATCTATTGCGGAAAGTCCTGAGCGTTGAACTCCGTCGCCGAAACGTAGGTCAAAATCAAACGAAACATTAACATTGCCATTGATACAATATGTATTATTTTGTGGTGTAAATGTAGTTTGCCGTGTCAAATCCAAGAAAGGTACTACTTCATCAGCACCGACATAAGTCGGATTTGGTCTTGCTTCGCCGTCTCCATCTATCATTACTTGTGACATTCTTGGAATCATGATGGCTGTATTGCCGACACTGCCGCCGTTAAGGTGTAAGTCTGTTGTTGAAATATGTTGCGTGGAAGTCGAGAATGAGTTCAAATCACGTCCGGTCATGTTTTTCCATGCTGTTAGTGAAGTTGCTTGATTGTATGGTATTGATGTTCCCCAGCCACCAAACACACCCGCACTGCCTCCCACAGTATAGTTATTGTAATCTGCCGTGGAAAGCATATTTGTCCACAAGTTTGAAGTCATCGCAGTAAATACATTAAATGAAAGTGTACCGCTAAGACCTTGTAATGAGTTATGCAGGATATTGTTTCGCAAATCATTGAAATAAAATGTAGATGTAAAGATGATATTTGCAGTCAATGATGGTTGCGAGCCTGATGTGCCTTGCTGTCCGGTCATTATAATCGTATTGTGCCAAATCTTATGAAACTGGCCGGAGGCAATTCTGATACCAAACGGATTCCACGTGGTTGAAGTCCTACTGTAATTCATTGTGCTAATTTCGGCAATGAAATTATTCGTTATAGTAAAGCCAACAGTTGTTGAAGAACCTGCAACATTAATACCATAAGCCCCATAACCGCTTGCACTTGGTTGCTTTATATTATATATTTGGTTACCGTCTATTGTCACAAAATTATTAGTATTGTTTGTTTCAATTCCAGCATAATTTACAGTCGATAAATTCGTAGCAAAACTGTGAATTGTGTTTCTACGAATAGTAGCTGTATTCGCCCAAGCCAAGTCAATACCTTTCCATGAAATACCGTCACCTGCGTTAGCATTGCCTATGATATTATTTTCAATAAGTAAATTTTCGAACATGCCGGTGCTCGTCGCGCGAGCCCAAATACCGGCAGTTGACTTATAGATATGGTTGTTTCTAATAGTTAAATTGTGAACAAAGGGGCTTGTCCCGCTTTGCCCCATTACACCGTCGGTTACGAGGATACCAAACGAGCCGTTTGTGCTTGTAATGTAGCCGCTGAAAATAACGCAATTTTGTATTGTAATGAATTTACCGCCATTGACCATTGGAGCACCACTACCAACGGCAACACAAGCGTAAACACCGGAGGTTTGGGTATTTGATATTTCCAGATAGCGTCCTGCACCCTCGAAACTGCCGTCAAGGTTTACATAATTTGCACCCAAGAACCATATAACTGCACTTCCGGCAATGGCTCCGGTTATTTTCTTAGTTTTAGCCTCGCTTGGTCTTATGTTTATGTAATGAAAGTTGCCATTTTCATATGACATATTTCTTAACTGGTGTTTACCTGTTTCAGTTAAATCTCTTGTAATAAGCACGTTTACTTCACCGGTAATGATGTTTTTGTTCATATATTCAAACAAACCACCGTCGTCAGTGAGTGTTGCATAGTCTTGCCCGCTACCTACTTTTATTTCGCCTTTTATTGGGTGTGCTGTTCGGTATGAATCTGCATCATAGAAGGGGAAATTCTGAGCGTTCAGGTCTGTACTTGTCGGAGTAACAGAGAAGAAACCGCGTGATACACTAATATTTTGCTTCGGAGCAATGTCTTGAGCTATAATGAAGTATTCAATTACATCGCCTACTACCATACCACCATTTAATCTATTGTAATCAAGTGTAAATGTGTATTGGTCGCCACTAATTGTAGCTGTTGCAAACTTCCAACCATCTTGATTAGAATTGTTGCCTACCCAAGCATTGCTATTCTTTGTTGCACGATAATACAATCTCGGGGCGGAATTTGTTTTATTAACTCCGGTATAGTCTGTAATCCTTGCAGTTATAACCCTGTTGGCTGTACTTGATGTTATCGTAAGTTTATCAAATACGATATCGGGTCCCAGAATATCGGCGGCTTTCTCGTAAGCTCCGGGGGTTGGAGTTGTATTAGAGCGTTGCTCACCGAGTATATCATAAATAACATCGCTTATTGGAGTACCTTTTCCTATGATTTGCGAGCCGGGTATGGGTGAATTATTCAAATGGGAGTTGAACTGAACGAGAATACTCATCGAATTTTGTTCTCTGGATGTAGCTGTTCTCCAATCGCTGATGGAATTTCTGTTAGAAGTTAAAAATCCAAGCATTCCATGGGGACCGCCAACATAATAGTTGTTATAATCCATGGTTGAGTTAGTCAAGTTGCCTGTACCGGCAAGATAAATCGCGTATGAATTAGAGCCTGAAAGCCCTTCAAGAGTATTGGAGAAATTATTGTTCCGCAGGTTGAATGTATTTACTGCAGTTGATGAAATCATCAAACATGCTGATAGAGTACCTTGCGTGCCTGTTGCAATTTGTTTACCTGATAGTTGGACACTGTTATACCAAATCTTATAGCCTGTACCGCCAGAAATAGCAATACCGAACGGATTGTTTGTTGTACTGGAAGCACTCGACTGAGTTGTTCTAACATAAGCAATAGTGTTATTAATTATTTCGGTGTTACTCGATGTACCTGTGATAAATATACCCCATGCCCCGGTTGTGCTTGTACCGTTAGCTGTCATATCAAAAATTTCGTTTCCGTTTACTTGAGCATCGGCGACAGTTGTGAAAAATATTCCATATGAAAGTTGTTGACTTACAAGTCTTGAAATGCGATTATTATTAATTTTGGCATATTGAGAACTACTTACATATATACCTGCATTAGTTGATAATGTATTATTTATCATATTGTCAATATAATTATTCAATGATTCAGTATATGGGCTTGAAAATATGCCTATGCCATATATAAAGTTATTCGATGCACTTGACAGGAATATATTTGTAAGTCTATTATTATTAACTTTCGAATACTGACAACTTGATAAATATATTGGATAGGTTGTTGAGCCAGATATATGATTATCAAGTACATTGTTGTTTACTTCAGAGTATTGAGCACTTGAGAGAAAGACCCCGTAAACGGCACTACTTAGAGCTTGGAAATTCTTGAAAGTGTTATTATTCACTTTTGTATAGTTACCTGAACTTATGTAGAAACCATAAACAACACTTGTCCCGGAAATCATATTTTCGACTTTATTGTTGTAGAATTCAGTATAAGGAGAACTTAAACAGTAAACAGGATAGCAAGCCGATACCGTGGCTACGAAGTTTGTAAGAGAATTATTATAAATTTTATTCTCGTTACCATAATAACTCATGATACCGTAAACTACTGAGCCTGTGCTTCTAAAGTTGTCAAGTGTATTATTATAAATTTGATCCTTATTACCATAATAGTGATAAATACAATAAATAGCCGAAGTATATACCATATCCTTAAATACATTGTTATGTAATGCCAGATTATCAGTAAAATATGTAAATATACCGTAGGATGTAACTGTTTCGCTTGCGCTGGATGAGCCGAAGTTATTATTATTAACTTTTAGGTTTTTTACAGGCACAGTAGATGATACGCCATAAGCGCGAATGCCAAAAAGCAGCTTCTTGAAATCGCAAAACATAATAGTATTGTCATCATTACCCCCGCCAGCACCTGTCAATGAAGTACTTACACTAAGCACTATACCATAACCGGCAGTAGTCGAACCGCCAATAATATTGACGTTACGAATAGTATTTTTAGATGCTCCTCCGCCTCCGGTAGTATTACTATCCAACCAAATAACTGAGTGAGTCGAAGTTGATGTATTCTCGATAGTAAGATTTCTATCAGAACCTGATTGATTCTTTCTACCGTCAAAAGTAACGTTATCGGCACCTCTAAGCTCGATAAGAGCAGTTGCCTGATTACCCGATATTTTGTAATCGCCTGTCGGATAGATGACTATCGAGTTGTAACTTGCATTGCCTTGCCCTGATGCCATAAGTACTGCTCTTGCAGTTTCAGAAATATTGTCTGTGATTTTTGCAACGATGCTACCCGTATGAGTACCATTGTTAATTGCGCTGAAAGCATCCGTAAGGGTGTTATAGGATGTCGAACCTATTTCTACCTTTGAATTAGCTTCGGGAACAAACCCGAAAGCTAAAATTACCAGAAGGAAAATCCTTGTAAACAATTTGTTCATAATATAGCCCTAAATTTGTTTTTGTTAATAATAATTGATTATATCTTTTTACAAAGCCTTTATTTTTGTTCGAAGTTAAAAAATTTGTTAAAACCACTATTAGTACTGTTATTTCAAAAATTCATAAATTCATAATTTAGGTCGAACAAAGGTTCAATCCTAATATGCGAAGTTAACTAAAAATAAAAAAATAATCAAAAAAAAATAGTACTTAGGTCAAAAAATGACGTAAAAATGAGTGAACTTGGGCTTTTATGAAATATAAATTAATAATTTATTAAAAAAAAATCATCCAATGTTGCGACTTACATTGGATGATTTTCAAATGATGTGAATTTATTTTTTAGACTTTTTGTCTTTCTTAGTGGCTTTCTTCTTGGTTTTGGTTACCATTGATTCGCGTATAGCCGCACGAGCCGCTGCCAAACGAGCGATTGGCACTCTGAAAGGCGAGCAAGAAACGTAGTCTAATCCTGCAAAATGACAGAATTCGACCGAAGTGGGGTCCCCGCCGTGCTCACCGCATATACCAAGTTTTATTTTGGGACGTGCTTTCCGACCTTCATTTACCGCATGATTGACGAGGAAGCCAACACCGTTCTTGTCAATTGAAACAAACGGGTCAGCATTATAAATCTCGCGAGCGACATATTCGGGTAGGAATTTACCCGCATCGTCGCGGCTCAAGCCAAGTGTCGTCTGCGTCAAGTCATTCGTGCCAAAAGAGAAGAACTCGGCAACTGATGCAATTTCCGCAGCAGTTATCGCACCGCGAGGAATTTCTATCATTGTACCGACCATATAATCAAAATCCGTACCCATTTCTTCCATTACTTCAGCCGCAACTTTACGAACTATTTGCTCCTGATGAGCAAGCTCTTTTACGTGACCTACGAGCGGTATCATGACTTCGGGGAGAACTTTTTTACCTTCTTTGGCTATATTGACAGTAGCCTCGAATATTGCACGAGCCTGCATTTCGGTAATTTCGGGGAATATCAATCCCAAACGGCACCCACGGAAGCCCAGCATGGGATTGAATTCATGAAGAGAATCAACTCTCTCTTTGACAGCTTTCGGAGTAATGCCTAGTTCTTTGGCAACTTCTTTTTGTCCTGCTTCATCATGAGGTAGAAATTCATGCAATGGTGGGTCAATAGTTCTGATTGTAACGGGTTTACCGTCCATAGCACGGAAAATACCTTCGAAATCTTCACGTTGCAAAGGCAATAATTTTGCTAATGCTTTCTTGCGGTTTTCGGTATTTTCAGCCAAAATCATCTCACGCATGGGTTGAATTTTGCCTTCACCGAAGAACATATGCTCAGTACGACATAATCCGATGCCTTCTGCACCGAAGGCAATAGCATTTTCGCTTTGGTCGGGTTGGTCGGCATTTGTGCGTACGTTCATTGTGCGATATTTATCAGCCCAGTCCATGATTTGTTTATAGATTTGATATGTAGGTGCATCTTGGGGGGCTAATGTCTTTGTAATCAAGACTTCAATTACTTCGCTTGGTTTAGTTGGAATATTGCCTGAAAGTACCTCGCCAGTGGAACCGTCAATGGAGATGTAATCGCCTTCTTTAACTGTGATATTCTTACCTTCCACAGTAAATTTGCGTGTCTTATAGTCAACTATCAATGAACCGCAGCCCGCAACACAAACTTTACCCATCTGCCGAGCGACAAGAGCGGCATGCGAAGTCATACCACCGCGAGCCGTAAGAATACCTTCGGCGGCATTCATCCCGGCAATATCTTCGGGTGATGTCTCGATACGGACTAAAATCACGTTTTCGCCTTTAGCTTTCCAAGCAACTGCATCTTCTGCATTGAAAATTACTTTGCCCGTAGCAGCACCTGGACCTGCGTTTAATCCTTTCGCAAGCAAGGCGCCTTTGTCAAGGGCTTCCTTTTTTGCTTTCAAATCGAATACAGGGCGTAAAAGTTGGTTTAACTGGTCGGGGTCTATGCGCATCAAGGCTTCTGCGGGTTTGATGAGTTTTTCTTTGACCATATCAACGGCGATTTTCATTGCCGCTATGGCAGTGCGCTTGCCAACGCGGCATTGGAGCATATAGAGGTGCCCTTCTTGTATCGTGAACTCAATGTCGAGCATGTCGTGATAGTGTTTTTCTAGTTTTTTACGTATTGCGAGAAGTTTTTGGTATGATTTCGGGTCAATGGCTTCAAGTTCAATTATTGGATTTGGTGTCCTTGTGCCGGCAACAACGTCTTCACCTTGAGCGTTCATGAGGAATTCACCGTAGAATATATCTTCGCCGGAAGCGGCATCGCGAGTGAATGCAACACCGGTACCGGAGGTTTCGCCAAGATTACCGAATACCATGGCTTGAATGTTTACTGCAGTACCCCATTCTTCGGGGATATTGTTTAGTTTACGATATACAATTGCTCTTTCGTTCATCCACGAATTGAACACGGCACCTATTGAACCCCAAAGCTGTTCCATTGGGTCTTCGGGAAAATCTTGTCCCGTGATATTCTTTATAGCGGCTTTGAATTCAGCGACTAATTCTTTCAAATCTTGTGCAGTAAATTCAATATCGAGGGATATACCTTTGGCATGCTTTTTCGCTTCTAAAATTTCTTCAAACGGGTCAATATCGTCCTTACCCTGAGGTTTGAGTCCCATAACGACATCGCCATACATCGCTACAAAACGGCGATAGGAATCATAAGCAAATCTTTCGTTGCCTGAACGTTCGATAAGACCGACGATTGTGTTATCGTTAAGTCCGAGATTCAATACGGTATCCATCATGCCGGGCATCGAAGCTCTCGCACCCGAACGTACGGAAAGTAAAAGCGGATTTTTAGGGTCGCCAAATTTGGCTCCCATTTCTTTTTCCATTTTGGAAATTGCTTTTTCGACTTGCTTTGAAAGTTGTTTGGGATAGTTGCGTTTGTTTTTGTAGTAATAAGTGCATACTTCAGTTGTGATTGTAAATCCCGGGGGAACAGGAAGACCGATGTTAACCATTTCAGCAAGATTGGCGCCCTTTCCTCCCAATAAACCCTTCATTTCAGCAGTACCGTCGGCTTTATCACCACCGAAATAGTAAACATATTTCTGTGATTTGCCTTTTTTGGAATCTTTTGAATCACTTTTTTTGTTTTTTGACATGGATTTCTCCGATAATGTTCTAAAATTGTAAAAAATAATATCTACAAATTTATGAAAAAAATGAACCAAAAGTTAATGTAATGACAATATTTTAAATGAAAAAAAAATAATTTGGATAATATTTGGCATTAATAAATAAGTTTTGTAATTTCACAGTTAATAAAATGAAAAAACGAAACAATGAGAAATCAATAATGCATAGGTAATCATTATGGTAAAAAAATTACAAACTCGACGCAAAGGCAACGATATAAACTATATAATTGATACAGCTCTTGCGTTCCAGCAAAGCAAAGTGCTTCTTACAGCATGTGAATTGGATATTTTCAGCGTCATAGGCGATGAATCGCTTACTGCCGAAGAAATAAGCAGAATAATCAACACAGACAAAAGGGCCACAGAGACTTTGTTGAATGCTGTTTGCGGAATGGAACTTTTGGAATTTCACGAAAGGAAATACAGAAATACTGAAACATCAATGAAGCATTTGGTCCACGGCAGTCCTGAATATTTAGGTAATCTCGAACATATAGCAGGTCTTTGGGATTCATGGAGCGATTTGATTCAGGTTATTCGTTCCGGGCAACCCGTTAATTATACGGAACTGCAAAAGAAGGACGAAAAATGGCTTGAAAGTTTCGCTAATTCAACCAATTGGAGGGCGTCAATTGAAGCCCCCGAGGTATTGAGCCATATAGAACTGAAAAAAGTTCATAAAGTATTAGATTTAGGTGGCGGTAAAGGAGCTTATGCCCAACAGTTCATTAAATTAAATCCCAACTTGGTAGTTTATGTCTTCGACTTTCCCGAAGTTATCAGATTCACTAAGCAAATGATTTTTGATGAGGAACTTGAAAATAAGATTATCCCGGTTGCGGGGGATTTTAATGAAGATGATTTAGGTAAAGGGTATGATTTGATTTTTATATCGAATGTTCTCAATTTATATTCGATATGGGATGCGGTCAAACTGCTCCAAAAATGCTATGATGCGTTGAACCACGGCGGTCAAGTCGTTGTTCATGAAAGCATAATTGATGATGCCCGTACGACTCCGTTGGAATTCGCTCTTAACTCTGTTAATTTATTAGTTAATACGTTAAAGGGTTCAGCACTTTCTGAGACGGATGTATGGATAATTCTTAAAGAAGCGTGGTTCCGTGATGTCGAAAGAGTTGAAACCGGTTTAAAATCAAGTCTGATGAGAGGGTATAAATAATCAGACTTTACGGCGTTTTGTGATATAATCGCGTAATGCTTTGTCGAAAGGTGTGGATGTTTCGATTAATTGATAGTCAATATTATGGTTGAAACATTCTTTTTTTATGTCTTTGATGAAATTCATGACAGCTTCGGAATATGCACCGCAAATTTGGTGTGGTTGGGTTATCATTTCTTCGCCGGTTTCCATGTCTTTAAATGTAGCTCCTGTGCCAAGTTTGAAATCGATCTCGCGTGGGTCTAATATATGAAAGGCAAGCACCTCATGATGCCGATGTCTAAAATGTTTTAATGCATTAAGGACTGAATCACGCGTGTCAAAGAAATCACTCATAATGACAACAAGACCGCGTCTTTTAATTCGCTCTGCCAATGCATCAAGAGCGTCCGATGTGCCGGTTTGATTTGAGGGTATATGTGTTGATAATGTTTTTAAAATTTCGGTAACATAAGATTGCTTAGAATTCGGAGGTAGGAATTTTCTTACTGTTGTATCGTACATTGCTAGCCCGACGGCATCTCTTTGTTTAATCATAAGCATGCTTAAAGCGGCAGTAAGATAAATAGCATATTCGTATTTTGAAACCATGCCTTTTGAAGCATATGACATTGATGTGCTCGAGTCAACGGCAAGCACTGCACGCAGATTCGTTTCTTCCTCATATTGCTTCACATAATATTTATTTGTGCGAGCATATACTCGCCAGTCAATATTTTTGGTTTCGTCTCCGTGCCTATAAGGTCTGTGTTCAGCAAATTCAACGCTGAAACCGTGATAAGGTGAACGATGCAAACCTGTAATAAATCCTTCTACCACAAGGCGAGCGATTAATTCTAAGTTTTGAATTCCCGAAATATTTGCGGGAACGAGAAATTTTCTATAATCTTGCATATTTTTCCTATTTTTATATAGACGAATTTGTATGCGATGTATTAAAACAAAACCCGTCCGGGGGATGAACGGGTCTTAAGGGGCGTTTCCTCTCAAATATATATTTAGGCTTTATCCTTGATCACCATAATTGCAACACCCCATATATCAAATTTATCGCCCGAGCAAACTTTTATGGGCATATAATCTTCATTCTCTGACAACAGCATCGTCTCGTGGTATGAGTAGTTCAATTTTTTAACTAAAATTTTATCATTAATTGATGCTACGACAACATCACCATGTTTGGGTTCGAGCGAGGCATCAACAAGCAATAAATCTGCGTTTTCGATGCCGCAATTTATCATTGAGTCACCTTTCACTTTGATTAGAAATGTTGTGTTAGGCTTTTTTACGAGCATCTTGTTGAGGTCAACTTCATCTTCGATTAATTCGAGGTGCCGGCTTCTTTTATCAACTGCTTCATCGAATAATGCTCTGTTAAATTCAATTTTGCTTTTCTCTTTTAAGTTTCTGATTATTTTTCTGTCTGCTTCCGTAATTGAATTTGTTACCGTGTTCATAATCTTACGTTTTTCTGTTTCAATAATAAATTTTACATATGCGACATATCATTTATCGTGCCAATGAAATTCGACTGGAGGAAAAAAAGTTTACAATTTTTTATGCTCAAATAAATCAATATTTTTATTTTGCGAAATTATTATCTACATATTTTAATTGTGAAGTGGAAGATAACTTAACAGTAATTGGTAATGAAAACTATATTGTAACTGCTCGAAAATGGCGACCTTTGAGGTTTGGTGATGTCATAGGACAAAATCACATTACGCAAACGCTGAAAAATGCCCTACAATCCGGACGGCTACACCATGCTTATTTATTTTGCGGTCCTCGAGGTGTGGGCAAGACCACAACCGCAAGGATTCTCGCCCGTGCAGTGAATTGTCTTGAACCGAATGATACCGAACCCTGCAATAAGTGCATAAATTGTAAAGCAGTACTTGAAGGACGCTCAGTTGACATTATCGAGATTGACGGCGCTTCAAACAACAGCGTTGATGACGTTCGCAAACTACGAGAAAACGCAAAATATCCGCCATCGCACGGGAAATACAAAATGTATGTAATTGATGAAGTTCACATGTTATCTTCCGCGGCTTTCAACGCATTACTTAAAACCTTGGAAGAACCGCCGCCTCATCTTATGTTTGTTTTTGCAACAACTGAATCACACAAAGTATTACCAACAATCGCGAGCCGTTGCCAGCGATATGATTTTCGCAGAATGGAAACTGCTGAAATTGTATCACGACTAAAATATATTGCCGGACGTGAAAATGTTGTTATTGATGAGAAATCATTGATGTTAATAGCTAAACGCGCAGACGGCTCAATGCGTGATTCGCAAAGTATTTTCGATCAAGTAATCGCATTTTGCGGTAAAAATGTTGAATTCCATGCTACGGTTGATTCATTGAGTTTGATTGATGATGAGTTTTACTTTCGTATATCTCGTGCCGCATTGAATAAAAACACAGCCGAAATGTTTTTCATTGCCAACGAAATACTCAACAAAGGATTCGATTTACAGGAAACGCTTTCGGGTTTGCTCGAGCATTACAGAAATCTGCTGACAATTGTTGTGACAAAATCTCAAGACTTAGTTGAATCAGCTTCCGAAATCAAACAATTATATCAAGAAGAAGCTGCCAAATACAGACGAAATGACTTGATAAGAATAATGAATTTAGTCGCTAATGCCGAGAATGAAATTCGCTTCGCAAAACAACCGCGCGTAAAGTTTGAATTGGCATTATGCAAATTAGCATCTATGGATACCATTGCTGAGATTGAGGAGTTGTTGGAAGAAATAAAAAAGTTGGATGGATTAGATAGAGTGGCCGAAATAAGTAATTCTGAATCAAAGGAAGCTTCGATTACTCCGCAAGTACAAGAAAATACCATTACATATGCAAAACTACACAACTTACCTCAATCACCGAGCATGGCGAAAGTTCCTGCTGTAGTGGCTGTACCAAGATATGAATTACGCCGAGATTGGGAAAAAATAATTAATTCTCAAGGTATGAATGAGAAGGGATATTCCAAAGCACTTTCAAATGCTAAAGTTGAAATTTTCGACAAAAAATTGATTTTGACTTTTGATAACGATTTTCATTATCAATTTACTACATCACAGACAAAAGCAATTGAAAGTTATCTGTTTAAGGAATATAACTTAGACTTTAGTATCGAAACTGCTTTAGATAAACCGAAAAGCAAGCAAGAAACACAAAACACAATCGAACTTGTTTCGTCTATTAATAATTCTGCTCATACAGATGAGCTTGACCCTATTGAACTTTCGCTTATTGTGGAGTTTGGTGCGGTCGAAACAAGAAATGATTAATTTATTTAAGGTAATATAAAGAAATAATTATGCCGTTAAAAATAGACACAGAAGCCCCCGATTTCACATCGAAGTTAGGCGATGGGAATGAATTCAAATTGAGTGAACAAATAGGGAAATGGGTTATATTGTACTTCTATCCGAAAGATGATACACCGGGTTGTACAATGGAGGCTTGTGACTTCAGAGATAATATGGAAAGGTTGACCTCACTCGAAGCGGTCGTTGTAGGTGTAAGCCCAGACAGCACTAATTCTCATGACAGATTTAAATCAAAGTATAATCTGAATTTTCTACTCATACCCGACCCCGATAATGAAATATGCAAACGTTACAATATTTTAGGTGAAAAATCCATGTGCGGGAAAAAATATGTAGGAGTAATCAGAACCACGTATATAATTTCTCCAAATGGCAAAATTGCAAAAGTATATGATAATGTCAAAGTTCAAGGACATGTTGACAGAATCATTGCTGATTTACAAAAACTTCAAGCATAATAAACGGCTCATGATTGATACGCACGCACATATAGACGCTGAAGAATTTGATGCAGACAGAACCGAAGTCATTTATCGCAGTTTCGATGAAGGCATAGAAGCTATGATAATTCCCGCTGTTGAACCCGGGCGATTTGACTCGACTTTGTCAGCTACAAGAATATATGATAATATTTATGCGGCAATCGGAATTCATCCGCACAATTCTGCGAATGTGTCCGAACAAGATTTCAAAAAAATTTACGAGTATTCAAACAAGGAAAAAGTCGTCGCAATTGGCGAAATAGGGCTTGATTATTATTATGATTTCTCTCCGATTGATGCACAAACAAAAGTGTTTCGTCGCCAACTCCAAATTGCCAAAGAGTTGAACCTACCGGTAATAATTCATAATCGTAGCTCCGAAAATGACTTACTGCGGATATACGAAGATGAGCAAGACGGCACATTGCGTGGTGTCCTACATTGTTTTTACGGCAATAAAGAGTATTTAGCCCATGCTTTGAATTTGGGACTTTATGTATCGTTTACGGGTAATGTCACATTTAAAAAGTTTGATTCACATGAAGCATTGTTGAACGTGCCAAATGACAGATTTATGTTGGAGACAGATTCACCATATATGACGCCCGTTCCATATAGAGGAAAACGAAATGAGCCCAAATTCGTCAAGTACGTAGCCGAGAAAGTCGCTGAACTAAAATCATTAACTATACATGAGGTAATAGATATGACAACTAAGAATGCTAAGAAGTTTTTCAATTTATCATTAATCGTAATAATATTAATTTCTACGAGCATGGCTCTAAGTTTTGCTCAAAACCTAGATCATGATGAAAACGACGAGGACGCACCACGTCATGCCTATCGAGAAAAACCCTACAATCATTTCAAGAAAACTCTCGGCATCGGTTTCACCCTGGGCACCAATACAATTGTTGAATCTTACAAACCCGACCCGCAAGACGTATCATATGAAGGTCTGATAGCTATAGGTGGTACAATCCAAGCATCTCCGTTCGATTTTTTAGTGTTATCAGCAACATATCTTTACGCCAAAAATGATAAACTGGTTGAGAAATTTCCCGATATAAAAGAGAACATCCATCAACAAATTGAATTTACTGCACATTTTTTAATTAATCCTCGGAATAAGATTAATTTTTACGGAATGGTAGGGCCATCAATTTTGCTTAATCAATATGGTCTATCAGGTGGTGAAGTTGACAATTCAAACAAAATTGGTATCAATGCAGGTCTCGGATTTTTTATCAATTTACCAGTCGGAGGTGCTGGTTTATTTGCTATTCAAGCCGAATGGAAACTTGATTTCATGCTTGGCAAAACTGATAGAAACTTTGACCCGAGATTTAATCAGGGACATCCAAATTTCGATAGGGATACTGAAACAAAAACATTCTTCTCAATACCGAGATTAAATATTATGTGGTATCCACCGTTTTTTAGTTTATGATACAATTACTTCAACACCCAATTATTCAATCTGAGTTGACCAAACTCAGAGACAAACGAACAAGCTCCGAGCTTTTTCGTAGAACCGTTGAAAGTATTGCATCTTGTATGGCATACGAAGTGCTGAAAAAACTACCGACTCGAGACATTGAAGTTGAAACACCTCTTGAAACTACAAGCGGAGTTGAAATATCAACAAAAGTAGTCTTCATACCAATTTTGCGTGCAGGACTTGGATTGCTTCATCCTTTTTTAAACTTATATCCTCAAGCCGAAGTTGGTTATATCGGAATCAAGCGCAACGAGACTACATTCACGGGCGAAGAATATTATTTCAGCATACCTGATATATCGCCTGATACTTCAATATATTTGCTTGAAATCATGCTTGCAACAGGTGGTTCACTCTTATCGGCAATTTCACGACTCAAACTCGAGGGCGCAAACAATATTAATATTGTATCAGTTATTTCGGCTCCTGAAGGTATTGAGAAAATAATGTCCGAATACCCCGAAATACCTATTTATACCACAGCTATTGACCGTGGTCTAAACGACCAAAAATATATCGTCCCCGGTTTGGGTGATGCCGGAGACAGGCTCAACGGGACATAATACCTTCGCACCCCTCATTTACTTTTACAATATTAATGAAAAATAAAGAAATGTTAGCGACATGTGGCTAATTTTTCTTAATTTTATGTTTTTGGTATTTGACAATCGTAAAATTTCGTAATAAAAATGTGAGGTTATATGTTCAAAAATCATCCGAAAGGTCTCATCGTCGCCTTCTTTGCCAACATGGGCGAACGGTTTGGTTTCTACACAATGATGGCAATTCTTGTATTATTCCTCCAAGCAAAATTTGGTTTAGCCGCAGATGATGCAGGCATAATTTACAGTGTGTTCTACACATTAATATATGCCTTGGCATTAGTTGGCGGTTTCTTGGCAGACCGCACGCAAAACTACAAGGGAATAATATTAATCGGTATTGTAATTATGTTCGTTGGCTATGCCTTGATGGCAACTCCCGGAATGGGACTAACTCTGACTTTAGTCGGTTTGTTTACCATTTCTTTAGGTAATGGCTTATTTAAAGGCAATCTCCAAGCTCTTGTCGGTCAGATGTACGACGCTCCGCAATATTCGCATCTTCGCGACTCCGCATTCAGCATATTTTATATGGGTATCAACATTGGAGCTTTCTTCGCACCGAGTGCCGCTAATGGAATCCGGAACTGGTTCTTGTCAGCTCAAGGTTATTCCTACGATGCCGATTTGCCTGCACTTTGCCACAAAGTAATAAACGGTCAACAAGTTGACATGGTTCAATTCGCTGAATTGGCATCGAACGCAACAACACATCAAATTACCGATTTGGCTGTCTTTGCCCAAAACTACATAGATGTTTTCGCTGTCGGTTATAATTATGCTTTTGGCGTAGCTGCCGCCGCAATGATTGTCTCGCTTGTAGTTTATATTTTCTTTAAAAGTAAATTGCCCGACAGAAAAGAACAAGTTGCGAAAGGCGAAACTAAAATCGAAATGGCGCCCGCAGAAGAACGTCAACGCCTTATCGCTCTGGGTTTAGTATTCCTCGTGGTAATATTCTTCTGGATGTCATTCCACCAAAATGGATTAACGCTAACGTACTTCGCTCGTGATTATACCGAAAAGACCGTTGATGCATTTAGTTACCTATTCTTTGATTTACGCGGATTTCTGCCAATAATTGCTGCAATACTCGGGTTTGTGTTTCTTGTGAAGAAAAACTCGGCAACTAAGCACAGAATTATCGGGGGCATACTCACGGTTGCAGGTATTGCAATTGCATATTATATGTACGGTACATATGGTGAAGCAAATGTAGTTGAACCTGAACTATTTCAACAGTTCAATCCGATATTCATCGTATTTTTGACACCTGTTGTTGTATGGCTTTTCGGATGGCTCAAAAAACGCAATGCCGAGCCTTCTACACCGCGTAAAATCGGTTTCGGTATGATATTAGCAGCATTTGCATTCATGCTTTTACTCGTCGGCTCCTTGGGACTTGCATCGCCTTCGGATTTGGCAGGTCAAGCAACACCCGAACGCGTCTCGGCATATTTGCTTATCAATACATACTTGATATTAACAATAGCCGAACTATTCTTGAGCCCGATGGGTATATCATTCGTATCAAAAGTAGCGCCGCCGCGGTTCCAAGGGTTAATGCAAGGCGGCTGGCTTGGAGCCACGGCATTAGGCAATCAATTACTTTTTGTCGGTTCATTCTTATGGATAAGAATCGAAGTCTGGCAGGTATGGGGCGTATTCGTAGTGTGTTGTCTCATCTCAGCACTTTTCATATTCTCGATTATGAAAAAATTAGAAAAAGCCACCGGCTAAAATATAACAATATAACACACTCAAGCCATTTCTTGCGCCCCTGCAAGGAATGGCTTACTTTTTATACTTTTTCCTTTGAATTTTGGTTGAAAAGCAATAAGTTTGTAAAAAGAAAAGTGGAAGAGATGAGGAAAAGTAATGCGTGATGGAATTGACTTTCTATGGTTTCTTTCTATACATAACGTTTAAATTTTACTAAAACGCAAATTGTTAATATAATGAGCGATACAACTAACAGCATACTTGATACTCCGATAAATATGTTAAACCATGATGCTTTTATAAACCAACTTTTCTGCGGTGATTGTATCGATATAATGAAGAAATTGCCTGAAGAGTTGGTTCAAAGATGCATTCAGTTTTATCGATATCAATATCATTTGATGGAAAATATGTATCAACAAAATGTTTATAAATTATGAATGAACATTTAGTAGAATGGACTTTATTAAGAGAAAAGAATTATTTACAATCTTGTATAGATTTACCATTAGAGTCAAAAATTTGTCAACAATTTACAACAGATTATGGTAGAATCGATTTTGCCCATAAGATTAAAAGAGATGGATTCCTTATTACAGAGTTAGAGACCATAATAGATAGTCGGGCAAAACTATCTTACTGTATAGAACAAACAAAACAATATCAGAACATCAGGTTTAACTCAACTGACACCCATTTGACATGTATTTTATATGCAAACCAAACCAAGCGTCAATACCAAGAAGAAATAACTGTATTATGCAATGAATTAAACATTAGATACTTTTTATACGACTTAGGTATCGTAAAAGAATTGTACGAAAAAGAAATCCAGAAAGCGCTTATTAATATTGGTGTACCTTTATCAAAACCTGTAGCTATGAATTTAACCCATTTATCCTGTTTCAATAGGCTTTTTGTACCATTTTATTTGAAAAAGTCTGATAAATTAAATATAAATGACTTTAGGGATTTCTTTGATGTACTATCTACCAATAAATCTAGATCAACATTCAATGTAATTTTTTATGGTGCAAATTATTTTGATTTAATATATAAAGACGAACAAAATTATATTTTAACTGATTATGGGATAATTTTTAGAGACAATATTAATGCCCATCAGATCATTCACAATTTAAAAAAAATTGATTTGAGCATCGAACAAAAACGCATACTCATTCAATCTTTATTAAATGGAAACTTTTATGAAAAGAAAAGTAAAATTAATATTTATTATTTTTTGAAATTTATAGCACTCACATATGACGATTGTATACCGAAAGGAAGATATTTTGATAATAAAACTAAATTAAATTTAATTAATAATTTTTTAAAAATGAATTATTCTGAAGGAACTGTAGCTGATTGGTTACAATTTACATGTAATCATTGTCTTGAATTAGAATTAGTAGAGAAAATTAAAACCAAAGGTTTTTACGATAGAGTTGTGCTAACTTCTCTTGGTTCTCGCGTGTTAAGTCACTTAGAATTTGATATCCAACATAAAAGAGAACAAATTCAAATTCCCCTACAAATATGAAAACAAAAGTATACGTGATATTATACGGCTCTATGACAAAAAAAAACGTAAGATTGAGCTTTCACATCTCCGTACAGATTCAGTATTAACCTGCTTAATCCATTCTTAGAAAATTAATTTGCATTAGGAGTATATATTGATTACTTTTGATTGGTAGGTAATTGCTTTTTATATTGATTTACTAAATTTTTAACAAAAATTTGAGGTAAGAAATGAATAAGTCTTTGATAATTTTGTTTGCGTTAATCGGTGTTCTCAATGCCTACGCAAACGATATTCAAATAGCTAATGCTGTGCTTTACGGGCAGGACATTACCGAAAAGTATGTCTATGTGGAATTCGACATCAATTGGAAAAATTCATGGCGGAATGACGTCAACTGGGATGCCGCGTGGATTTTTGTAAAATACCAACGAACAGGGACCGGGGAATGGCACCATGCTTCATTAAATTCAAGTTCATCGTCACATAATACGGGTTCAGCCGGCTCTGATGCAACGATTAAAGCCGCAAATGATACGAAAGGTGTGTTTTTCTATCGCTCGGGTGAAGGTAAAGGTGATTTTGGTTCTGATGCGGTAAGATTACGATGGAATTATGGTAACGATTTCCTAAAAGATGACTTAAAATTAGACGTAATGCGAGTTGCTGTATTTGCCATTGAAATGTGTTATGTCAAAGCAGGGAGCTTTTATCTTGGAGACAATTCTTCTTCGGAAAGATTTAGGGCTTTCGATAGCGATGTTCCTGTTTTGATTTCCGATGAGACAGTGAAAGTCAGGGCAATCAGTGGTGATAATAATCTTGTAAATACAGGCATATCGGTTCACGGTTTGAACGGTATTGACTGGAATAACGATGGCATAATTGATAACCCGGACTACCCCACCGGCTACCGGGCATTTTATTGCATGAAATATGAAATTTCTCAGGAGCAATACGTTGATTTCCTTAATACATTGACGCGTGCACAGCAAGCGGCAAGGATTACTACCGACATTATCGGAAAAACTTCGATTGTGAACAGATATGTCATGAGTGGTACTCAAACAATTACAAATCATAATGCAATAAGGTGCAATTCTGAAATAGATGCTAATTTACCTGTGGTTTTCTATTGTGATTACAATGGTAATGGAATTCCAAATGAGGAATGTGACGGTCAGAACATTGCTTGTAATTATTTAAAATTTCAAGATGGGTTATATTATGCCGCTTGGGCTGGTTTACGTCCAATGACTGAGCTTGAATACGAAAAAGCATGTAGAGGCCCGGCAAATTACGTTGCATCAGAATATGCTTGGGGTGACAATGTTCGTTCTCAATCTTATGGGCGTGGAAATGTGGGGTGTGGTAACGAAAATGTGCTTGGAGGAAACTGCCACTTTGGACATCAATCGGGTAATCTTGCAGGGCCTCTTAGAGTTGGAGTATTTGCAGAAATAAGTGCGGGACAACGAAAGAATGCCGGGGCAACATATTGGGGTATAATGGAAATGAGCGGTAATCTTTGGGAAGGATGTATATCTTTTGGAAATATAGATGGCAGAAGTTTCAAAAATCTTAACGACTGGCAGTTTGAAAATTTTGCAGCCGCAGGGCAAAGGGGCGGTGACTGGACATATAATCATATGCTAGCTATTAATTATTGGACTGTTTCAGCACGGCAGGTTGCTCAAAATGCTTACAATGCCCGTGGCAGTGGTAATGGTTTTCGTTGCGTAAGATATGAAAATTGATTTACCGAGGCACATATGAAAAGTTTTGTAATATGCATTCTTCTTGGTTTGATTAGTTGCACTAGAATATATAGCCAATTCGAGGGAGGGATATATGATGGATTTAACTCGATTAAGTTGATTATAACTGATGCAGATACAAATATTACGCGTATTAAATCGAGTTTTTATGGCGACGGTTTATCTCTTGCTAAATTTAAATTAAACGATGCGGACACTGTTTTAAATTATCTATATTCAAGTTTTTATGGCGACGGTTTATCTCTTGCTAAATTTAAATTAAACGATGCGGACACTGTTTTAAATTATCTATATTCAAGTTTTTATGGTGACGGGAGCGGAAAGACAGTATTCAATATACCAAATTCAGATACTTTAATGTTAGACAAATCAACATCTTACGTTGGAGATGGTCATTGTAGAATCATGTTCGATACATTATTTCATTATGGATTAAATACACCTATTAATTTAAGTGCAAGCTTAATTGGGAAACAGCAAATTAACCTTGGATGGAACGAGGTTGAGCAAGCATTGAATTATAAATTATTTAGATCTGATAGTGCTGATGGTCCGTATAAGCTAATTTATTATGGCAGCAATTTGTTTTATACGGATATAGGCAATCACTTAAATCCCGCTACATACTATTATTTCAGGGTTATGGCAGAAAATTTTGAACAATTATCTGGGTATTCTGATATTCTTCAAGTTAAAACATTACCTGAAAAGCACTTAATTAAGTTAAATACGGGATGGAATATGATTTCAACCTATATTCGATTGGTCAATATTGATATGGAAGACGTATTATTACCGATAGTGAATAACATCGTTATTGTAAAGAATAATTTGGGTCAAATATACTTTCCGGAATTCGGGATAAATGATATCGGAAATTGGAAGTACGAAGAAGCATACCAGATTTACACGAATAGAGCAACAACCTTAGAAATCGAAGGTGCTAAATCAAATCCACAAATTGATGAAATTGCGTTGACTGCAGGATGGAATATGTTGGCATACCTACGTGATAATTCTATGGACATTGAAATCGCATTAGCATCATTAACCCAAAATGGCACCCTTGTAATTGCAAAGGACAATTTAGGAAATGTGTTTTTTCCTGCTTTTGAAATTAATATGATAGGTGATATGCTCCCGGGGCAAGGGTATCAAATTTACCTTCTCTCGAGTACAAAATTCAAATATCCGGGGAATTAACAATATGATTTCAATGAATAAATGACCACTATGATTGGAAATAGTAGTTAAATAACTGATTGTTTGAATAGTATAAGCAAGTGAGTGAATAAATAATCTATTATACATGATAATTGAACATAATTATCTGCAAATTATTGTTATTTCTTTAATAAAATAGTTTGATTTTGCTTACACAAGAGTATTCTTTTGATTATATTTGCTTATCAACAACAAGGCAATTGAATGCAAGATTTCAACAGCGGATACAAACCGCTTATATTGATAATAGACGATAGTAAAGACAATTTGCACTTCCTCTGCGATATATTTCCTGAATATAGGAAAGCAGTATCAGTTTCCGGCAGCGAAGGAATCAAATTGGCTAAATCTTTGGAGCCGGATTTGATATTGCTGGATATTCTTATGCCCGGAATGGATGGATTTGAAGTTTGCCGCCAAATCAAAGCAATTGAGGCGTTGCAAGACATTCCGATAATTTTTCTATCGGGGAAATCGCAAATCGAGGATATAGTCAAAGCATTTAGAATTGGTGCAGTTGATTACATTACGAAACCATTCAAGCAAGATGAATTACAAGTCCGAGTAAAGAATAATCTTGAATTAAAAGCTTCACGTGATTTAATTAAAAAGCAAAAGCTTATTGTAGAATCGCTCAATAACGATTTGAAAGAATTCCTGTCAATTGCTACTCATGATTTAAAGAATTCACTTGTCGTAATTCAAGGTTTCAATAAATTGCTCTTGGAACGTTTCGATAAGTTTTCAAATAGTGAGAAACTCGAAATACTGTAATGATATTTCCATTACCGGAGACATGATGTACAAAGTTCTTTCTAATCTATCATTGATTACCAAACTCGAATCGAAGTCTGTTGCACCTTACTTGGCTGAGATGAATTTTAATTACTTAATGGATGAATCAGTGAAGTATTTCAGGGAATTGGCAAAACTGAAAAACATTGAACTTATCGTTATCAACAAAATCAAAGACCCCGAAATTTATCAAGATTACAATTTACTCAAGGAATGTGTTGACAACCTGATTTCCAACGCAGTAAAGTTCTCTCAATTTGATAAAAAAATCACAATCAAGGCATATTCCGAGAGTTTAAACATTGCCATGAAACCAAGAATAATCTTCGAAGTCGAGGATGAAGGTCCCGGGATTAAAGAATCCGAAGTCTCATTGCTTTTCGGTAAATTCGTACGACTTTCCTCGCAACCGACAAATCGCGAGCTCACAACAGGACTGGGATTGACAATAACACGCAATATAATGGAACTCTTGGGAGGTGAGATATTGTTCGAGTCGCAATACGGCAAGGGAACGCGATTCATACTAAAATTTCCTGTCGTACATATGAAAAATTGAAGCTATACTTACGACCTATTTTAGTAACTTAAACGATATATTAAAAACTACATCCCCTACGGGATTGTCGGATATTTCAATTTCTCTATATTCAGGTTCAGACTTACATTTTAGCCTATCGAGAGCGTATTTTGCTGGATAAACCCTATACTTACCAGGTGGTAACCCATTACCGAAATAAGAACCATCGCCAAATACACCCGCTTTCGAATAATGCTTAATGTCAATACCTTCGATATAAACATTGAAATCGGACAACGGACCTTGTATAATGTCAGTTTCATAGATGATTTTACCCTCTATCATTCCGGAA